>JBAXIY010000042.1:0-20056 GCA_037138135.1 Verrucomicrobiia bacterium
ACGCTCTGGCCGTCCAGTTCAAAAATCAATTCCGGATGGCCAGCTTTCAAAATATCGGTGTCCACATTCTGATGGCACGCCACACAGGTGTTGGCGCGGACGTAAAGATTTTGCAGGTCGCGCATGCCCGCCGCCGTGCGATCGGCGCGCGTGTAATCTTTGCGCGTGTGCGCACGCAACCAGCTTTCCGCCGCGCCGTGGCAGCTTTCACAGGAGACGCCGTCGCTCACCTTGAAATTTTCGCCGCGCAGATTTTCCGGAACCGCATTGAGCGGCGCATGGCAAACCGTGCAACGCGCGTCCACCGGTGCGTCTTTGATTCCCAACACATCCGCAATTTGCTTCGAGCGCGCGGTGGTCAGCGTGGCCGTGGGCCGTTGCGAATGAAAATCTTTGAGCGACCAGACCAAAAACTGGTTTTGCGCCGCGCCGCCGCCGCCGTGGCAACTGGAACTGGCGCAAGAATTCGCGCCCAGAAATTTGGCCGCCGCGTCCGCACCGCGCGCGGCACCGGTCATAAAAACACTGGCCGCGACCAAACCGGCGACTTGGCGATAAATTGTTTTACTCACAGCGTTAAATTGGTTAATGGAGTGGGCGCGTGAATGCAACCCTAATTGAATCCCTGCACCGTGCCAGCGGAGGCAGTTTAAGCTTCACCGTCGGGCTGCTGCTGCTGGGCGGACTACTCGGCTGGCTCGTTTTGGAAATTTTCCGGTCACTGCTCCGCGCCCTGGCCGACCACCGACAAAACCGCGCGACGCTGGAAAAACTTCGCGCCCAACTGGCCGAGACCAAGCTCCGTTGCCGCGAGGCCGAGCAAGCACAGACCGGCTGGAATGGCATCCGCAAATTCGCCGTCGTCAAAAAAATTCGCGAGTGCGACGACGTCCACGCATTTTACCTCAAACCGCACGATGGCCGTCCGCTACCGCAGTTCAAGCCCGGTCAATACCTCACGTTCCAACTGGATCTGCCCGGCCGGGACAAGCCGCTCATCCGCTGTTACTCGCTTTCGGATAGTCCGCATCAGAAAGAGTATTACCGCGTCACCATCAAAAAGGAAAAAGCGCCGCCGGACAAACCGGAGCTACCGCCGGGCGCGGGCTCCAGTTTTTTTACCGACTTGGTGAAGGAAGGCGACATTCTCAACGTCAAAGCGCCAACCGGCCATTTCTTTTTGGACATGACGAAGACGAATCCAATCGTGCTGCTCGCCGGCGGCGTGGGCATCACACCGATGTTGAGCATGGCCAACGCCATCGCCGCCAGCGGTTCCAAGCGCGAGGTGTATTTTTTCTTCGGCGTGCGCAATGTCCGTGAGCACATCCATAAGGCCGAGCTGGAAAAACTGGCGGCGGAAAATGACAACATTCATTTGCACATCGCCTACAGCAAGCCGAGCGAAAAGGATGTGAAGGGCAAAGATTATCAGCACGAAGGCCGCGTGGGCATTGAGCTTTTGAAGGAAATTTTGCCGTCGAACAATTTTGAATATTTTCTCTGTGGCAGCGGCGCGTTCATGAAAAGCCTCACCGACGGTCTCGAAGCGTGGGGGGTGCCGGACAAGGATGTTCACTTCGAAGCGTTTGGCCCCGCTACCGTGAAGAAAAAAACCGTCGTTCCCTCGCCCAGTGAAACCGTTCACCTTGCGAAAATAAATGTGGCATTCGCGCGCTCGAATAAAACCGTGCGCTGGGAGCCTTCGCTGGAAAATCTTTTGGAATTTGCCAAGGCGCAGGGCGTGAAGATTGATTCCGGCTGTTGCGCGGGCAGTTGTGGCTCGTGCGTGGTCGCCATCAAGTCGGGCGACGTGGATTATTTGAAAAAGCCGGACGCCACGCCGGAAGCGGGCAGTTGCTTCACGTGCGTCTGCCGTCCGAAAAACGATCTCGTGCTCGACGCTTAAAATGGCCGCCGCCCCGACAATTCTCGAACGTCCGCAACGCTGGGACGCCGCGTTTGACGCGAACATGGCGGATGCCGATGTTGATCGCCTGCTCGCCACCGCGCCGTTCAGCGGGATGGATGCAACGCAATTTCCCAAGCGCACGCCGCTCCGCGAAATCCTCCGCAACGACACGCGCATCCTCAAGTTTCGTAAGGGCGAAATCATCGTGCGGCAAGGCGATTATGGCACGTCGGCATTTCTGATTTTGAACGGCGTGACGCGCGTCGTGCTGAAACCTGATCTCGCGCCGTCGCTGCTGGGGCGGCAGGCACCGGGCAAAAAAGGAATTTTTCGCACGCTCGCCCAAATGTGGAATGGTTCACGCCCGCCGGAAACTTTTTCGCGCGCGCAACTACAGCAAGCCGCTGGCCTCGGCGCCCGCCAGACGCAAAAGAATGTGCGCGTTTTTCTTCAGGATTTACCGCGCGTGCTGAATGAACACCGCACCGAGCAGATGACGGCGGGAGATTTGTTCGGTGAAATTGGTGCGTTGAGCCGGATGCCGCGCGCGTCCACAATTTTTGCCGACTCGGACGACGCTGAGCTTTTGGAAATCCGCTGGCAAGGTTTGCGCGACCTGATGAAATACAGCGACGCGCTCCGCACGCACGTCAATAAAATCTACCGCGAACGCGCGCTTGCCTCGTATCTCCGCGCCACGCCGATGTTCCAACACCTGAACAAGGAGCAGCTTGACCGCGTCGCCGAGCAGGTCGAGTTCGCGACTTACGGCGACTACGACTGGTCTGGCGAATACAAACGCCTCGCGCAAGCTGGCACCGTGCGACCGGAAAAAGAACCGGTCATCGTGTCGGAAGGCGATTATCCGAACGGGATAGTTTTGCTGCGCGCTGGTTTCGCGCGCTTGAGCCAAAAATTCGGCGGCGGCGAACGCACTTTGAATTACATCGGTGCGGGTCATCATTATGGTCTTCGCGAAATCGCCCACAACTGGCGCAATAAAGACGCGCCGGTGAATTTTAATTTTTCTCTTCGCGCCATCGGCTACACGCATTTGCTCATCGTGCCGACGCGCGCAATGGAAGAAATTGTTTTGCCTTCGCTGCCGAAAGACGAGCTACCGCCGGCCATGGAAATCGTCAAAGACGACTTAGATTCGCCACCCGCCGCTGAAACTGGCGTGCGCGAAAATGTCGGCGCCGAAGTTTTAGAGTTTCTCACCGAGAACCGTTTTTTCAACGGCACGGCGTCGATGGTCATTGACTTAGACCGCTGCACGCGTTGCGACGATTGCGTCCGCGCCTGCGCCTCCACGCACGACAACAATCCGCGTTTTCTACGCCACGGTCCGACGACGGGCAGCCTCATGGTCGCTAATGCATGCATGCATTGCGCCGATCCGGTCTGCATGATCGGCTGTCCCACGGGCGCGATTCATCGCGAATCGTTTGCCGGTCAGGTCGTCATCAATCCCGACACCTGCATCGGCTGCAAAGCGTGTTTCAATAATTGTCCATACGATGCCATTCGTATGGTCGAGATTCGTGACAGCAACGGCGAATTCATGTTGGATCAGGAAATGAAACCCATCGCGAAGGCGACGAAATGTGATTTGTGCGTGGAAAGTTACGGCGGCCCGTCGTGCGAACGCGCCTGTCCGCACGGCGCGCTCTCGCGGCTGAATCTAAATAATCTCGACGCCCTGTCGAAGTGGCTGAAGTTATGAAACGCTTTCGCCGCCAACTTATTTTAGGCCTGCTCGCGCTGCTCATGGCCACGGTTGCGGCGGTGTGGGCGCACCGGCATTTTCATCACGCGTTGCTGAACTACGCCTACCTCACCGGCTGGGTGTTAATCGTCGCGATGTTCGTGCTGACCTTTTTCAACGCCCGCAAAAAAATGCCGTTCCTTCCGCTGGGCAAAGCCGAGACCTGGCTGCAAATCCATATCTACCTCGGCTTTTTCACCGTCGTGCTATTTTTAATTCATCTAAATTTCCGCGCGCCACACGGTTGGTTTGAGATTACGCTCGCGTGGCTGTTTGCGCTGGTCAGCGCGAGCGGCATCGTTGGATTATTTTTCAGTCGCACGTTACCGCGCCGGCTGGCCACGCGCGGCGGCGAAGCCATCTTTGAAAAAATTCCGGCGCTGCGGCACGCGCTCAAAACCGAGGCGGAAAATCTCGCGCTCGGTGCCGAAGCAAAATCTCCGTTCATCGCAGAATTTTATGCGCAGCGGCTGGCGCCATTTTTCGCTGGGCCGAAAAATCTATGGCTGCATTTTGTTGAATCACGCCGCCCACTCAATTATCTGGTTGCCGAACTGGATGACTTGCGCCGCTTCGCCAACGATGCCGAGCGTGAAAAAATCGAGAAACTGGCCGCGCTGGTTCGCCAGAAAGATGGACTCGATTATCACCGTTCGTTGCAACTCGCGCTGAAATTGTGGTTGTTCGTCCACATTCCGCTGACTTACGGGCTGATGATTTTTACGCTGCTGCACATCGTGCTGGTGTTCGGGTTTTCGGGAGGTGCGCGATGAGCGAGCAATTGCCCGCGCCGGATTTTGACGCGCAAAATTACGCGCGGCCAAATCAGAATTATGTTTGCGGACACGCGTGCACGGGCAACGCGTGCCGCCAAGGTCCCGACGCCAAAGGCCGCTGCTGCGCCACCGCCGAATGCAAACCCGTGCTGCAAACCAGGCCTGGCGAAGCGAAAGGCCGCTGGATTTGCACGCGTCCGGGCGGCGCCTGCGACTCCGGCCCGCTGCCGGACGGAAGCTGCTGCCGGCCGATTGCGAAATGCTCGCCGGTGCCGACGTTGCGCGTCTGGCGCGGACGCATCACCCTCGCCGTCATCGCTGCGTCCTGTGCGACGCTATTGATTTTGCTGGGCAATCCGTCGTGGCGAAATAACTTCATCAGTCCCGGCGAAATTTCCCGCGCCCATTCCGGCGAAGCCTTCGCCGCGCTATTCGCAACCAATCATTTCAAACAAAACTGCGAGGCCTGCCATATTGCGGGCAATTCTGGCCCGAACGGAATCGTCAAAACGGCATTAAGCGCGGAGCCGGGAATCTTTGATCTGCAAAAACTCGCAAGCGCCCACGCGGCGGAACCGACGGCCATTGATGAATCGTGTTTGAAATGTCACGCCAGCCGAAACTTTCACCAGCCAAATGCGCCGGCGATTTCCTGCGCGTTCTGCCACGCGGAACATGCCGGCAAAATGATGGCGGCGACGACGGATGTGCATTGCAGCTTCTGCCACGGCAATGCGACGAAAATGGCGGTTGCGCCAAAAGTGCCGGTGATTCATCACTTCGCCACCGACCATCCACAGTTCACATTCATCACGGACAAATTGCGCGACCCGGACACACTGAAATTCAATCACGCACTGCATCTAACCGGCACAACCATCCCCAAACTGCCGAATGGAGAAAAACTCGATTGCGCCTTCTGCCATCAACCGGACGCAATGGGCGCACTGATGAAACCAGTGGCATTCGAGAAAAATTGCCGCGTGTGTCACTCGCTACAATTCGACCCAGAGACGCCACAACTTATTTTACCACACGGCAGCGCGGAGTTTGTCACGGCATTCCTGCGCAGCCTGCCGAAACAATACGCCGACCTCGCAGCGCAAGCAAATCAGACGGACGCCAACAATTTCGCAGCCAAAAAACTAGCGAACATGCGGACGCAGTTCGGCAGCGGCGAGGCTTTGGAACAGCGCGTGTTTTTCAGTTCGGCGACGTTTGGGCCAGCGACGCAGATCGGGACTTTGAGCGGCCAAACGCGCGCATTGTTTCCGGGTTGCGCGCTGTGCCATGAAGTGAAAGCTGGAATGGCTGGTTGGCCGCAGATTACCAAGCCGGTGCAGACGGAACGTTGGCTGACTGCGGCAAAATTCATGCACGCGCCGCACGCCAATATCAGCTGCGCGATATGCCATGACGCGGTTCATAGCAAAGATACAGCGGATGTTTTACTGCCCGCGAAAGAAATTTGCGCCACCTGCCATAATCCGCGCGCGGGCGTCGCGGATTCTTGCGCGACCTGCCACACTTACCACCGGCCGCAAGTTGCCGCGCAGTAATTTTTAGAATCGAACGGTGAGGTTTATCCCGCCGCCAGCGTTGAAGGTCTGGCTGTTCTGCACATAGAAGCCATCGGTTTTCAAGCTGTCGTAGCTGACGTAAGTGCGCAACGTGATGTAGTCGTTGATTGGGCAATAGAACGTCAGGCCGAAGGAATTCAAATAATCATCCCGCGTGGCAGCGGTGAAGTGCGTGTATTGAAAACGATAGGAGGGTTGCAGAATCGCGTAACGGCAAAGCTGCCAACTCCCGATGACAACGAGGCTGTTATCCGTGCGGTCATTGAAGTTGCTGCCATTCTGTGGCGGCACGTTCTGGGTGTCGGTCAGGCGGTAATCTCCTTCGTAACCGATGGAGAAAACCGTTTTTTCGCTGGTATAGAAATCGCGCCGGGCAGACCAGCGCGGCACGTATTCCTTGTAGAATTCATGGGAGTTGTCGGATTGCAGGAGTTCGCGGAAATCGCCGCCGAGGGTGAACGTCCAGTTCTGCTTACGCCACGCCACATCGGTGAAAATCGTCATCGCATTGAAATCAAACTGGTCGATGTTGACGTTGTTGAACGTGTGGGTGTTGAAATTGTAAGCAGCAACTTGGGCGGAACTGGCGATGCCGTAGTTGAACCACTGTTGCTGGAAACCGAGGCGCGGCGCAAGTTGGCCGCCGGCAAAATCATACGGCGTTGGCGCGAGCGCGGCCTGCAGCGTGCTGACCAGAACGTCGGCACCCTGTTTGTTCTGGTTGGCCAGAAACATATTGTCCGTATAAAACCATTGCTCGTCGGCAAACGCCTGGATGTAAGTGCGGCGCGCTTTGGTCTGGATGACGGATTGCGGGCCGACGTCGCTCGCTTCACCGGCATAAAGTTCCGGCACGGCGTTGCTGGCAATCATCATCTGCGCGGTTGATTCCAACTGGCGGCGTTGCTGGACGGATTCCACCTGCTGGCTGGCATTCGGCATTTGCGCGAAGGCTGTCAGCGTGAGCAGAAAAGTCGTCGCCGCACTAAGAATATATTTTTGGTTCATATGAAAATTAATTAACCGCGAGGTCCAGTGAAGATAACGATCGGACGACCGCCGGGACCGACATTGCTGGGTGGCGGGCCTTGAGTGTCTTTGCTTCCGAGCAACGAATTAAATTGACGGTTGTCCAACTGTGGATGCACGGCGGTCTGGTAGGTGGCGGGATCAAGTATGTTCTGGCCGTTGCCGGGCGCGGGCGGCGGCAGGAAAAATTCCGGCGGCGTGCCGGTGTCCGCAGCCGCGCCAGATTTGAGTTTTTTGTTTTGATCCTGAATCGCCGCCAGAATCAGCGACAGCGACGACAGCTCATGTGAAAATCCTTTGATCAGCAGCGAGCCTTCGACGAGTTTGTCCAGATTGATGTTGAAGACCTGACTGAATTCCGTTCCGCCCGGCAGCACAAATACTTCCTGCCCCGCCGTCAGCGTGACAGAATTTCCGTTGGGCAAGGTCACTTTGCCTTTGCCTTCCAGCATAATCACTTTGAACCCACCGCCGGTCGTCGCCGATACAATCAACGTCGTGCCCAATACCGCCGCCGCTGCGCCGCCGGATTTAATCGTGCCGCCGCCCAGCCCTTTGGGCGGGTGAAAGAGCAAGCTGCCCTGCTCCAGATTCAAAGTGCGTCCGCTGTCGGCGTAGGAAAAAACCGTATTGGCGCCGACGCGCGTGATGGTGTTGTCCGGTGCCGTAAGTTCGGCGCGCGATTGCGGACCGGTGCGGACGCGCTGCGGCGCTTTCAAAACTTCACTGACCTTGGCCGCGGCCGCATCACCCGTGACGGACACGATGTTCACATCGTTGACGATTTCTGAGAAGGTGCTTTCCGTCAGCGGCGCGGCGCGCAACGGCAGAGCCAGACCGGCTAGCGCGAGCAGCAACAGGGATTTATTTTTCATATTAAAGAAATTTCTAGGGTAAATAACCAGTTCTGTCAATTGCGGATGCCATACGCATCGCCACCCGTCCAAGGTTGATACGGCAGGGTTTGCGTTGGAGAAATATAATACTGAGTGTGATCCGGCGCATTCAACATCCACGGCGGGAGCCTAGGGCCGGAAGTAATTTCCAATCCAGTTGTGGCCAGCAGAAACGACACCAGATGGAGCAATGTGCCGGCGCTAATCTGATCATTTTGCAGTTGGATTGCCGTGATGATGAGCGGTAGGGAAGACAACGCCTTGGAAAAACCCACTACCAATTCCAGACGGTTTACTAACTCCGCTAAATTAAAAAACAGCACGGCACTAAACTCTTTACCATCGGTGGATACAATCACCATTTGGCCAGCTTCAAGATAAATATAAATGCCGCTCTGCAAGCTCACCTTGACGTGGCCTTCCAGATCCAGAATTTTGAAACGCCCATCCGGCAACACCACACAGACCATTGTCGTCCCTAGCACCGCCGCCGCAGTGCCACGATACTTGACCGTTCCGCCGCCTACCCCGGCAGGCGGATGAAACAACACGCTGCCTTTTTCCAACTGAATATTCCGGCCGCCCGGCTCAAAGGTAAAAACAGTATTCGCGCCGACCCGCGTGATTGTCTGATCCGGTGCGGTCATTTCCACGCGCGACGCCGGGCCGGTGCGCACTAAATCAGGCGCGTGGAAAATCATGTTCGTCACGGCGGGTGTGGTCGACTTGCTGATAGCGGCAACCACGTTCGCCTCGCGGATGATTTCAGTGAAGGTGCTTTCCGTCAGCGGCGTCGCCGACCAGACGGATCCGCAGGCGCCGACCGCCAGAACCGCCAGCAGGAAATTGGTTTTCATATTTACGCCGTCTTGGGATAACAAGAACAACTTAACATCTGTATTAAATTGTCAAGGTTGACCGCGACGCCTAACCTGCGACACCATTACATTTTAACCGAAACCAAACGATGAAACCCGCCACCCGCCGCTCCGCCATCGTCCTCGCCATTTGCGCGCTCGGCACGCTGGTGTTTCTCTTCCTGTGGCACCGTGGATTTGTGCCGTTGCAGGAACTGGAGTTTTCCGCGCAGGACTGGCAGGCGCGGCTGGGTCGCAAAACGCCGATGGACGACCGCCTCATCCTCATCGGCATCGACAAGCCGGTTTACACTTCCGACTTCAGTGCCGAAGATATCCGCCGCGAACCGGTGCTGGCGCAGTTGCAAAATAATTTTCCCTGGTCCCGCGCCGTCTGGGCGAGGCTCATTGAAAAACTTTCCGAGGCGGGCGCGAAAGTCATCATGTTCGACTTGGTGTTCGCCTCGCAAAACGAAGGCGACGAAGCGCTCCGGCGAGCGCTCGATAAATACCAAGACCACGTCGTTATTGGCTATAACATCAGCGCCCAAAAAGCCGCTGGCGGTGATCTCATCGAGCTGCAATTCCCCAACGAGTCCATCGTGCCGATTAGCGAAAACCATTCGCCCGTGGCCGACGAACGGCTGGGTTACGTGAACATCTGGCCGGATTTTGACGGTGTCCTGCGGCGCGCGCGTTATCGTCAGAACGGTGGGCAGATTGGCGACATTTTGCCTACTACCACGGTGCTGGATTCCATGGACGCGCTCGCGCTCCGCAAATTTGGCCGACCTGAACTCATTCCGCCCGGCTTTGGCGAACGGCTTTTCCGCTACACCGCGCGCCCCGGCGACGGCTACCGGCCGCATCCCATCGGCGAAGTGCTTTCACCGAAGTTTTGGGAACACAATTACGAGAACGGAAAATTCTTCAAGGACAAGATCGTGCTCGTCGGCCCGACGGCGGAAATTTTTCAGGACGTTCACGACACCCCGTTTGATCCCAAGGCGATGGCCGGCCCGGAAATCCATCTCCAAATCATCAACGCCGCGCTGCACGGCGAACTGCTCCGCGAATTGCCGCCATTCGCCGCCGGCTTGTTCATCACGCTTGCCGGCTTCATCGCCGCTGGTTTTTGTCAGTTCGTCCGCGCGCCTTTCAAACGGCTGCTCCTGATTTTTCTACTCGGAATCGGCTTTGTGCTCGTATCAAAAATCTGTTTCGACCGCGCGAATCTGGTTTTGCCCATCATGCCGCCGCTGCTGGTGCTGATGCTCATCGGTCTGGCGACATTCGTTTACGATTTCGTGGTCGAACGCTTGGAGCGCATGAAGCTTAAGCACACGATGGGCTTGTATTTTTCGCCGCGCGTGCTCGAAGCCGTCCTCGCTGATCCCGGCTCCATGGAACCGCGCCGCGCCGACGTCGTTTTGTTGCTGACCGATTTGCGTAATTCCACGCCGCTCGCCGAGGCGCTCGGCCCGAAAGGAATGTTTGATCTGCTCAACCAAGTTTTTGAGGCGCAGACCGGCGCAATCATGGGCGAGGAAGGTAACCTCGAACATTTTTTAGGCGATCAGTTTTTAAGTTACTGGGGCGCGCCGCAAAAACAGCCGGACGCCGCCGACCGCGCCAGCCGCGCTGCGGTAAAATTGATTTCCGCCATGGAAAAACTACGCGCCACGTTGTCGCCGGAAGTGCAAAAGCTCTTCGGCTACGGCGTCGCGCTGCATGCGGGCGGCGTGTTGGTGGGCAATAAAGGTTCCGCGCTGCGGCTGGATTACGGACTTGTCGGCGATACGGTGAACGAGGCCGCGCGCGTTGAGGCGCTCACGAAATACTACGGCGCGCGGATGTTGGTGACGCGCGATGCCTTCGCGCAGTTCAGTTCGCAAGGCCCGCACCGGTTGCTTGACCGCGTCGTCGTGAAGGGCAAGAGCGAGCCGGTGGAATTATTCGAGTGCGAAAATCCCTGCACGCCGCCAAACTTTGCAGAGATTTGTGCACGCTACAAAAAGGCGTTCGATGAATATCACTTTGGCCGTTTCATCGAGGCGCAGTTGCTGTTTGCCGCGCTCGATAAGGAATTTTCCGACGGGCCGAGCAAGACGTTGTCCGCCCGCTGCGCCACCCTTGTCATTCATCCACCGGCGAGCTGGAATGGTATTTGGAAAATGGACGCGAAGTGATTACAACGCCGGATTGCGTGGAAACTTGGCGTAGGGCAGACGCGTGCCACGGTATTGCGTCTGGTCAGCACGAATGGAAATCGGTGCGGGAAACAAGGCCGCGCCACTGGCGGAAATCAAATCGTCCTGATCCACGCCGTCGCCGCTCACACCAATCGCGCCAATGAGCACGCCGTTGCGATAGAGCGGAAAGCCGCCGGGAAAAATCGTGATGCCGTTCGGCACGGCGGCGTCCACGTTCGTCGCGGTGTTGAAGACCGCGCCGTTGACAGGATTGGTGAAGCTGATGGAGTTGGAAGTAATGACGGAAACTTCCTCCTGCATTCCGAAAAATGGCCCGTTCGTCGTGCCGTTGATGCCGGGCGGATACAAACTCTGGGCGAGAAAACCGACGGTGCGCGTGGAGTAGGCGCGATTCGATGACGAATACAGCACGGCAGTGCGCGCCTTTTGCACACAAACATCCCAACTGAACCGTGTTGTATCTGGCGACGTGCAAAAGGTGCCGAGCACGACGGGCGCGACGCCATCCACGCCGGGATTATTGACGACGGTGATGAAGACCTGCGCGGGTGAACCGGCCGGCAACCGGATGCCGGCGCGCGTGATGCGGCAGCGGTTCGCGGCGGCGCTGATGATGTTGGAAACTTCTATGTCCGTGAGCCGCGCGGCACCAAGCGGCACAAATGACGGATCATTAATAATGGGCTGGCGCACTTCGCCAGTTTCGCCGCCGATGGTCGCAACGGGATATGGAAACGGCGCAGGTGAATTGGTTAATGCAAACGGCGAAATTTCCGCTCCTGGTAAACTGCCGAATGGAATCGCCGCGCCCAGCCTGGTTTTCGTCCGGACGTATTCCAGCCGGATACCCGCCGCCAAAACTTTCGAGCCAAGAATTTTATTGGGCGGCGCAAAACCGATTTGACCGGCGAGCGCCGCATCCTCGTCGCTATCGGGTTTGGTAATGACGGCGGGCGTGATGTCCGTCACCGCCACGCCATTGCCCGCGACACCGACGCCGCCCACGAGCGCGCCGTTTTGGTAAAGCGGCACACCGCCGGGTGTGCCTTCGAGTCCGCCGGTTAGCGGCAGCGGCGGCGCAACGAGCGTGAGTCCGGGCGAACTGCCGTAACTGATGACGCTGCCGGGAGCCTTAAAGGTATTGATGTCGGTGAAACCTAGCTGCGAAAAATTCACGCCAACGAGCGGACCGGGTGGTTTGTTTTTTATGCCGATGGGAAAATGCTGCTGCACGATGTCGCCAGCGGTGCGCGATGAAAAAGCATTGTTATCACTGCTCAAAAAAGCAGCGGTGCCAGCTTTGGCGATGGCTTCGGCGACGAGATCATCGTCACCCAGCAGATTGGTATTCAGCGCCCAAACACCGAGCACCCAACCTTCGCGGTCGGTGACGGCGACGACGGCATTGGTATTGAGCGGTGCCGGCAGATTAGTGGCGCGACTGATGGCCTGTGCGATGACGGTTTGGACATCGGTCAGCGTAAGCTGGGCGGCTACCGGCTGCGCAACCAGCAAGGCGAAAAGCCAGATGGACAAAGTTCGTTTCACCACGCAGCGATGATAAGCGCTTGCTTTCCGAAAATAAACAAATTCTCATAGGGGAAATGCTTCAGCCTGAATCACAGGCAAATCAAAGTTCTCTTCAGCGGCTGCTATTGGCCGGACTGGTGGCTGGCGTATCATCGGCGGGTTTTGCGGATAACGCGGTGAAACCGCATCAGGCAGTCAGCACAAATAGT
This sequence comes from Verrucomicrobiia bacterium, assembly GCA_037138135.1. Taxonomy (GTDB): domain Bacteria; phylum Verrucomicrobiota; class Verrucomicrobiia; order Limisphaerales; family UBA11358; genus UBA11358. The sequence goes on from JBAXIY010000042.1 coordinate 12,771, forward strand.
CCGCCCGCATCCCCGGAAATTTTCAGTCCCGACCCTAATCCAGTTCAATTGCCGGAGCCGCCGCAGACGAATTTCCGGTGGACGCACAATGTCGTCGTCATCACAAATTCTCTGGCACAACCACAGTTTAATCCCGATCCGGGAGCGAGTTTGAAATCACCGCCGACCACGCCGGCCGCATTATTCAACGAGCCGACCGCGCCGCCGGAATTCACGCCACCGGCGATTCCGGCGGAGATGGAATTGCCGCGCGCAAATTCCCGGCTGGGAAAAAATTTGCCGCCGCCCAGTCCACCGCCGCGCAGTTACGGTTCCGAACCGCTCACAAACGGACTGGCTTTGCCGCGCACGAACGTGCGCCGCGAGTTGAAAGTAAATCAGGATTTTAGCGTGCCAACATATACGCTACGAAAATCGGATTATCCGACGAACACGGTGCCGGTGCCAGATCGTTGGCGCATTGGTTTCACGCCGTGGAAACGCTACACGAGTGGCAGCATCGAAAATCCATTTGAATGCCCTGAGCCGTTGCTATGGTCGCCTTACCGCCAAAGCGTGTTGAAGGGTGATTTGCCGATTATCGGTCAGGATATTTTTCTCGACCTCACGGCGTCGTCCGAAACGGTGACGGAAGTGAAACGCGTGCCGGTGGCCAGTGGCGTCAGCACGGCGAACCCCGGCGAATCCGGTTTTTACGGCGAAGGTGAGCAGATCAGTATCCAGAACAATCTCGCGTTCACAATGAATCTATTTCAGGGCGAAACGGTTTTCCGGCCCGTGGATTGGGCAGTGAAACTAGAGCCTGTTTTCAATGTGAACTATCTCGACACGCAGGAGAATGGCGTGGTCTCGCCCAATCCGGCGCAAGGCACGGATCGCACGAAAACGTATTTCGCGCTGCAACAGGCGTTCGTGGAATTACACTTGAAGGACTGGTCGGAAAACTACGATTTCACCTCGGTGCGCGCGGGCAATCAGGCGTTTAATGCAGACTTTCGCGGTTTCATTTTTAACGACGTCAATTCCGGCGTGCGCTTGTTCGGCAACTGGGACAACAATCTTTTCCAATACAATCTCGCCGTCTTCAACATGCGCGAAAAGAACACGGACTCGGAACTGAACACGTTCGATAATCGCAATCAGAATGTTTATATCGGCAATCTTTACCGGCAGGATTTTATCTGGCCCGGTTATACGGCGGAATGGAGTTTTCTCTACAACCAAGATTTCGGCGGCACGCATTACGACCAGAACGGCAATCTTGTCCGCCCCGAACCCATCGGCACGGTGCAGGCGCATGACGTGAATGCGTATTATCTCGGCTGGGGCGGCGACGGCCACATCGGACCGATCAACATCTCGCATCAATTTTATAAGGCGCTCGGTCGCGATGACTTCAACAATCTTGCCGGCCACGCGGTGAACATCAACGCCCAGATGGCCGCGCTGGAGCTTTCCATTGACCACGACTGGGCGCGCTACAAGGCGTCGTTTTTTTACGCGTCTGGCGACGGCAACAGCACCGACGGCACGGGTCGCGGCTTTGACACCATCGTGGACAACCCGAATTTCACCGGCGGCCCGTTCAGCTTTTGGTCGCGGCAGGGATTCAATTTGGGCGGCACGATGGTGAACCTTAAAAATTCCAGCAGCCTCGTGCCGGACATGCGGACGAGTAAAACTGAAGGTCAGGCGAACTTCGTGAATCCCGGTGTTTACATTTTTGGTGTCGGCGCGGAATTCGATTTGACGCCAAAGCTGCGTTCGTTCCTGAATGCGAATTATATTTTGCTCGCGCAAACAGCGCCGATTGAGACCGCGCTGCTCACCTCAAAAATCAGCAATGAAATCGGGGAGGATTTGAGCATCGGCTTCCAATACCGTCCGTTGCTCACCGATAACATCATCATCTCCGCCGGATTCGGCGTGCTGATTCCGGGGGCGGGCTACCGCGATATTTACGGCAACACCGGCGCGAACGTGCCTGGCTTCAACAGCGGCAGCGGCAACGCCACGGAATTTCCTTACAGCGGACTCATCGCCATCACCCTGACTTACTGATATGAAAACAAAATCATTTTCCGCTCGTCACCTTATCGCGCTCGCCGTGACGGGCTGGATTGCGGCCAGCTTTGGACTACTCGCACAAAACGACGGCTCTGGCCCAGAGATTTCCGTGTCGAAAAGCATTCCCGCCGAAGCCACGCACGCTTTGCCGCCGCCAAACTGGATTGACCAATCACAAGCCGATGCGGATAAAAAATCCGTCGGCTGTCTGGAATGTCACAAGGGCAGCGAGCCGATGCACGCATCGAAAAATGTCGTGCTCGGCTGCACGGATTGTCACGGCGGCAACGCGACGCCCGGACTCAAGCAGACGCAAGCGCATGTTGCCCCGCGCAATCCGGTGTTCTGGGAAAGCTCGGCAAATCCGAACGATTCGACCGTTCTACTCAATCACGAGTCGCCGGAATTTATTCAGTTCGTAAATCCCGGCGATTTGCGCGTCGCGGAAAAAACCTGCGCGCCGTGCCATGCGAATATCGTTCACAATGTCGGCCACAGCATGATGCGCCACGGCGCGATGCTCTGGGGCGCGGCGCTCTACAACAACGGCGCGTTCAACCAGAAAAATTATCGCTTCGGTCAGGCTTACGGCGCGGACGGCGTGCCGCTGCGGTTGGAAAGTCCCGTGTCCGTCACGTCCGAGATGACTGACCGCTGGGGCATCTTGCCGTTCATCGAACCGCTGCCGCGTTTTGAAATCGTGCCGCCGAGCAATATCCTCCGCATCTTTGAGCGCGGCGGCGAGAAGCAAAATCAACTCGGTAATCCCGATCCGTTTGAAGAATCCGGCAAACCCGCGCGGCGCTTGAGCGAGCGCGGCCTCGGCACTTTGAATCGCATTGATCCGGTGTATCTCAACTTGCAAAAGACGCGCCTGCATGATCCGTTGCTGGATTTTATGGGCTCGAACAATCATCCAGGCGATTACCGCAGCAGCGGTTGCACGGCGTGCCATGTGGTTTATGCGAACGACCGTTCGCCGACACACTCCGGCTGGTATTCAAAATATGGCAATCAAGGTTTGAGCTTCACCGCCGACAAGGCCATCCGCAAAGACGAGCGCGGCCATCCGATCACGCACCAGTTCACGCGCGCGATTCCGACGAGCCAGTGCATGAACTGCCACATGCATCAGGGAAATCTCTTTGTGAATCCCTACCTCGGCTACATCTGGTGGGATCAGGAAAGCGACGGCGAATTTATGTATCCGGCCAAGCAAAAAAATCCGACGCCGGAAGAATTGACGCGCGCCATCCGAGACAATCCCGAGGCCGCCGCCGCGCGCGGCTTGTGGGGCGATTTGGATTTTCTTGAAAAAATTTCCGAGCTGAATCCCAAATTGCACGAGACGCAGTTCGCCGATTACCACGGCCACGGCTGGATTTTCCGCGCCGTCTTCAAGCATGACCGCGAAGGCAATTTGCGGGACCGCGATGAAAAAATAATTCCGCACGACGACCCGCAGAAATTTGCGAAGGCCGTTCACCTCGAAGACGAACATCTGCGCCACGGGATGCAATGCGCCGACTGTCACTTCGATGTGGATGTCCACGGTAACGGCCTGCTCTACGGCGAACCGCGCGCCGCGACGACCATCGAGTGCATCGACTGCCACGGCACGATTCAGAAGCGTCCGACGCTCGTCACCAGCGGCAACGGCGGCATCTGGACGGGCACAAACATCGCCGGTGTGGACTTGCGCGCAAACAACACCGCCTACGGCCCGCGCTTTTTCTGGCAGGGCAAAAAATTGTTCCAACGCTCTTCGATGGCGCCGGACCTGATTTGGGAAGTGCCGCAGACGCTGGACACGATTGACCCGAGTTCGGAGCATTACAACGCGAAGTCGGCGTATGCGAAAACGCTTCAGCGCGACGGGAAAAATTGGGGCGCGGTGCCGGAACCGGAAAAGTGTCAGCGCGATCTGGCGCACGATAATTCCAATGTCGGCTGCCAGGTCTGCCATTCGTCGTGGGCGACGAGCTGCTTCGGTTGTCATTTGCCGATGCGCGCGAACCAGCGCGTGCCGGCGAACAAGTTTGAAGGCACGACCACGCGCAATTTCACCAGTTATAATCCGCAGGTCGTGCGCGACGATGTTTTCCAGCTCGGCGTGGACGCAAATTACAAGAGCAATCGCCTCGCCGTGCTGCGTTCGTCCAGCGCGGTCATCGTCAGTTCGCAAAACGCCAATCGCGAGTGGGTTTATTCGCAGCAGCAGACCATCAGCGCAGAAGGTTACAGCGGTCAGGCTTACAATCCGCATTTGCCGCACACGACCAGCGGCGTCGGCACGACGAAGAATTGCGAAGACTGCCACGTTGCGAAAGCGAATGATAATAACGCGTGGATTACGTCGCTGCTCGGCTTCGGCACCGGCACGGTGAATTTCTTCGGGCGCTATGCGTTCGTCGGCGAGGGCAAAGGCGGACTCGACGCCGTCATCTGGACGGAGCAGGACGAACCGCAGGCCGCACTCGGCAGCCATCTCCACAAGGTCGCGTATCCCGACAATTACAAAAAATTTGTCGAGGAAGACCACGGCGTTTTGCGCGACGGCGAACACAAGGAGGCGACCGAGATTCTCGACCTCGTCCAGCGCGGCGAATATCTCTACACCGCGAACGGCCCGGACGGCTTCGAGGTTTTTGACATTGCGAACATTGACCAGAAAGGTTTTTCGGAACGCATTTCCACCGCGCCGGTTTCGCCGCTCGGTCAGCGCACTTACATCCGCACGAAATACGCCACGAGCGTCACGCTGCCCAGCACGCTCGGTGTGGATCCGCTGCGCTCGCGCAAGCCGGAGAACAAGGAGCAAGCCGTCAGCCCGATTTACGCGTGGGTGTTCGTGACTGACCGCGAGGAAGGGTTAGTGATGGTCACCGTCGGCACGATGTTGGACGGTAATCCTGACAACAACTTTTTCGACAAAGAAAAACTCGTGCGCTTCAACCCGGACGGCAAGCTCACCGGCGCGATGCACTCGTTCATGGCGGGAACCAATCTTTATGTCGTCGGCAAAAACGGATTGTTCGTCGTCGGCTTGCGCAATGGCGCGCTCGAAGCGCCGACGCTCGCGGGCGAATTGTCCGATGGTCTGAAAAATCCGCACGCGGTCGGCGCGCAGTTCCGCTACGCTTTCGTGACGGATGACGAAGGTTTCAAAGTCCTCGACATCACCGAGCCGACGAAGCCGAAGCTGATTCCCGGCGCGACCGTTCCGCTCAAACACGCACAGCGGTTCTATCTCGCGCGCACTTACGCCTATGTGGCCGATGGCGAGGACGGGCTGGCGTTCATCGACATTTCCAATCCGGAAAAACCGAAGCTCGAACGGCTCTACAACGCCGATGGAAAGTTGAACGACACGCGCGCCGTGCAGATCGGTTCGGTCAACGCCTCGATGTTCGCGCTCGTCGCGGATGGCAAGAATGGCTTGCAAATTATTCAAATGATCTCGCCGGAAAATGTTCCCGGCCACATGGGCTTCAGTCCGGTGCCGAATCCGAAGCTCATCGCGACTTATCCGACGCACGAACCCGCCGTCGCCGTTGGCCGCGGCCTCGATCGCGACCGCGTGGTGGACGAGAGTGGAAATCAAACCGTGGTGTTCGGCCGCAAAGGCTCGCGGCCGTTCAATCTGGCGGAGATGAAAAAATTCTACGAACGCGACGGCGAAATTTACACCGTGGAAAATGTTTTCACGCGCGCTGGCAAACTCGTTACCCGCGACGGCGAAACTTTGGAGCCGACAACGGAATTTCAGCCCGCACAAACAGAAGCTGTGGTGCCACCCGCCGACAATGAAAGGTTGATGCGCCGAGGCCAATGAAGCAGCTGGCCGCCATTTTGATTTACGCCCCGCTGACTTAAGTTACTGGCCGCTGAAAAATAATGGTGTCGGACGGGTGATGGACGTTGCCGCGCGGCATGATGAGCTTGGCAACAAGGCCGGTCCAACCAGTCTGATGCGGCGCGCCCACTCCGCGACCGGTGTCGCCGTGAAAGTATTCGTGGAACAAAATGTAATCCTTGAAGTGCGGGTCGGTGGCGAGCTTGGGATGATATTTCAAAACTGGGCGCTGGCCATCCGCACCGGGTTGAAACAGTTTTACCAGCCGTAGCGACAGTTCGTCCGCGACTTCGTTGATGGTCAGAAATTTTCCCGATCCGGTGGGGCACTCCAGCTTAAAATCGTCGCCGTAGTAGTGGTGAAATTTTTGGAGCGACTCGATGAGCAGGAAATTCATCGGCAACCAGATGGGGCCGCGCCAGTTGGAATTGCCGCCGAAAAGTCCGGCCTCAGATTCCCCCGGCCAGTAGCGGACCTCGTGGATCTCGCCGCCACAATCGAGCTGATACGGCTCGGTTTCGTGAATTTTTGAGAGCGCGCGGATGCCGTGGTCACTCAAGAATTCCGTCTCGTCGAGCGCGCGGCGCAAAATACATTTCATGCGGTGGCCGCGCAGGAGCGAGAGCAGATGGCGTTCGCCCACACCGTGTTCCTGCCAGCGCGAAACGAGATTCGCCAGATCCGGCCGGTGCGACAGGAACCATTCCATGCGCGCGGCAAAATTCGGCAGACGCTTCAATAAGTCTGGATCCAAAGTTTCGACGGCGAACAGTGGAACCAAGCCGACCATTGAACGGACTTTCAGCGGAATTTTTTTTCCATCAGGCAGACAGAGTTCGTCGTAATAAAATTCATCCGTCGTGTCCCAGAGCGCGAGGCCGTCTTCGGGCATCGCGCCGTGAACGTCGCTGACGCCGTTGATGGCGGCGGCGATGCTCAAGAAATGCTCAAAAAATTTCGTCGCAATGTCCTCGTAAACTTTGTTGTGTTGCGCCAGTTCGAGCGAGATGCGTAGCAGATTCAGGCAATACATCGCCATCCAGCTCGTGCCGTCGGCCTGATTGATAAAGCCGCCGGTGGGCAACGCGGAGCTGCGGTCGAATACACCGATGTTATCGAGGCCGAGGAAACCACCTTGAAAAATATTTCTTCCCTGCGCGTCCTTGCGGTTGACCCACCAGGTGAAATTCAAAAGCAATTTATGGAAGACGCGTTCGAGAAATTCCACGTCACCTTTGTCATGCTCGTCAATTTCACGGCGATGCTTGCGATCCATCTGGAAGACGCGCCACGTCGCCCACGCGTGGACGGGCGGGTTCACATCGCCGAACGCCCATTCGTAGGCGGGCAACTGGCCGTTCGG
>JBAXIY010000043.1:0-19300 GCA_037138135.1 Verrucomicrobiia bacterium
ATGCCGTTCAATAAATTGCTCCACGCGCGGCCAGACTTCCGTCACGGTAACGTCGCGCAGGCAGAATGGCTCGGCAAAACGGCAGTAGTCGGAGCAGGGTTTATAGGGGCAGGCACGGCCTTCGATCACCTCCGCCGCCGGGTGTAGCGGCGCAAACCATTCGTGGAGTTGCGGCCCAAACAAGGTGAAAGTCGGCAGACCGCAACTCGCCGCCAGGTGTCCCGGACCGGAGTCATTGCCAATAAAAACGCCGACTTGATCCAGATAGCCGAACAGTTCGGTGACATTGCTCGGACAAACAGCGGCTTCGCCCCGGCTTTTCCACCAATTCAGTTGATCCTCGTCACAAGCCACTTGCACAACGATATTTTTTTGCCGTAAGCGTTGAATCAATTCCCGGAAATTTTCGAGTGGCCATACGCGCAAGGACAGGCGTGCGCCGGTGTGGATGAATACCACCGGCGGCAGTTGGTGGGGCGTGGCAAAAAGTTTTTCGCGGGGCGGCAGCGCTAATCCCAGCGCCGCGCCGGCAATGCGCCAGAATTCATAGCGATGAGCGAGCGGGGCGGGGCGGGTAAGTTCTTGCGTAAGGTAGCGTCCGCTTTTCAGGCGTGAGAAACCGAGGCGCGCGCGCGCACCGGATAATTTCAGCGCCAGATGATCGCGTGGATCCCAGCGCGCAGAAAGGCCGTAGTCAAAGCTCTTTTGTTTTAACTGGTCGCGTAATTGAAACAGTTCCGGCCACGGCCAGTGCCAGATTTGATATTTGTCGCGGAAGGCGGTCCACGGGGCGGTGAAGGGAATGACGGTTACCTCCGGCCAGAGGCGCGGGCGCAATTCCATCGCGAATGGTTTGGCTAGCAGGGTGACCTCGTATTTTGCTGCAGCGGCGCGAAGGAACGGTGTGGCAATGACCAGATCGCCCAGCCCCCAAAGTTCCAAGACAAGGAGTCGGGGTTTCACGCCAGTCAAATGAGTTGTGGTGCCGGAATCGCCGCTGGTTTGAAGTGCGGATTGTAAACTGGCTTGGGTGGCGGCCGACATACGCCCCAGTTCAGGGCGATGCTGAAGCCAATCATTTTAGCAAAGTCGGCTACGTTGGCCGAAAAAGCGCCAAAGATGAAAAAGAAGGCCACAATAGCCCATAGAATATTGGCCAATAGATAGGCATTAAACACTTTGAGATCCGGATCCCCATATCGGAAGTTGCGATAGGCCACAAACAAGGCGGCGCCCATCAACCAAAGGATGCCGATGGCACCCCAGATGCCGAAGGGAATCAAGGTGCTCAAGGGACCGCTGTGATAGTCGCCTGAAATCGCCAACGCTTGTTGGGCGGGATCAATTTCGTTACCAAGGTTGGCAAAAGCTCCATAGCCAATGTTTTGAAAATCCTCGGCGCTCATGTTGTAGCCCTTGCCTAGCAGCAGATATTGGGGAACCTGCGGATAAAGGGAGGCCCACAAAGATTTCCGCCATTCCGTGCTCCCATTGGCATCCATAAGCACATCCTCATCCCATTTCAAGGGCAGAAAGCTCATAGAGCGCTGGAAGGTATAGGGCAGATGATCTGAAAAAAATCCCAGCACCGGCGCGAACAGGCAGCTCACCAGTAGAAGGACAGGTAACAGCTTGGTGCGGTGCAGTCCCTCCAAAAAAAACATGATGGTGTAAACAAACAGCGCGCCCATCAGAGCGTTCCGGAATCCGCCCAGCATGATGAAGGGAAACAGCACCAGAAATGTGGGCGCTCGCCACAGGTGGTTGGATAGAAAGACTCCGCGCAAACCATACCGGATTACCATGTAACCGCTCAACCCACCAAACAAGCCGGCTAAAGTAGATAGCCGGGTCGTGCCCACCGAGACAGTCGAATAACCTATTTGTGAGGGAAACAGCAGGTTGAAGGCATGAAATGGACCACCCAGCACCGCCGCCAAATCGCCAATCGAACCAGAGATACCGGAAAGAAAGTATAGACCAATATACAGGACGCGGCGTTCTTTGGGAATGTATCGGCTGGTCAGGGCAAAATAGCTGGCAATGCCGATTAAAATCTGGAGGTATTTTTTCCCGCCGCCGCCTTCACCACCCAACTGATGTAAGCCGATGCCACCGGTCAGCTTGGCGGTCAGATAGGTCATTGCTGCAATGTATAAAAACGGCCACGTGGCCACCGGCACGCTGACAAAACGCCGGTTACTGATGGTTCGCTCAACTATGGCGATACCGAGGCTCAACAGGGTCACTACCTGCCACAGCGGCGGTCGGCCAACGAGGAAAAAACAAACCATCGGGCAACCCAGACCAAACACCAGAATTGGGAAATGCCATTTGATAAAAATAGGTGAAAGTATCAGCAGAAATACGAGGCCGAAAAATCCCAAAGTGCCATAATCCAAAGGGTCGGTCAGCAAATAGCCCACCAAAATAGCCAGCGGAATGGTGATCGCATAGGTGATCAGCATCCGCATGGCGTTGGCTGGATTGGTCATGGCTTAAAATAGATTCAGACGAACCGCCTCAATCTAACGGGTTGCACTACACTGGGGCAATTGAAAATGCGCCACAATCATTTTGGCATGGGAGTTTAAGTCTCAATTCCAAAAACTTAGACCACATGGTTTACAATAATGGCGGTTTCGATTTTGCCATTTGCAAGGGGAAGCCGCATTATTCGCACATGCCGCCGCATGGCCTTAAAAATAATTATTTTCGGATGCTCCTTTCCCGCCACGCGGCGGCTTTCAGCTACGTATGGCGCGAGGTATGGCCAATAATTTTTCGGACAGGAAAACGACCGGTAATCTTCTCGCGGCTCACCGGCATGGGCGACATCATTTGCACCATACCGGCCACGCGTGAACTGATGAAACGCCACCCCGGCGCAACGTTTATTTATAACTGCCAAGCCGATTTTGCCGCCGTGCCGCAACTGGCAGGCGTGGCTGACCGCATCACTTCGCTGCCGGATATCGGCGTGGTTGGTCATTGGTATGGCTTTTTGCTCTCAGGTTTTTATCACTTTACACATGGCGATGACCGGCCAGATGCCGGCTGTCAGGAACCTATGGTTGCGGAATTTCTCCGGCAGTTTAATTCACCGATCAGCGAAGAGCACCCGACTCTACCAGTCACCCCTGCCGGTCAGGCCAAAGCACTGGCGGTTTTTACCCAAAAAAAACTGGACGTCTTCGGGCTAATCCTGATTCATCCGGGGCCAAGTTGGCCGGTGCGCGAATGGCCGCTGGATGGCTGGGCGAAACTGGTTGCGGAATTGCGCGTGCGCGGCTTCACCAACATCGGGCAGCTTGGCGTGGGGCGTTACACCAACTTTGGCAAGGTGGAGGTGCCGTTGGTGCCGGGCGCGGTGTCGTTGATCGATGCCTTCACAGTGGAAGAATGTATTGCCGCCATCGCATCCGCTAAGTTGTTCATCGGAATAGACTCCGGGCTGTTGCATATTGCGGCTGCCACCCGCACCCCGGCAGTTGGGATTTTCGGAATGACCCGACCGGAATATCGTTTCTCAAAGGCTTTCCGAAAGAGCTTCATCTCTGCTCGCATTGAATGTGCCGGTTGCGAGCATCGCAAGCCGCGCCTACACTGGGTCACTGGCTGTCCCCGCGATATCCGGTGTATGCAGGAAATCGAAGTGGACACGGTGCTAAAATCCGTGCTGAATATTTTAGGCGCGAGCCAATAACCTTATTAATCTTTTCATAAGTCATATGGAACCCACCTGTCAAAGTGAAACCTCCAAACATCGCCGCGTGCTCGCCCCTTTTTGCCGGGGCTTCGGCCTCGACATCGGCTTCGGCGGCGACCCAATCACGCCGGACGCCGTGCGGGTGGATCTGGAAATTCCTTACGGCCAAACGGGCAACTACGGCGTGCAGCTCGGCGGCGATTGCCGCAACCTGATCTGGTTCAAAGACGAAACTTTGGATTTTGTGTATTCCAGCCACGTGCTCGAAGATTTTGACGTCACGCAGACGGAGCCAATCCTGCGCGAATGGTCACGTGTGCTGAAAGTCGGTGGCAAACTAATCTTGCTACAGCCAGACCAGCCACGCTATCTCGCGCATTGTCAAAAAACCGGTCAGCCCGCCAATGAACACCATTCCATCGCAGACTTTTCTTTGAAATATGTGGTGGAGGTTGCGCGGCGCATTGGCCACTTGGAAGTCGCCGCCAGTCAGGATTTGCTCGACGAATACTCGTTCTTCGTCGTGTTCACCAAAACCAAATCTGCCGCCGAAAATAATACCCAGAGCGAAATGGAACATTTACGCCGGCAACTCGCCGCCGCCCATTCACAGCTGGAACACACGCAAGCCAGTTTGAACCGCTATCGCGACCATCCAGTTGTGCGATGGCTCAAAAAGATCAAGGGACTGGTTGGTTAAATGGAGGTCAACTTTGCCCGCCACCGTGTGAAAATTCTCGTTGTCACCGCCTACTATCCGCCGCTCCACATCGGCGGTTACGAGCTGGGCTGTCGCGATGTCGTCAACCAGCTCCGCCAACGCGGCCATCAAGTGCATGTGCTGACGAGTGACTTTCAGTCCCAAAATCAGACCCAGCCGGAGGAGCCGGAAGTTTGCCGGGAATTAGCCCGCGTTTCGGCCGCCCGACCACTCAAGAAAAAAGTCGAGTGCGGAAAACTTGACCGCGCCTTGCAGAATTTCCGGCCAGACCTCGTCTATTTTTGGAGTCAGTCAGAACTTTGCCATTGGCTGCCGCTGCTGGCGCGCTGGCGGGGCTATCGCATCGCCTTTTTTTTGTCGGACAAGAGTTTTGTTTTCTGGCGCGTCGGCGCCTGGTTGCTGCGTCTGGCGGAGAAGAGTGCGCCAGTGCGCGCTCTTTTCGGGCATACTTTTTTGGTGCGCGGCCGTCCGGTTGTCCAAAACCAGACTTGCCATTTTGCCAGCGAATTTTTGCGTGGCGTGGCAGCCCAAAACCGTATTCCCATTGCCAATCAAAACTCCTGTGTCGCGCACTGGGGCATTGAACTGGCGCAGTTTGCCGCCACGCCCCGCGAGCGGTGGCCAGTGCGGCGACTGCTTTATGTCGGCCAGATGATTCCTCAAAAAGGCGTCCACACGGCCATCACCGCGTTTGCGTTGTTGGCGAAGGAACCCGGTTTTGAAGACCTGACGTTCTCGCTCGCCGGCGGTGGGATGAATCCGGACTACGAGCAGAAATTGCGCTCTCTCCCGGCACAATTAGGTGTGGCCGGACGCGTCCAGTTTCTCGGCCAAGTTCCGCGCGCGGAGCTGCCCCGCATTTATGCGGAACATGACGCGCTGATTTTTCCGTCAGAATGGGACGAACCGTTTGCCATCACGCCGCTGGAGGCGATGGCCAGCGGACTGGCGGTTGTCGGCACCACGACGGGCGGCAGCGGCGAAATCTTCCGCAACCGTGAAACGGCGATAACTTTCATCGCTGGCGATGTGAGCGATTGCGCGCGCGCGATTCGTGAACTATGCCGCGACTATAATCTGTTTGAAACCGTTTGCCGCAACGGGCAAAGCGAAGTGCGAGCGAAACACACGCTCACCGCGATGGTGGACAAGATTGAAGCTAGCCTGCAAAAGCTGAAACGCTGAAAGTTAAGAAGTGAAACCCGAATATATTAGCGAACGTTGGCTTCTTTAAAATTTCAGGTCGCTAGTTTCCGGTTTACCGGTCTGGCGTTTGGCCGAAACACTTCCATAATTGGCGTTTGTAATGGCCGCCGGTTCGGCGAAACCAGCGCCAAAGTTTGTTGACGAACGACGGACGATTATCTTGCAAGCAAAATTTTGGGTTTGCCGGTGGCAGGCGGAATCGGCGCGGCATTTTTAACCGGCCAAGCCGCTGGCTTTTTCCGAGCGAACCGAGCAGTTCCACCCAAGCCGCCGTGCAAATTTCCTCGGAAAATTTTTCGCGGACGGTGGCGCGCGCGTTGGTGGATAATTTTTTCCAGAGCGCGGGGTCGCCCTGCAAGGTTTGCACTGCCGCGTAAAAATCGGTCTGACGATCTTGCACAATCAGGCCGTTGACGCCGGGCTGAATGGCCTCCCGAATGCCGCTGCGGATGTCCAGACAGATGGGCACGACGCCGACGGACATGGCTTCCAGAACGGAGACGGGCAAACCTTCGTAATCGGAAAGCAGCACTAGCGCGTGGCAATCGCGCAGCACAGAATATATCCGGGCCACGTCCACGCGCCCCAGTAATTTGACGCGTTGCGGATCCACGCCGCTGGCCTGAATAATCGCTTCCACGGCTGGGCGTCCGCTGCCTTCGCCCACAATCCACGCTTCGACGCGGGGATTTTGTTGCGCCACGGCACACAGCGCGCGCGCCACGTCGCTGATGCGTTTTTGTTCCTCTTCCAAACGGCCAACATAAACCAACCGGAAAACGCGGGTGGGCGGCGACGCGCCTTCGCTGGTTAGTGGCACGCCGCAACCAATGCGCCGGAGCAGGAGCGGCGGTTGGGTGGTTGATGCCGCCACCGCGTCTTGTAGGTATTTGGATACAGCCACCACGGCGGACAAGCGAAAGGCGGGAGCGCCATGGATAAATTCATCCGCGACGCCACGGTAAAATGAATCGTCGGAATGTAAGACGCCCACGGTATGCAGCCCCTGACCGTGAAGGATTCCAGCTGCGTAATAGGCGGGCAAAAAGCAGTTCGGCACGTAGATGTCCGGCTGGCTTTGCTCAAGGAGTTGGAGACAATTGCGCACAGCCGCGCGCGTATCTTCCACCCAAGGCTTCCAGCGGAATGGGATGCCGAGTCGTTCAAAGGCGGCGCAATTGACGCCGGGCCTGCCACCGAAAGCCAGCAGATGAACTTCCACTTCGATGCCGGCGGCCTGCAATTTTGGGAGCAACCGTTGCAGCCAAGACGAAACGCCGCCAACGTCATCCGGACTGTCGTATGTGGCAAAGACGACTTTCACAATTTTTTAGCCGACTGCGAATCGGGGCGGTAACCATAGCCTTGAAACCAGGCCGTCGGGAGTATTGGCAAAGGCGGGAGGAGCCACCGTCTGGATTTTTTAATGGCTTTGGCCCACAAAATAAAAGCGCTGCGCCACGCCGTCATTCGGCGGTCATAGCTCAAGCCGGCATGTAGTTGCGCCATGGCATAACCCACTTGGTTATGGGCGATGAAGACGCTGGCCTTTTGTAAGGCCAAATCACAAACCCATTCGCGTGCTTGGGCTTGAACGGCGGTGGCGCGAGCGCTGGAAATATATTTGGGATAGTTCGCAATCATCCGCATGCTGTCCCACACCGTTTCGCCCGTTTGCGCCAGCCGCGAGGTTTCCGAATCCGACTGAATGCGAAAGGAAGCCAGCACTTCCGGTTGATAGAGCACGGAAAAACTCGCGGCGATTCGGAGCCACATTTCCCAATCCAGCGTGAAGCTAAACTGGTCGTCAAATCCCCCCACGGTTTCATAAGCCGCCCGCCGCACCACGATGGCGGGGCATTGCACCTGATTTTTGACGGCGAGGGTTTCCGCCGGCTGTGGAATTGAACCGGCGACGGTTTGCAAGGGGATGGTTTCAAAAATCCGTTCGCTGTTGGTGTTGATATAATCGTAGCCACAGAACGCGGCTCCCGCTTGGGGCTGCGTCCGGATTAAGTGCCGGAGGCGTTCATAAAATCCGGGGCGCACACAATCATCTTGATGCAAAAGGTGAACCCACTCGCCGCGCGCGTGTTCGATGCAGGTGTTCCAACACCCGGCCAGCCCTAGATTTTTTTTGGTGGAGGAAAAGGCGACCCGATCGCCAGCGATGGTCTTAACCAACGCGGCCACATTTATTTCCGTTATTTCCGGCGAGGCGTCGTCCACCACCTCAATCTGCATTTCCCCAGCACCCGCATCCTGTTGCAAGACGGATTCAATCGTTTGGCGTAAATAATCCGCGCGGGGCTGGTAGGTTGGAATCATCACCGACCAAAACGGGCGCGGCGCGCCGTCCAACCGCGGCGGTTGGATGATTCGGGGGATAATCATGGTGAAGAATTACCGGCAGGGTTCACGCTATTTTCTCCCAGCCACCACCGCAAACTGGAGGTGGCGCATGTCTTGAACGCCGCGCAACGGCAGCCACGAAATCAGGCGATAGCGCCACCAATACTTTTGATCAACTGGCTCAATGTTGAAATAGTCATTGATGCCTTCAAGGTGTTTAACGACCAGACCGCTCTGTTCAAAAAGGTTTTTGATACTGCTGCGCGTAAAAAAACGCAGGTGGGTTTTGTCCAAAATACCGCTGTCCTTATAATCCCACGCGCCGTGGATTATTAATTTCCATAAAATCGGGAAATGGCCGATGTTCGGAATCGAAGCCACAATGACACCGTTTTCAGATAAGAGCGACGCAGCTAATTGCAGTGCGGCGAGCGGATCCAGCATATGCTCCAGCACATCGTTGAAGGTGATGCAGTCAAAATAGTTTTTTGGTAGATTCAGTTCCGGGCCAAAGGGCGCGTTGAAAACTTGATCCAGCCGACCACGCGCCGCTTCGCTGGCTGCTTGATTTAATTCCACGCCCCAGACTTCGGCTGAGCGCTGGATTTTTAAGACGCCGGAAAACCCAGCTGCGCCACAGCCGACATCCAGAATTTTGCGCGCGGATTGGGGAACCAACGGTAGCAACTCCGGTCGCGAGCATGCAAAATATTCATTTTGCTTGGCGGTATAAAGTTTCTCAAGCGAGGGCGTTGTCATAAAATCAATCAGTGAATGGTCCAGCCAGATCGCACCAAAATATGCCCAAGGTCGGGCGTGCCGGAACTGATCATCGCCAGATAATTAACCTCGGCCACCTCGATGGATCCCGCCGCGTAGATTTCCTGCAACGTTCCCACATGCTGGTCGTAAAATCCGACATCGAGTTGATAAATCCCCGGCGGGATGGCGGGCAGCGTGAAATGAATACCAACCGTAGCGTGCCCTTTCAAGGGCTGGAGCGGTTGTGGGCCGAAGGGTGTGCCGACCGCAAAGATCCGTTCGCCTTTGGTATTGGTGATTCCCACCGTAAGTTTGGGCTGCGCCAGCGCTAGGTCGCTATGCAATCTGAAATTGAGAACCAGCGTGGTGCCGGGCTTCAAAGGCTCGGTCACCGGCTGGCCATCGGCCCTAATTTCAAGCTGATGAATTCGCGCAAACGGCTTGGCGGGCGTTTCAGCCTCATAGGTCACAATGGCTTTCATCCCAACATTGGCTGAGTATTTTGAAAGTCCTTCGCTCACCGTTCCCCAATATTCGATTTTCCCCTGCTTCAAGACAATGGATTTTGAGCAGAGACTCTGGACGGCGTTCATGTTGTGGCTCACAAACAGAATCGTCCGGCCGCCTTGGCTGACCGCCTGCATTTTACCCAGACATTTTTTCTGGAACTGCGCGTCGCCGACGGCCAGCACCTCGTCCACAATCAAAATCTCTGGCTCGAGATGCGCGGCCACGGCAAAGGCCAGCCGCATATACATCCCGCTGGAATAGCGTTTCACCGGCGTATCCAAAAACTTTTCCACCTCGGCAAAATCCACAATCTCGCCGAACCGTTTTTTGATCTCGCTCCGGTGCATGCCCAGCACGGCGCCGTTGAGGAAAATATTTTCGCGCCCGGTCAGTTCGGGATGAAATCCGGTGCCGACTTCCAGCAGGCTGGCCACCCGTCCGCGCAACCGGATCTGGCCGGTGGTCGGCTCGGTGATGCGGCTCAACAGTTTCAACAGGGTGGATTTGCCCGCGCCGTTGCGGCCGATGATGCCCACCACTTCGCCCGGTTTTACCTCGAAGGAAACGTCTTTGAGCGCCCAAAATTCTTCCACGGATTTCTGACTTCCATTTTCCGTTTTCCGTTTTCCGAAAAGCGCTTTCGCTTTTTCGGCAAGGACATCACGGAAGGTGGCATAACGACCACCGGTCGCTTGATGCTGGAGCAAATACTTTTTGCCCAAGCTTTCAACTTTGATGGCGTAGTCGCTCATGCGTCAGATGATGTCGGCAAAGGCTTTTTCCGTAGCGCGAAAATATTTCACGCCGGAGAACAGCAGCAGGGCGGTGACGGCCAGCGAGGTAAAGAGGCTGACGATGTCGAAGGGGACATTACTGCCAAGCGCCCAGCGGAAGCCGTCAATCACGCCCACCATGGGATTCAAACTATATAAACGATAGAGGAGATCGCCGTTAGTCAGTTCAGCGCACTTGGCGCGCACGACCGCGTTGCCGAAGCCCACGGGCGAGGCGTAAAGTCCAAATTGCACGATGAAGGGAATGAGGTAGCGGAAGTCGCGGTATTTGACGTTGAGCGCAGCCAGCCAAAGACTGATGCCGAACGAGGCGAGGAAGGCCAGCAACGTGAATAGCGGCAGCATGAACAACCGGGCGTTGGGCGTGACGTGATACCACGCCAATAGGCCGACGAGGATGACGGCGGAAATCAGAAAATCCACGAAGCACACGATGACTGCACTGGCGGGAATAACGAGGCGCGGAAAGTAAATTTTGGAAATCATGTTGGCGTTGGAAATCAAACTATTGCTCGCCTCCGCCAAGGCCGAGGAGAAAAATTGCCAGGGCAGCATGGCCGCATAAACAAAAACCGGATACGGCAATCCTTCGGAAGGCATCTTGGCCAACTTGCCGAACACGACGGTGAACACCACCATCGTCAGCACCGGCCGTAGCACGGCCCACAGCACGCCAATGACGGTCTGCTTGTAGCGCACCAGGATGTCGCGCCAGGACAGGAAGAAGAACAGTTCACGATAGCGCCACAGATCCGCCCAATAGTGGCGTTCGGTCTTGCCCGCTTCGATGACCAGTTCGTTTAGCATGAGCGAGCAGCTTGCCAGTGTGCCGGAAGAAACAAAAGCGGAAACCGGAATGGCAACTTAAGCAACATGAATGGCGGGAGTTTCAAGGCCGGAACCGGACGAGATACCAGGAATCACTCGCGGTTAAGTCCGAGGCAACGAGTGAAACACTGCGCTTCATTTCAAAAACAATTTCCGCCCGGGTAAAATCCAGCCAGTCCGGCAGACTCATGCCGTAACGTGATTGCAGGCCGTTCGCCGTCACGACGGCATATTCCAAATCGGCCGGCGGCCGCGCTTTCGTGCCGAGGGGTAAACCCAGTTCCACCACCTCGCGGCCACCGAGCGGTTGCCATAAACCATAAGGTGTATCCCGAAAGCCGGCGGCGTAACCCAGACGCGTGACGCCGGTTGGCAACTGATTTCGGAGTGGCGCGAGATCGTCGCGCAGGACAGACCAATAATCATATTTGGCCGCGATGGTTTGCAGGGCTGGTCGCGGAAAAATTTGGGCGAGTCGTTCTACCGGAATGACCGGGCGTGCGGGTGTCAGTAAAATCACCGGCACGACCGCCAACATGGCCAAACCGGCAATTATGGCGGCGAGTTTACGGCGTTCTAAGGCGGCGACGCGGGGCAATAGCAAAATGGAAATGATCAGGAGCGGATAATACGACGCGGCGTAGCGAGTGACATGGGTGAAGGCTAGTTCGGCCAAAATGACGCCAAGCGAAAACCAGGCGGCCCAAGGTGCCAAGCGCCAAGCCCAAGGCAAATGAACAGTGGCCGCGCGCGGAACTGGTTTGATGAACCAGCTCATCATCAAGAGAAATAACAAATATAAACTGAGGCCAAAGCCGAGGCCGGCACCGCCTTCGTAGGCCATGTCGCCAAAATGGATGCCGTCGCTGTTAGGCTCCGCCCAGCGCAGCCATTTCATAAAAGAGGTCTGGTTGAGTGGCTCCAGCAGGGCGTTAATTTTTTTAGCGATGGGGAAAACCGGCGGCTGCGCGGCGTCGGCAACCATGGCGATGGTGTTGGCCGTGAAAGCGCCGGCGGTATTACGCGGATGCGAGTTCCACTGGTCGGTCGGGTCGCCCGTCCAAGTGCCGGTGTGAAGCCAGCAGAGATAGGCCATCGGTGCAAAAGAGCAGCCCGTGGCGAGCACAAAGATGATGAGCGTTTTCCAATTAAGCCAAGCCACCGCGCGCAAGGCGGGCAACAGCAGCAATCCCAGTGGCAGCAGCAGCGGCAAGTTGGAAAGTTTGGCGCTCGTCAGCAACGCCACGGCCAGCAGCGCCAGCCAGAGGAAAACCGCTTGTCGCCGCCGATAGGCCAGCGCAGTGAAGGCGATGAAAATCAGCGTGTAGCCGACCATGTAACCGTCGTTTTGGAGGCCGCTGCACTGGAGCGCATAGCAAAATCCTGATGGCAGCAGCCACATCCAACGGCGTGCGCTACGGGGGCTGATGCCAAAAATGCGAAACGCAAAAAACACTAATCCGGGCATCAGCAAAAAAGGAATCCAGCTTAATAAAAAAATCAGCCGGTCAGTGTGGGTAAAAATGATGACCGGCAGCATCTGCCATTCAAAACCCGTGCTGCTGAAATCGAGCCGGCGATCAATCGTGCCAATCCAATACCAATGGTGCGCCGCCCACCAGTCCAGCACGCGCGGCAGCCGGTAGGTCGTAGCGTCAAACCCCCACGGTGAGTGGAGCAGCGCGGCGGCAAGTGACAGGGCGGCGATGCTGAAATAAATCAATGGCAGCGGCCGGGTGAAGCACCGCCGCCATTTGGTCAGCTGCGAAAATCTTGGTGATGCACCGGCGGTGGCCGTGGCTTTGAACCACCACCAACCGGCACCCAATAAAATGGGCAGGGCAGCGAGGTAACCCCAGCCGTCCAGTTGGTAGGCGCAGGAAAGTCCCCAGCCGCACCACTGGCACCACGCGGCCCATAGAATCCATAGCCCAGCCAGCCGGAGCGTCAGGGGGATTTGTTTGGTTTGCATTTTACCGCTTCCCGGCGTCCGTTTGGGTTGCGGCCGATTTTTCCGCCACCGCCACAAAGCCAGACGCCCAGCGCGCCAGCGGACTGTGACACCAGAGAGAATCGAGTGGCACACACAGGCGGAGCGGCCAGCTTGGTTTTTTGGCCAGAATAAACAGCGCGGGGATGAGCGTGAAATCTATGTAGCGGAAGTTCACCGAAGCGAATCCGGCGGATTGCAACTGGGTCTCGAGTTCACGCGGATCGAGTTCGCGCTCATCCGGTGAATGGTAGTGGTCGTAGTTTGCGCCCATGAGCACGCGGCCAATCTTCCGTAAAACTCCATTACGGTTGGGATCCTGCGAGTAGAAAAAACCGCCGGGCTTCAAGTGATTGAAACATTGTTTCAGCAACTGGGGCAGTTCGCTTTCGGGCACGTGATGCAGAAACGCCAGACAGATGATGGTGTCGAATTTGTCGTCCCATTTCAGATCGGAAAACGAGAGACAGCGGAATTCTACATTCTTGATGCCTTGGCCTGCCGCCTGTCGCTGGGCGATTTCGATTCCCTGCGGCGAGATGTCCAAGCCCACAACCTGCTGCGCCCACGGCGCGAGCATCAATTCGAATTGTCCGTCGCCGCAGCCCAGACTCAATACGCGTCCCAATGTTCCGCCGCGCATTTCTTTCCGCAGCGACTGCACTTCCCGCGCGAGTCGCAGGCGCCAGCCAACCGGGTTGTAGGCCTCGTTCTCATAATATTTGTCAAAGAACGCAATTTCTTTGGACTCGGTTTGCTTGAGGTCGGGAGATTCCATAAATCACTTCAGCACGGGGTTTTTTGAAAGACGAAAAGATTATTCAATCCGAACTGAAACGTCCGGTGACAGACCAATTGAAATTCGGGCACGCCAAAAATCTCCGTGGTGTGGCGCACTTGGTAGCCATGGTGCTCCTCCAGCGACATGCCATGCACGAGCCGCAATTTTTGGAGCACCGCCAGAATCTGATCCACGCGCGGCGAGGGCACGGTGATGATGACCTTGCCGCCTGGCTTAAGAAACTGGCAGCAACCTCCGGCCAGTGGCGCATAAGCCGACTCCGGAAAATGTTCCAGCACCGCCAGCATCGTCACGGCGTCAAAGGGTTCCACGGCGGGCATGTCTTGCGGAAAAAAACCGGGCAGCAGCTTGAAGTTTTTACCGTCCACCGTCTGACGCAACGTCGGGTCAATGCCCATGCAACCCGTGCCCAAAAAATCCACCGCGTGAAACAGCGCCCCATCCGCACTGCCGATGTCCAGCACCCGCGCCCCGCTGAACAGAAACGAACGCGCTTGGGCGATACGCTGACGTTGCAGAAAATGGTCGAGCCAAGTCATCGGTTTGATTTGGTGGTTTTCATGCCCAGCACGCTCAGGAAAAAGCACGAGAAAACGCCTTGCACACCCAGCAAAATCAGTGTGGCCGCCGGAATGAGCTGTCGTAAATTTTCTTCCATCGAAGGCATCGGGCCAAACTGCGCCTGCCGCCATTGCCATACCGAGCGCAGCAATAATCCCAGGCCCACTGCCAGCACCAGCCCGCTGACGACGAGCCCTTTTTCCAGCGTAAAAAATTTGAAGAGCCGGTTCAGTTTCGGGTCTTCCGGCAACAAGCCTTCGGCGATGGCAAAAATTTTCGTATAGAAGGCGAACGCCGTCAGTTGAAAACCCACGACGACCGTCATGCACGCCATCATTAGCGTGCCCACATTCAAGACCACGCCGCCAATCGTGAGATTTTGCACCGCCAGCGCGGCCCCCAAAACGCCACCGACCGCCAGCAGCAACAAGCCCGGCATGAGAAACAGCCAGCGCGGCGAATAGAGCAGCATAAACCGCAGATGGCGCCAGCCGTCGCGCCACGGTTTCAAATGCGGCGGCCGCGAACGCCCGTCGGGATGCAGCGTGACGGGCACTTCGGCAATCTTCAATTGTTTCAGCGTGGACTTAATGACCATCTCCGAGGCGAACTCCATGCCGGTGGTTTTCAAATCCATTTTTTCAAATGCGTCCCGCGTGAACCCGCGCAGGCCGGAATGAAAATCATGCGCCGGACATTTAAAAAACAGCCGGCCAATGAAGGACAGAATGGGATTGCCGATCCAGCGGTTTTTCCACGGCATCGCGCCGGGCAAAATGGTTCCGCCACCGACCGGCAGGCGACAGCCCATGACGAGTTCGTTGCCTTCCTGAAATTTTTTGACGAAACCGGCCAGGTCGGAAAAATCGTAACTGCTATCCGCATCGCCCATGATGATCCAGCGCCCGCGCGCCGCGCGCACACCGCCGCGCAGGGCGCTGCCGTAACCTTTTTCCGGCACGGCCACGACGCGCGCGCCGAGTTTTTCCGCGATTGCTTGTGAGCCGTCGGTGCTGCCGTTGTCCGCCACGAGAATTTCGCCCGGCAGCCCGCTGCGTTCGAGACCGAGCCGGGCTTTTTCCACGCACTGCGCGAGGGTTTCCGCCTCGTTTAGGCAGGGCATCAAGATGGTCAGTTCCATGGATTTTTAATGGGTTTCGGCGGTAATTTCTTGGTCAATGCTGCGCCAAAAAACCGGCGTTGACAAGCGCGTTACAGACGTGGCGCAGACATAAACTTAGGGCGCGGCGGCCTCCGCTGGTTGAACTGATTTTGGGATATGCAGCACGCACCACGTTTCCGGACCGGCCGACACGAGTTGAACGATGGGCGCGGTCAACACGATTTGCGCGTGATGTTCCTGCGCCCATTGTTCCAGCGGCACGGAACTGATTTCCGGCCAGATGTCCGACTTGACCATCACCCATTCCACATTGGGCTGCGCCAGAAACCGGCGGATGTCCGTGCGCAAATCCACGACTTGATGCTGACCAAAGGGACGCCAGAGGGAATAGCTGGTGTCGTTCGAGCCGGCGATGAAGCCGATTTCCCGCGCGTCCGTTGGCAAGCCCGCGCGGAGTGGCGCCAGAATGTCGTTGCGGTGCGCGTAGGCAGTGTAAGTCGTGGCCAATCGTTGCAGGTTTTGGTTGTTGGGATGCGCGCGCGCCAACCGGGCGGTTACAGCCTGCGCTGGCCAAAGCGGCCGCGCCATGGACAGAATCAGCACCGGCAGCGTGCTGATGGCCAGTAGCACCAGAAAGATCCGCCATGCCCGTCGGCGTAATAAATTATTTTGCGCGGACAGCAATAGCCATGGAATCAGCACCAGCGGATAATACGGCAGCATCAGTCTCGGTCCGGCTTCCGAACCCAGTTTGGCCATGCAGACCAGCAGGGCCACCCACGCCGCCAGCACCACGGGTGGCCACAGGGAAAATAATTTTTTGGCGAAGTCCGTTCGGCGGCAGCGGACGAGGGCGGCCACGGAAACGAGCAACAGTGGCAAGGTGATGGCCAGATTTAGCCCCGCGCCCTCCTCGCCGGGCAGCTCGTTGATTTTTACGGAAAACATCCGGGGAAACTCGGTCTTCAACCAAGCTGGCAGCGCCGCATAGAATCGCTGATGAATTTTATTGGAGCCGGGCAACACGGGCGGCACGAGGGATTGTTCCGCCAGCAAAAAGCCGTTGCCCAACAATCCGGCGACGGGATTTTTGATCTGCATCCGGTATTCATTCTGCGGATCGCCATTCCAACTGCCGGTGTAAAGCTGGTTCAATGTCATCATGGGCAGCGCGGAAATGATCACGGCCATGACGCCCACGGCGACGCTGCTGACTAGATGCTTTCGCAGTTGTGACAATGCCGGCCAGCTGGCGACGAGACACGGCAACGCCAGCGGCAGGTTGGAAAGTTTTACGTCCGTCAGCAAAGCGGCGGCCAGAATCGCGAGCCAGAGATCAGTCACGCGACCGGACTGCCTCGCGCGCAAGCCGAAATGAACGGACAGCAGGCAAAATAAAGTGCCAGTAAAATCGTTGCCAATGCCGCCCGCTTGGGTGATGTAGCCATACGCCAGCGGCAGCAGCCACATCCACGTCCACGCGACTTTGCGCGCGACACCCAGTTGCCGGAAAATGGAATAGAGCAGGCCGGGCATGAGCAAAAAGCCCAACGCATTAATTAAAAACATTCCCCGATCCGACTTCAGCAAAGCCAGAAACGGCAGCGCCGTCCATTCCCACACTGCGCCGGACCAGTTCATCCGCTCGTTGATGGTGGGAATCCAAAACCAGTGCCCGGCCGTCAGCCAGTTGAGCATTCGCGGCAGGCGGTAGGTCAGCGCGTCAAAATTACTGGGCGCGTATAAAATACCGCCGAGAAAAACCAGCGCGGCGAGCAGAAAGAAAATTGCCGGCAACGGGCGGCGGCAGCGGCGGAAAAATCTTTGCGTATAGAATACGGGTGGATTTTTTTTTAGCCATGCCCACGCGAGAAAAATTCCCGGCAGCAACGCCAGCGCATAACCCGTGGGGTTGAGCTGATGGCAGGCTGCGAGCAGCCAGCCGGTGAAGTTGGACCAGACCGCGCCAACGAGCCAAAGAATCGCAAGACTTGGCATGGCAGATTATTTTGCGCGTGCCACGGCCAGCAGGCTCTGGCCAAACGGTGGCGCGCAGATTTTGGTTTCCCAGCTGTGCATTGGCGGGAACAGGACGCGGTCGAAAAAACGGACGGATGGCAGATCAAAGCCGCGTTTTTTTAACACGCAAAAGCTCAGCCACCAGGCGAAGTAGCCGATGAAATTGTAGTAGCGCAGCCGCATGATTTCGAAACCGGCTCGCTCCAATTTCTGGTGCAGCTCCGGGCGGGTGTAGCGTCGAAAGTGGCCAAAATCTCGGTCAATGGGCGCGTAAATTTCCTGCCGAGCCGGCACGAACAGGCAGAGCGCGCCCTTGGCCGGCGCCAGTATTTGCCGATAGATGGCCAGCTCGCGTTCATCCGCCTCAATATGTTCCAGCACATTGACGCTTAAAATGGCATTCCAGTTTTCCCCATCGGCCAAATCGTCTATCGTGCCTTCGATAATTGGTTGCGTTGGCAAAGCGGCGCGAAATTTGGCGCAGAATTGGGTGTCCGGCTCGATGGAAACCAGTTTTGTAATGGTCGGATTTTGCAGCAGCATGGCGGCGATCTGGCCAATGCCCGCACCGACTTCCAAAACTTGCCCGCGCAGGTGGCTGGAAAATTCCCGCAGTAAGGCTTCCCGGTAATTCTTCGCCTCGTCTAGGGCGGCAAATTCAAAATCCTCGGTTTGCGCCGTGGCGTTCGGTGGGGCGCTCATGCGGAAAAATTGTATTTGCAGATGCACCACAGGGCGCGGAACCCGTCGCGCCAGCCAATCTTTTTCCCTTCGGCATACGTGCGGCCATTGTAGGAGATGGCCACTTCGTAAATCCGAACCTTCAGTTTTGCCATCTTCGCCGTGATTTCCGGCTCGAAGCCAAAACGATTTTCTTCGACTCGGATTTTCTGGAGGACTTCGCGGCGGAAAGTTTTATAGCAGGTTTCCATGTCCGTCAGGTTGATGCCCGTGGCCATGTTGGAGAAGGTCGTCAGCAGCTTGTTACCAACCGAGTGCCAATAATACAACACGCGATGCCCGTTCGGGCTGCCGACAAACCGCGAGCCGAACACCACGTCCGCCTTGCCGGACAAAATTGGCGCGAGCAGGCGGTGATATTCTGCCGGGTCGTATTCCAAATCGGCATCCTGAATGATGACAATGTCTGCGGTCGCGTGGGCAATGCCGGTGCGCAAAGCCGCGCCTTTGCCTTGATTCACCTCATGCCGAATCAGCTTGATGCGCGGCTCGTTTTGCGCGAGCGGCTGGAGCTGTTGCCAGGTGTCGTCGGCCGAACAATCGTCCACGATGACGAGCTGCTGAACCGGTCGCTGGGCGAGCACCACGCGGACGACTTCGGCAACCGTGTTGGCCTCGTTGAAGACGGGCATGACGGCCGTCAGGCACGGTGCGATGTCAGCGTTGGATTGGATTTCGGCCATGGGGCGATTTGCTTGGCCGGAAGCTGGCAAAAAGCTACAAACTATTCAATCCGCAAATGCGCGTCCGATTTCGTGGTTCATTTCCGCCCCTATTTTTCTGCCTTCTTGGTTTGTTGATTTGATCTTGGCGAGTTCTGTTTTCAGATTTTGCCGCTAGGCCTGTCAAATCTTTTTTTAACTTTTTACCTGCATGTGCTGGCGTGAGTTGGCGTCTGCTGGCAGCTGCAGGCATGAATTTGACACTCGCTCTTTCCGCTCGGGATCGCCGCCGCCCAAACCTGTGCTATAACTTCCGCTGGTCGCCCCGCGTGTCTCCGTCCTCGACCGGCCGGCGCGGCGCTATAAAAACTCTCTCGCCACCGCGACCGGGGCGAGGGATTGAGAGTGAAGTGATAGTCGCTCGCTCTCGCTCGTTAACCATCAACTATAAATATGACTGATCAGGAAACCATCGCTCGCTTCATCTTCCTGCGTTCGCAGGGCTGGAGCTTCAACCGCA
>JBAXIY010000044.1:0-18873 GCA_037138135.1 Verrucomicrobiia bacterium
TTGCCGTTGGAGTTCGCTTTCTTTCCGCCTCCGTTCTTTTTTTGATTTGGTTTCAGGTTCCCTGGATTCACTTTTCCGGCGGCAGGATTGAGCTGATCAAGCACCGCCTGCAGGCGCTGTCGTGCGGCCAAAGCATCGCCGTTCTTCGTGTCAGCGGGAACGAGGGGTTCCATATACGGCGAATTCTTCATGTCAAACAGCTCGCCGGATTGATTCAACTTCCAGAACCTTTCGCGATCATACCACTGCGTATAGGTATTCTTTTGCTCCGGCCGCAGCAGGACAAAAATCCAATCCCGTAACCAATCGCCACCAGTCTTTCCAAAAAACATCGGCGTGAATGGTTTGCCGTCAATGATCACACCGGTCGGCAGTTTGGCCCCGGTCAACTCTGCGAGCGTGGGCATAAAATCGCAAAAGCTGATCAGATTTTGCGAGGTCTTGCCGGCCGGAGCCGTGCCAGCCCAACTGACGCACATCGGAACAAGCGCCCCGCATTCCAGCATGGTGTTCTTGCAGCCGGAAACCTGTTTGCCGCCGTTAATGGTGCAGAACTCTTTAAAGAGCGGCCCCGTCCCGTTGTCGCTCGCGAAAATAATGAGCGTCTTCTGGCGCAGATTCAGCCGATCAACTTCAGCGAGCAATTTGCCGACAAGTTTATCCATGTAGTTAACATTGTCTTGATACAAAACGTTTTTGTCCTGAGTGCCAGGCTTGCTGTCGGGCGTGGGCAGGATAGGCGCGTGAACATGGGACATGGCATAGTAAAGAAAGAACGGCTGGTTTTTGTGATGGTTTATGAAGTCCACGGCGAACTCATGCATCTTGTCGGGAAGATATTCACAGTCTAGCAGGGACACCTCCCTGCCGTTGACGGTGTAAGACTTTTTGCCCGGCTGGGTGTTCCAATATCTGCCGCTGCCTTGGAAGCGCAAATATTCGTCAAAGCCCCAATCGGAGGGCTGGAGCGGCAACTGATTCCACTTGCCCACCTGTGCCGTCACATAACCCGCCTTTTTGAATACCGCCGGCATCATGGTTTCGTTTCCCGGCTTCAAAAGCGGACCGGTGTCGTTGTCGATCATCCCGGTGCGAAAGGCGTAACGCCCTGTCATCAGCAAGGCCCGCGACGGTCCGCACAACGGCGAGGAATAGCAATGTTCAAAGCGGATGCCGCTAGCCGCCAGCTTGTCAATATTCGGCGTCTTGAAATGGTCCGCGCCATAGCTGCTCACGCTCCCGATGCCCAGATCGTCGGCAAGGATGAAGATAATGTTCGGCTTGTCCTTGGCGGCAGGCTTGGGTGCATCCGCCGCGCGAAGCGGGGCGTTACCGGACAGCAGGGTGCAAAGGAGGATGACTTTTATCGGGCTTGTTTTCATGGAAGTATATTATTTCTTAAACAATGGAATCAAATGCTCCAGGATTGCATCCAGAGGCAGCTTGATTTCCTTTTTGTTATCGGCGGTCGCCACAGCGACGAGATTAAGATTTGGGAAGATGGACATATATTGTCCGCCGGCACCGATGCCGCTGACGAAGTCTATCTTTTTATCAGGGGAGAGTTTGCTCTCGTTGTGGAAATAATAGAAGTAACCACTGCCCTTGTTAGCTGCCAGGATTTCTTTGACATAGTCGGCGGAAAGGAGTTGCTCGCCGTTGTATTTTCCGCCTTGAAGAATTGCTGACCCAATTTTTACCAATCCACGGGAGGTGAAGTTGGCACCGGCTCCACATTTGGGAATGCCGCAAGCCTGATTTTCCCAGTTGTAAGTCACGCCAAATTTACCGGCGAGTTCGGTTTTGATGAAATCCTGCACCTTGCCCTGCGTTTTGATGTCCAAAATCATCATGATGAGCGACGGATCGGTGCCGGTGTATTTGTAGGCCTTGCTTTGCGGAGTAATGGGCGCGGTTTTTTCAAATAATTGCTGGAAGAATTTTTGCTTTTGATATTCAGCCCCAATGGTTGATTCAATTTTGTCACCCTTGTCGCCGCCCCAACGCAGGCCGGATTTCATGTAAAGCGCGTCTCGCAAAGTAATCGTGTCAACGCCAGGCTGAATTTTGGAACGATCAATTTCCGGCATGAAGCTGACCACGGGCTTTTCGAGGTCCGCCATGTTCAGCAAACCCAACTGCATGGCCCGCGCGAGCGCAACTGAGGTCATCGTCTTGGTGATCGACATCAGGTAATGCGGCGCGTCCACCCGGCCATGGCGGTTGTAGTATTCAAAGATCAGCTTGCCGTCCTTCCAGAGCAGAATGCTATCGAGGTCGGAATATTTTCCAGCTTTATCATCCGCGATGAGTGCAGCGACGGCTTGGGGAGTGCCGGGGTGATCCAGCTTGCCCACCTGCAGACCATCGCCCAAATCCTGCGGCGAGGTGCTGACGTAGGCTTCCGCCAGTTTGGGCAATTTAGCCTGCTCTTTGTAACCCAGTTCAAGGGGATTGATTTCTTTGGGCAACCGAGGCAGTTCGGCAGCATTGAGAAGGAAGGGAAGAGAGAGGGTGCTGCCCAGCAAGGCTAACGCGAGCAAGGATTGGGGGATGATTTTTGTTTTCATGACGGATTTACTCGGGTTCAAATTTAGTTTGATTCATTTTTTGCATCGAACGCTGGAATAATCCTCTTGGGCAGTGTGGTCAGCATGTTGCCCATGCCCTTGTCGTGTGAAGTAACAACTGCAATTAGATCCAATTCGGGGAACATGAAAATAAACTGCCCGCCGGCGCCCCGGCCCTCGACAGCGTGATAGGTTTTTTCGCCCAATTTAAAATCCTCCACCCACCAGAAAAAGCCATAATAGTAGGTGCTGTAACTATGCACATTCGGGCTAGTCGCCCGCGTGATGTAAGCTTCGGGAATGAGTTGCTGACCCTGCCATTTCCCATGGTTGAGAATGAGTTCGCCAAACTTCACCATGTCGCGGGAGAGCAGGCTGCTGCCAGCCGCTGATTTTGGCAAACCGCTGACGGCGGTCTCCCAATGATATTGGGTGATGCCCATCGGCTTGAGCAGTTCGTTTTGAATGAACTGCTCCGCGCCGCCCGGTGCCACGGCATCCAAGACTTGCATCGCGATGGCCGGATCGGATTCTTGATACTTAAACTGGCGCGGTGCCGGGGGAATGGGATCGCTGTTTTGAAGATAGGCCTGGATTTCCCCCTGCCCCTTGAGCTGCGCCGGACTCTTGAGCAACTCTTTGGCCTTTTCATCGGGCAGGCGAATGCCTGAGCCCATCTGCATCGCTTGCGCGAGGGTGATTGCCTCGGCTCCGGTGGCGAGCTTGGTGGTGTCCAATTTTTTCAAAAAACCGATGGCAGGCTTGTCCACATCTTCGAGCTTGAGCAGACCCAATTGCATCGCCCGGCCCAAGGCCAGCGCGGTGTAGGATTTAGTGATGGACATCTGGTAATGCGGAAAATTGGCGCGACCCCGGCGATAATAAGATTCAAAAATCAACTTGCCCTTGTAGTTGATGAGCAGGCTGTCCACTGTGCCCGTCGTCTTCTCGCCTTTCGGATCCGTTTCGACCTTTGGAGTAGCCGCCAATTCCTCGGCAAATTTTTGAACCAGTTCGGCGTTGCCGCCATCAACGCCTAGCTTGCCAACAATTAGCCCGTCCTTTTTATCCTCCGGGGCAACGCTAATGTAAGGTATTTCCAAGTCGGGCAACTTGGCTTCCAGCTGATAGAGGTTGTCTTTAAGGTTGAGCGAGGTGACCTCGGGAGCGAGGCCGTTGCTTGGCTCCGCGCAAAATGCGTGGGCACTGCTCAACAAGATTAACCCGAGCAAGGGTCGAAATATGATTTTATTTTTCATAAATGGTTTAACTAAAAATGAAATGGCCGCAAACGTATTATAGTGGTAAGGGTTGGCGAACGGGATTGTTTCATGGAACCTTTTTTTCCATGGCCTGCTTCACCACCTCATCATATTTGTCCGAAACAAGAGGCCGGATCATGTTTCTCTGGTCTAAGACTGTTTGGTAACCGACCAGTTGGATGCCCTTGGCCGGCATTGCCTCTTTGAATTCCGGGTTGCATAACACGTCGGCCTCCGCTTGGCGGTGTTTTGACATGTTCTTCAGGCCGAAGCCGGTCGTCATCGCCTGCATCTCCGCGTCGTCCGTCCCCACGTGGCATGTCAGCAAATAAAGTCCACCGTTGGTCATCGTTTCCAGATTCTTCAAAGTCCGGGACAGCTTTTGCTCCGGTGCCACCGAGTAAATGGGCACTTCCTGCTCCCCAAAATAGCGCGAAATGCCGATGTGATATTCCTTCGCGATTTTTTCCAATTCGAGTTGAAACTCCAGTGTCGAAATCGCGGTACCCATGTGACAATCAATGTAGGAAATCCTCAGTCCTTTCCGCTTCGCCAGATCAATCTGCGCCCGGAGTTCCTTCGCCACCTCGCTGACTTTGGGCCGATGCGAAAGGAATTCCTTACGGGTCCCGTAAAACTTTCCGAACGAATCCACCAGGCTCGGCACCTGATCATAAGGCGTCACCGGTCCCCATTTATATTCCTTCCATTCCGAATTTAAATTCAAATGGACGCCCACGCTGATTTCCGGATGCTGCTTCAAAATCTCCACCGCCTCATCCAGCCACGGGGTATTGACGATGACGGACGCCGACGACACCACCCCCTGTTCCGCAACCCGTTTGAACGCCATGTTCGCGCCATGACAAAAACCGATGTCATCCGTTTTTATGATCAGCCGAGGTGCATTCGTTTGCAGGTTTTGGCAATGACCCACCGCCATGCACCCAATCAGCAAAACCAAAAAAGCTGCAATTATTTTCATAAACGGGATGGCCAAAAAAAATATTTTACCCTTCCACCTGATTTTGAAGAATGTATCGGCTTCATGGTCGATTTTACTTACCGGGTGATAATTATTTTGGCCTGATGTCGCGGGAAGAACTACGGGCTTCGATCACGAACATACGCAGCGCTAGGAAAGAAATTAAAACAATGATGGTTTTCATCATCATTTAATCCCTGTTGGAATTTTGAACGATATTGTTTGTGGCCGCCGGGTCGCCGATTATTTTTGATCGAACAGCTTTTTTGGGGTGATTTTTATTCTTCGGGACAAGCTTGGGAGGCTCCGGAACCTGAAATTGTTCTTTCAAAGCGTTCAGCCGTTCTTTGAGCCGCGCCACTTCCTTGGCGTATTCCGGCTTGTCAAAGACGTTATTCAACTCGTGCGGATCCTTTTGCAGGTCGTAAAACTCCCAGGCGCTGTAGTCGTAGAAGGAGATGAGCTTGTAGCGGTCATCCCGCACACCCATGTGCCGGGGCATATTGTATTCACCGCTAGCTGCCGGTGTGCCGCCATCGTAATAGGTGTAGAGGACATCCTTTCGCCAGTCGGCGGGGATGTTACCGCCCAACACCGGTTGCAGCGGAAGACCTTGGACTTCCTTTGGCACGGGGATGCCGGCGGCGGTCAGCAGTGTCGGTGCCAGATCAATGTTCTGCGTGAGCGCGTCAATGCGCGTGCCGGGCTTGATGTTGCCGGGCCAGCGCATAATGAGCGGCGCCTTGAAACTTTCCTCATACATCCACCGTTTCTCCGCCCAACCGTGTTCGCCGGTAAAAAATCCCTGGTCGGAACTGTAAATGACGATGGTATTGCTGCTGAGACCGGTTTCGTCGAGATAGGCAAGGATGCGGCCGATATCCTCGTCCAGACCGGCGATGGTGCGAACGTAGTCCTTGATGAAGCGCTGGTAAATGTAGTGAACGCCGTCCTTGCCGTTGAGTTTACCGGCGGCTTTGAGTTTTTGATATTCGCGGTTGCGCGGGTCATAGACTTCGTGCCAGGCGGCGCGCTGGGCGGGATTCATTACCTCCAGGAACTCCGGCATCCTTTGCTGCGGGTGCGCCGCAAACTCTTCGGCAGTCGGCGCTACGCCAATTCCGTCTCCGGTCATGCCACTGAGTTTCATCCACACATCCGCCACGAAAGGCTGGCGGGTGGAGTAGTCGTCGAAGAGGGTTGGCGGCTCCGGGAAAGTCACATCCTCATAATCTTTCATGTGGCGCGCCGACGGTGTGCGGGGCGTGTGCGGGGATTTGAATTGCGCGCAGAGCAGAAAGGGTTTGGCGGCATCCCGGTGCTTCAACCAGTCCACGGCCTTGTCGGTGATGATGTCGCTCTCGTAACCTTCAACCGTGTGAGTGGAACCGTCAGAGCTGAGGAAGGTTGGATTGTAATAGGTTCCCTGACCGCCATGCCCATAGAGAATTTCCCACTGCTGGAACTCATCGGTCGGGTTGCCATTGATGTGCCACTTGCCGATCAAGGCGGTTTGGTAGCCGGCCTTGCCCAGTTCGCGCGGATAAGACCATTGCTTGGTATTCCAAGTGGAGCTGTTGCCGAGGACGCCATTGGCGCAACTGTGCTTGCCGGTCAGCAGCGTGGCTCGGCACGGACAACAAATGGAATTGCCCACGAACCAGTTGTTGAAAATCGCCCCTTCATACGCGAGCCGGTCAATGCTCGGCGTCTTGATGATGGAATCCGGGTAAGCTCCAATGGTCCGCAACGCATGATCGTCACTCAAAATAAAAAGAATGTTCGGCTTGATGGCGTTGGTTTCCGCCGCGTGAACTTTTGCCAATGGGGTTAGCAGCAACGTGGCTGCAAAGAGAAGACTTGCTTTCATTTGAATTTATTATTTCCGCTATTTTGTTTCACTGTCCGGCCACCAATTTCTCAATGCTCAAATTCAACGGCGCATCGCCGTTCAAATCTGGCAGCACGAGGATGATTTCCTTGATGTCGTCGAGCAACGGCGTCGCCGGCAGCGGAATCGTGAGTTGTCCTTCCGTGTCGCCGGTGGCCGCCAGATTTAGCGTCGCCTCGGTGCTCATCCCGCCTTTTTGGCCGCGCGGCGTGAAGCGCAACACGCAACCGGGTAAAGCCGTGGCCGACCGGTAGCGCAGTTGCAGCGTGCGCCCCGAGAGATTGAGACGGACAGATTCGGCCAGCACGATGGCCAGATTCGCGCCCGTGATTCCCTTGCCGAAAACACTGAATCGCTCGCCCTCACGCCGCTGTTGCAAGCGGTCGTTCTCCCGACACCAAGCAAAGATGTTGAAATCTCCGGCCAGCAGATTCGCCGCCGGCCCGGTCGCCGCGTGATGAATCACCGACGGGTCCGTCGGCAGACCCGCGTTTTGCAGATAGCGCGTCATGTTCTCCGTTCCCGTTCCAACAAATCCCAGCAGCAGCGCCAGCGTGTGTGCAGAGGTTTGGAATTTGATCACGGATTTTTTCTCAGCCTGCCAGCCTTCCCACGGGCCGTGGTCGGTGAGCAGCTTCTTAATCGTCGGCCAGTTTTTCGCCAGCAACGCCTCCACTCCCACCGGGTTAATCGAGTAAGCCACACCCAGCGTGTAAAGCGACGGCGTATTGGTGATGCGTGGTTCTTTCGTCACCGCCAGTTTAGGAATTCCTACTTTGCCGGTGTATTCCGTGCCGTTGCCGTTGTAAGATTCCGAGAGAAATCCCTGCAGACCGTTTCGGATTGAATAATCCAGCTCGGCTGCGACCGCGTTGCGCATCAAGTCGCGCCAGCCGGGCGTGTTCAACTCCTGCATGAACAGCGACAGACCGAGAATCTGGAACGCCGACCCTTCCCAAGCCGCCGGCACATAGACCGTGCGCCCGTCCTGCAGCACATACGGATTCAGTTTGAAAGTGCCGGCGCGAATCGCGTCCAACGGCAGGCCATAGCGTTCCACCACAAAAGTCCACGCGCCGCGAAATTCGTTGATGAAATAATTCATCCGCCCGATCACCCAGTTGCCGTCCTTGGTGTCCCAGCCGTAAAACCGGTTTTCCGTCGCGTTCCAGCCGAAGGCGAAGCTGCCTTCTTTCGCGTCGTATAGATTGGCGTAACCGGCGCGCTGGTTTTCGAGAAACTGCTCCAACGACGCCCGCAGCGCCGCAGCGCGCGGATTGTCACGAATGGATGGATCGAACAACGCGCCTATGGACTTGGCCACCGAGGCGGTCAGATTGGCGTTGTCACCGAAGATGATCTGCACCACGCGATGATCCAGCAGCTTCATAATCGCATCCGCGAGCCCCTGCTCCGCGTAAGGCTTCAGCGCGCCGTCAAAATAATCACGGCCATACTTGGCAGAGCGCTTCACGCGGCCCTCCGCGCCTTCTTTTTCAAGTTGAATCCAGTTGCAAGCCGCGAGATCCGCCCAGATGTTCGTGCCGGGCGATTCGCCGAACGCCGTCACAAAATCATTGCGCTGCACGCTGGTGGTGAGCGGTCCGAGCCGCCGCGCGCCCTCGAACGCGAGAAAATTGCAGAGCAATCCCCGGTCGCTGACACCGGGGTCAATCTGATCTGCCCGCAAGCTTTTGACGATTTTTTCAAGATCCGCCAACGCCTGTTCGCGTGACAGGTATGGATTGTCCGCCTGCCCGGCCGCGATGCACGCCAGCAGTTCCACCCGCTCGCCGATGGCCGTGAGCTGCGTGAAAGAATGTAAAAATAAACCGCGCTTGGGATCTTGATTCCAGCCTTCCGCCGGATATCCGGACGCGGGATCAATCAAGCCATGCGCGGGATCAATGAAGCGAAACGCGTTCGCCACCAGCTTCTGCGCGTGCTTGTCTTCCGGCGCAACGCGCGCCACTTTGACCGGCGTTTGCACCGACCGGCAGCCGGTTGTCATCGCCACGGCGGCCAGCAGCAGCGGCGCGACGCAGGAAAATATTTTTTTATTCGTGATTTTCATTTAGTGCTGTTCAACGGACTCAAAGTTACATCCCGTTTCAATTCCTTGCAGGTGAGACTGCCGCGCGGCTCGGCAAAATCACCCGGCAAACGCACTTCGCCGCCGACCAGCGTTGCGCCCATGACGCCTTCAATCGCCTGCCGGAACATCCACCCGGCCGCGCCGGTGTAGCCGTTCCAAATCATGCGACCGGGATCGAACTTGGTCAGATAATCGGCGGATTGTTTGTTCGGCTGCCCGCCGTAAATTTCAATTTCTCCAGGCGTCGTGTGCGAAATCGCCGAAATCTTGAACCACAGCCGCGCCGAGGCATCGCGATAATATTTCTCCAGACCGGCATCGCCCGCCGCCGCGAATTGTTCCGAAAGCAAACGACAAGCCCGCACCAACCACTGCACGCCGTGGCTATACATTCCGTTCTCGCGCACGCCTTCGGGATAATAGCTGCTGCGACCCAGAAACGGCTTCGTGTCGGCGCGCAACGGCGGGTAGCCGAGGCTGATGATCTTGTCGGTTTCGAGCACGCGCAGCGCCGTGTCCACCGCGATGCGGGCGCGTTCCAAGTTGATTCCGGAATAAACCGCCCACGCTGCCGTCAGCGCGTCAGTCTCCCAGTAACCCGCGCCAGCGACGCCAATCTCCGTGCCGTCGTCGTGAATCGCCCGCAGGTAACGATCATTGCGCCAGGTTTTCTCCGTAGCGGCAATGAGAGTCTCCAGTTTTTGTTCGTAATGTTTCCGCCGATCCGCGCCGTCGCGCTGCTCGATGGTGGCGAGCAAATTCTTGAGGATGTAAGTCAGGAAGAACGCCAGCCAGACGCTTTCGCCGCGACCTTCGCTGCCGATTTCGTCGAGGCCGTCATTCCAGTCACCCGTGCCAATCAACGGCAGGCCGTTCGCGCCCATGCGTTTTTCCAAAACCAAATCAATCGCCTTCAGCACATGCGCATAAACGCTGTCGGCCACCGGCGAACGCAGCGGGTTGAAGCCCATGCCGTGCTTGCCCTGCGGCAACGGCGGCAGCGGCGTCTCACTGGTCAGGTAAGTCACCGATTCATCGAGCAGGCCGGTGTCACCGCTCATGCGGACATATTCGGACACGCCCCAAGCCAGCCAGAGCAAATTGTCCGAGGCATGCGAGCGGGAGACAAAACCGGTGCGCCCGTCCTGCAAGGTGAAGAACCAATGCACCACATCGCCTTCCGGAAATTGCTGCGCCGCGTGCAGCAGCAGTTGTTTGCGCGCCAGCGCCGGCTCGGCCCAGATGAGATTCACGGTGTCCTGAAGCTGATCACGGAATCCGAACGCGCCGCTCGCCTGATAAAATCCCTTGCGCGCCCAGATGCGCTCGGCCAGCGCCTGATATTTCATCCAGTTCACATAGCCGTCAAACTCGGCGTCGGAAGTTTTCACGCTGACGGTCGAGACGAACCGCCGCCACCATTCCCGCGTTTTTGCCAGACTGCTTTGCGCCTGCGCCACGGAATTCAAATTGGCGATGCAAGTGCGCGCCTGCGCCAGCGTGTCGGCCTGCCCCAGCAAAACGGCAATCGTCGTCTCGCCATTCGCCGGAATCTCCAACTCCGCCACCAGCGCGGCGCAAGCCATGGCATCGCCGCCCGCCGCCGCCAATTTGCCAGTCTCGACAAAATCCGGATGCGCAAAGGAACGGCCCGTGCCAAAAAATGCGCCGCGTTCGGTCGCCACCGCCGTCGCTGCGTGGCTCATCGCGACAAACGCCGGACCGGAGCGGAAGGGGTTGTTCCGGTTCTGGAAGAACAGCACGCCGCTGGCATCGTTTTGAATCTCAAGTTTGCCGGCCATTTCGGGGCTGTGCGCCAGGGCGATTTGAAAATACGGCACGACGCGCAACCGGCGCGCGGTGGAACTGTGATTGCGCAGCGTCAGCAGATAGACGCCCGTCGGCGCATCCATCGGCACATGCGTCGTCAGTTCCGTTTCGAGCCAATCCTTGCGCATCGTATAGGTGGCCGAGCCATCCCAACTGAAGCGGACATCGT
Source organism: Verrucomicrobiia bacterium (assembly GCA_037138135.1). Lineage (GTDB taxonomy): Bacteria > Verrucomicrobiota > Verrucomicrobiia > Limisphaerales > UBA11358 > UBA11358. Next base: position 10,803 of record JBAXIY010000044.1, read on the forward strand.
GCTGCGCCGCCGGGTCACGCAGCGGTTCGTAGGTCGGCGAAAACCAGGCTTTCGCCGACTCGTCGTAAAGATAGAACGCCTCTGCGGGCAACTCGCGCGTCACCAAGTCGGCCCAGTCGGTGGTGAGCCGGTTCTGCTGCGCGTTGCCGCTGGCGGAGGTGTGAAGCCCGCGGTTCGTCACGCAGAGGACATGGCCGAGCGAGTTGGACATCGTGTGGTCAAACGGACGCGGCGTGAACGGCGTCCGCACATGGAGCGTCGCGCCGTCGTTTTCATATTCAGTGTAGGGCAAGTTTGTTCCCGGCGGAATTTCTCCGTGCCCAATCATCGGATGACGCGCACCTCCGGTTTCGGCCGGTTGCGCCGCGCGAGTCGTCGGTGCGAGATGATCTTTGATCCACTCCGCGGCCTGCTTTTCCGAATCCGCGCAACCGGCGAGGAACGAAACTTTCGCGCTGCCCTTCGGCTGGACGGTTAGCGGCAAACGCAGCGCGCCAATCGGATCGAAGGACGGATAGGCGGCGGTGTCGCGGCATGGCAGAAAATTTCCCGTGCGCAAGGCGACGGGATTCCAAAGAGTGCCGGCGCGGCCAATGAAATCAGCGCGCCCCGTCAGAAATCCGTCCGGCGGCGTGGCGGCCGCGATGAAACCGACCTTGTGCGAGTGGCGATGCAACGCCAGCACGGCATTGAGCGCACTGTCGTAGGACATCTCCGGATAGAGCCGGTTGTATTGGGTGTGATTGCGATCTTCGCCCGCGCCGCAGAGCAGCCATTCGAGATAAGGCGTCACGCTCAAAGCGCGCGGTTGGCCGGAAAAATTTTCGACGGTCAGTTCCCAGCGTTCAACCGCCGACTTGTCGTCGGGCAGCGAGATCAACAAAGTAGCGCGCAAATCGTTGGCGGTCTGCACCACGCTCAACTTGCCGTCGGCCATCGCGACGGCGGCTTTCGGAAATAATTCCGCCGGATGATTGCCCAGCACCGGCCAGCTCTTGATTTCGCCAGCACCAGCGTTCTCGGTCAAGAAAAGCGCGCGGCCCGCCGGTTCGACGCTCTCGTAAGCGGGGCGCGTCAGCATGATATTTTGTTTGGTCAGGCGGCTGTTGGCTTCGCCGCTTGGCTTCAATTCCACTTCGTAAGCGAGATTGCTGAGGCAAAGCCGGCTGGAAGATTTTGCTTTTGATTTTGCGTAACGCCGGACGATCCCAACGGCCACGATGACGAGCAAGACGAACGCGCCCAGCGCCACCAGCGAATAATCCATGTGCCCGCCGGATTTCGCCAGCGTGGCCTGACTGTCGTTCCACACCTTGTCCCATTCGGCGCCGGCCGGCAGATAAAATGGAATCAACAGCGGCGCCCACGTGGTGAAGCGTTTCACGCCTTCGGGGATGTAGCGCGCCGCCGCATGCGGTCCGATAAAACGCGCCACTTTTTCGTCCAGCCGATCCATGCCGATGAAGCTCAGATTCACCAGCGTGGCAACGCGCAGCCCCATGTGGTCTATGAAGATGAGAATGCGAAACCCGCCATAAACCAAAATCCAGGTGAAGATGCCAAGACTCCAGGTGTTGAATGCGTCATGGCTCAGGCAAAGGCTATTCGCGGTCGCGAACAGCGTGCGGATGGCACCGTCCTGATTATACCAGGTCGGCGTGCCCATCGGCCGCAGGAAGCTGAAGATCACCGGCGACATCCAAAGTCCCCACCGCATCACGCGAATCGTTCCCGCGACCAGATCCGCCGCGCCGTCCTTGGACGAGAGGCGTTTCACCGGTTTCCAACTGCGGTTGAAGCCGGCCTCCATGAAGGCGCGGTTGATCGCAAACAGCCACGCGGCGATGCCCCACACGGACACGCCGATGAGTGCCTCGTTGAACAGCATTCGGGTGCCGCCGCTCACGGCCCCGAGCTGGATGTAACCCCAGTTGTTCAGCAGCAAACGAAATTCATCCGGCCGGGTCGTGCGCACACTGTTGCAGGCGTTCACGAGGTCGTTCGGATTCATGCCGAAACTCGTGTAGAGATTAAACTTGGTCAGCACAATCGGGATTTGGCTGACATCAAAGTAAAACGCCAGCGCAGCGCCGATGAATACGCCCATGCCGGCGTCCACCAGATAAAGCCGGGCAGATTTGACTCCGCCGCGACCGCGCATTCCCAAAAACAAATCGCGCGCCAGACTCACTCCGGCGTAGGCCAGTAATCCCGCCACCGCGCCAAACTCCAGCCGTAAGTCGGTGTCCCGCGTGGGCAAGTGCAGGTTCACCGCCACGGCGACGATTAGCCCCACGACCAAACCACGAACATAAAGCGTCGGGTTCCGGTAAGCACTCAAGGCGCGTTGGTAAAAACTCTGGCTGCCATCGAAAGACTCGATGACGGTTTTGATTATTGGAAAGGAACAGACCCCGACCAGCGCCAGCACGAGGAATGGCATGCCTTGATACGCTTCGTTCACCGCCGGCAGCGAAACGATCATGCGCGCGAGTTGCAATAGCCCCATCAAAATGCCGCTGTAGACCGCGCCCTTTAGCATGCCGCTCTTGCTGTTGCCGAGAACCATATTGCGATCGGGCACACCACCGCTCATGCCGTCCAGCACCAACCCGGTCAGCAGAAACACTTCCGCCCACAATGCCGCCTGCGAAACCATCGTGCAGAGAACCGCCACGGCGGCCCGCAGCAACGCCGGCTGCGCCGCGATCAGCGCGCCAGAGCCGAAGTCGGCCAAGGCGGGAGCGAGCACGACGGCGAACGCCGGCAGGGCCAGCCAACCATGCACCGCCCAGCCATTCACGAATTTCCGGCGATTCAAAAGCGCGAAGAGATTGGCCACCACCTCGTTGGCCAGAAAGAGCGCAAGCGCCCAAACAACAATAGACGTATTCAAAATCACGGTTTCCGGTCTCCCGTTACGCAAATAACAGCCAGCTCCGATCCAACGCACTTATGGGAGAAGCCCGTGCGTTGGACGGAACACTGAAAAAACGACTTCAATGATAATAGCCATCCCAACACGGATTCCCTTCGGCATTATTGGCAAAGACACTGTATGGATTCGGGCGGCCCACGTGCCAGTCCGCAAACAGCACATTGGCACTGCCACTGTGCAGTGTTCCGGGCGGCCGACCGTTAGCTCCGTTCCCGAAAGGAACCAAGACGTTGTTAAGCTGTCCGTTATTGATCGAGTCGCAGATGACCAACGCGTCAGAAGGCTTTAGAATGCTGGACTGTTTTACGTTGCGTGGGTTGGCGGCTTTGGGATCGTTCCCTAAATTACCTTGGTAGTAGCCGTAGGAATTGGTGTTATTACTAGTGCCGATATATGGCGCCGGGGAGCTGGGACAAATGAGCACCCCGCCATTATTGTTCGTGAAATAATCCCCGGTAGGAAGGGTCGGGCGTTGGTCGGCCTTCATCCCGATGGCTGTTCCCGCAAGGTAAAACCAAGAGTAATTTAGGCCGGCTTCATCTTGTCCTTTTGCTCCCGGAAAATAGCCGGGCCCCAGCCATGGCGGCCCGTCATCAATCACCAGTTGGAAGCCCACGCCGATTTGCTTCTGGTTGTTCACGCATTTTATTCCCTGCGCCTTTTTCTTAGCCTGCGCCAGTGCTGGCAGCAGCATTGCGGCTAGAATGGCAATGATCGCAATCACGACCAACAATTCAATAAGCGTGAAGGCTCGAGCACATTTGATGCGGTTCTCGTTGATTTTATAAGGCTTCGTCGTTGGCATATGTGTGGTATAATTTCCACTGAATTGGGCCACGCGTCTATTGCATGTTTGGGTAATAAGAGGAGTAGACTGGGAATTCCAACTGCAGAACAATTCCATTCCGCCGGCGACCTTGGCGGTGGCGGCGACCAGCTGAAATCCGTCAACTGCTCCCGAAGCGGGATTTGTTTTCCATGAATTTCACCACGGCTTCGGTGCGCGATTGGACGTGCAGTTTCGCGTAAATATGCCGCAGGTGCGCCCGAACCGTGTCGATGGTGACTTTGCACCGGCTCGCAATTTCCTTGTAGCGGTAGCCCTCGGCCAATTCCTTCAAGATTTCCAACTCCCGGGCCGTGAGCTGTTCCAGCTCATCGGTTTGTTTCGCCTTTTGCTGAAAAAAGGCGATCACCTTGCTCGCCACCGCCGGCGACATCGGACCGCCTCCGGCGTAAAGCTGTTCAATGCCCTGAACGATTTCCTCCGGTTCGGAACGTTTGAGCAGGTAGCCCGCCGCGCCCGCCTGGAGCGCGGCAAATATCTGGTCGCCGTCCTCATAAACGGTGATCATCATCACGAGCAACTCCGGCAACTTCGCCTTGAGTTCGGTCACGAGCTCGATGCCATTTTTTCCTGGCAGGTTGATATCCACCAGCGCCACCTCGGGGCGGACGGCAATAATCTTGTCAAAGGCCTCTTCGGCGCTGCCGTAGGCGCCGGCGAAACGCAGACCGGGGGCGCGGGTGACGATGGCCTTGAGCGCCTGCTGCACGCCGAGATCGTCTTCCACAATGGCAACGCGAATGGACATTCAGATATATCTGGGTTGGTTTATTATGGGCGACCCCGTTGATCATACAGACTGTCACGCCCCGACGAAAGCGGAAGTGGCAAGCGGACCCGCATCGCCACGCGCGTGCCGCCGCCCAACGCAGGGCGCACCACACAGCGGCCACCGATCTCCCGCAAACGATGTTCCAGATTGGCCAATCCGTGCCGCGCTTTCTCGACGGTGCCGGCGGAAAACCCCCTGCCATTGTCAGTGATTACAATGCGCAGCAAAGGCCGGCGCACATTGATGCGGAGGGAGACTTCCGTGGCGCCGGAGTGCTTGAGCACGTTGGTCAACGCCTCCTTCACGGCGAAAAAGATTTGCTGCCGCATTTCGCCAGACAACGAACATTCGGGAGGATTGATGCAAATGTGCAGCCAGCAGCGGATCGGCGTCCGCCGGAAAAATTCATCGGCGTAATGGCGGAGATATTCGACGAGGTGCGGCAGCGAATCTTTTTCCGGGTTCACCATCCACACGGTTTCATCCAGGGAACTCGTGGCCTGCCGAGCCTGTTTGGATACTTCCCAGAGCTGCGTTTGAATCTCTCCGGAAACGGTCGGTTCAGTCGCCGTAAGATCCACGAGAAAAGCCATCTGGGTCAGGCGCGCTCCAAGGTCGTCATGGAGATCGCGGGCGATGCGCGCGCGTTCCCGGGTAATGACGCGCTCCTGCTCCAGCCGTCTCAATTGCCGCTGCAACCGCAAGATCGAGACGTAACGCGCCACCGCCGCGACCACGCTGGCAAACACCAGCAAAGCGACCGCCCGAAACCAGCCGGTCTGCCAAAAGGCGGGTTTAACCACGAAGGTCAACCGCACGGGCTTTTCATTCCAGATGCCATCATTGTTGCACGCCGTAAAGCGAAATTCGTAGCGGCCCGGCGGCAGGCGTGGATATGTGGACATTCGCTCCCGTCCGCCCTCAACCCAACCTGTGTCAAATCCCGTTAACTGCCGGCGATAGCGCACCCGGTCAGGCGCGGTGAGACTCAAGGCGGCATAGCTAAACTGTATTTGCTTGTAATCATGCGGCAACTGGAGTTCCGCGCCATTGGTCATTGCCAGGCCGTCCACCAGCACCTGTTCCAAAACCAACGGCGGCGGTTGCTGATTCACCGGCAACCAGGCCGGATTGACGGTGACCACCCCCTTGCTCGTGGCAAACCGCAGTTCCCCGGCGGCCGTCTTCCACACGGACGGCTGGTAGCCCGCCGAACACTGGATGTTTTCCAAACCCTCGGAGCGACCGAACAGAACCGCCGCCACTTCTTTTCCACGCCCAGCCATGAACTCAACCAATTCGGACATGCGCACCCGGAAAATGCCGCGCGAAGAGCCCACCCAAAGCCAGCCGGCGTCGTCCTCAATCAGTTGCGAAATGACGTTGTCCGGCAGACCGTCGGCGAGCGTGACGAACTTGAACTTTCCGTCCCACCAGCAACCCAGCCCATCGCCGAGCGTGCCCACCCACAATCGGCCATCGCGGGAAAATGTCAGCGCGCCGATGGGTGAGCCTTCCAATCCGTTCGTGACGCCATAGCTGACAAAGTCATGGCCATTCCATCGATGAACTTCGCCCAGACTTGTGCCGACCCAGACCTCGCCCTGCTTGTTTTCGGCAATGGCGGTGATGGGCTTACGAAACTTCTGCGGCGACAGATTTACGAATTCCTCAGTCTTGCCGACGGGCAGGAGGAAAAGTCCGTCAGGATTACCTCCGATCCAGAGATTGCCCCGCAGGTCGCGATGCAAAACGCGCAGTTGCCGATTTGGGGTTGGAGACACGAGCACACTAACAGAGCTGCGCAAACCTTCCTTCGAAAAATGAATTAACCTATTGAAGGAGGTGCCAAACCAAACTCCCTCGGCGGGATCATCCAAGACACTTATTATATCTCTCGAATTTACATTATTCTCCGTCTCCAGACCACCATCGGCGCGAATCCTTCGGGGTGTTTTCCCGATTGAAACAACCCAATCTCCGGAAACCGACGAGATACTTCCTTGTGACATTCCTTTCATTTCAAACCCGCGCGGACGCAGCTTGAACAAGCCGCCGCCGTCCGTGCCAATCCACAAATTTCCCTCTCGGTCCTCCGCGATGCTCAAAACGGCATTATGCACTTCTTCAATTTTCTGCAACTGCCCTTTCACCACCCGGAGCAATCCATGCTGGGCCGTGCCCACCCAAAGCGTTCCCGCCCGATCCTCATAAAGCATCCCGACATTGTAGCGGGTAGATGGAGACGGCAACTGAATGCCTCCCAAATTCGTCTGGCCTGAAAATATATGACGCAATTCTTTGCCGGTAGAAAGCCACATGCCTCCATCCCGAGCCGGTGCGAGCCGGATAACACTACGAGATAATCTCGTCTCGTTGGTTACCACCCCGTTCTCTATCCAGCCGTAGCTGTTCTGCTTCTGAAAATACAACCCCCCTTGGATGTCGTTAATCAGGGTGAAAGGCGTCGGCCCTTTGGCGAAGCGGGACAAGTCGTCCACGGGCACGAATTTGTCGCCCACCAACTTCAGCAACTTTCCATCGCTCATGGTCACCCACTGGATGCCATGTTTGTCTTGAGCCACGGAGTCAACAGACACGCCCAATGGCAGGGAATCCATGCCGAAGCGTTGCAATCCCCCACCCGCCAACCGCAACAGCCCGAACCGATCGGAAACGACCCACAACGTCGCGTTGCTATCGGCAAGCAACTGTTTCACGCCGCCGTTAGCCAACTGCGGCGAGACATTCTGCCCCCAAGTCTCAAACCGCTCGCCGTCAAACCGGACCAAACCGTAAGGTGTTCCCAGCCATATATAACCCAGTTGATCCTGAACCACTGAAGAAATGGTGTTCCGCGGCAACCCTTGCTCGATTTGCCAGTTTTCAACCAGATAATCGCGCGACACGGGAACCTCCGGCAACGTCCCCTGCGCGCCCAACCGCCCTTGTGCCAACAGGAAAACCAACAATGGCAGCACCAGTTGGAAGACACGCTGATTGAGTTTAGAATTCACGCAATTGAGAGGGTTCACTTTTCTGGATCACTCATTTGTTAGTCCAAGCATTGGTTTTAGTTTATGTTTTCCTTGTTTCTTTGTCCATTCCCTAGGGAGGAGGGCGAAACACTGATGTGTGGAAAAATTTGGGTAAGGCAAGTTACTAAAAATCCATCATAATCAATCGAACCCAATCGAATTACGAATCGCCAAGTTTCACTTCAAATAATTCACGGTTGAACTTATATAGCTGCGGATGTTTAATCAGAATTTCAGGCCAAAGAATTATTGTTTTGGCAGGGTGGCGATGACCTGATCACCAGATGGCAAAAGGGATTTAGAACCACGGAAATCAAACCTTCGTCATTATTTTGTGTGTAAATCCCAACAAGCTACTCTAGCGTATGGTTTGTGCTTTTTAGAACCTGAGAATCCAAGTGCAATAGGTGCGCCAAAACCTGCCAATGATTCTCGTTCGGGCAAGTTTGACCATATTCCCACTTTCGCACCATCCG
>JBAXIY010000045.1:0-18863 GCA_037138135.1 Verrucomicrobiia bacterium
ACTGGATTGCAATTTGAAACCCTCGACGCATTTCGTCCGCTGGCGGAACGCGCGCCGGAACCGCAGATTGCCGAGGCGCAGCGCCGCGAATTTTTTCAGCAACTGCATCGCTGGTTGCGACAGGATTTTTTCGTCCACGTTTTTTGCAACAACGATGGCGAACGCCAGCGCTTTGAAGAAATCTGGCAGGAACATGGTTTTGGCGTCGAAGAAAAATTGGTGATTCAAATCGGTTCGCTCGCTCGCGGATTTATTTGCGACGCGGCAAAAGTCGTCGTTGTCACCGATGCGGAAATTTTTGGGCGCTACAAAATCCAGCGCCCGCGCCGGCAAAAAAATTCCCATGCGCAGGCCGCGCGCTCGGCGCTCGACATCGATTTCACGGATCTGGAGGAAGGCGATTTGGTCGTGCATTTGCAGCACGGCATCGGGCGTTATCGGGGTTTGAAAATGATGCCGGTGGGCAAGAGCCGCCATGCGCCGGCGGGTGATGATCAGCCCGTGGATACAAACGAATGTCTCGTTGTAGAATTTGCGCCGGCCAACGACGGCGAAGAATCGCCGAAACTTTATGTGCCCGTGAGCGAGGCCCATCTCGTCAGCAAATATGTCGGCGCGGGCAAGGCGAATCCGCCGCTGAACCAGCTTGGCGGCACGCGTTGGGCAAAGGCCAAGGAGCAGACGGAACGCGCCGTGCGCGACATCGCGGCGGAAATGTTGCGCATTCAGGCCGTGCGCGAAACGCAGTCGGGTCATCCGTGCAAGCCGGACACGCAATGGCAGCGGGAGTTTGAAAGTTCATTCATTTACGAGGAGACGCCGGATCAAGTCACTGCCATTGCCGCGACGAAAGCGGATCAGGAACGCGCGAAGCCGATGGATCGTTTGATCTGTGGCGATGTGGGTTTTGGAAAAACCGAAGTGGCGATTCGCGCGGCGTTCAAGTGCGTGATGGACGGAAAACAAGTTGCGATTCTCGTGCCGACGACGGTTCTCGCACAGCAACATTTTAATAATTTTCGCGAACGCATGGCGGATTATCCGGTGCGTGTGGAATTGCTCTCGCGTTTTCGAACCAAGCGCGAGGCGAGCAAGGTGATTGAAAATCTTGCGGCGGGCGCGGTGGATATCGTCGTCGGCACACATCGCATCGTGCAGGACGACATCGCGTTCAAAGATTTAGGACTTGTCGTGATTGATGAAGAGCAACGCTTCGGCGTGTTGCACAAAGAAAAATTCAAGCGCCTGCGCACGATGGTGGATGTGCTGACGCTCAGCGCCACGCCGATTCCGCGCACGCTGTATCTCGCGCTGACCGGCGCCCGCGACATGAGCACGATCCAAACGCCGCCGCACGACCGGTTGCCGGTCGAGACGATTGCCACGCCTTATGACGAACGCACCATCCGCGACGCCATCAAACGCGAACTCGCGCGCGGCGGACAGGTTTTTTTTCTGCACAATCGCGTGACGACCATCGAAGCGATGCGAGCGAAATTGCAATCGCTCGTTCCTGACGCGCGGATTGTTGTCGGCCACGGCCAGATGCACGCGGATGATTTGGAAGAAGTGATGACGAAGTTTGTGAACGGCGAAGCGGATGTTTTACTTTCGACGACAATCATCGAAAGCGGCCTCGATATTCCAAATGCGAATACCATCATCATCGATCGCGCGGACCGTTTTGGGTTAAGTCAGCTTTACCAATTGCGCGGCCGCGTGGGACGCTACAAACATCAGGCTTACGCGTATCTGTTGCTGCCACGCCACGCGCGACTGCTCACCGATGTGCGCAAACGCATCAGCGCGATGAAGCAATACGCGACGCTCGGCAGCGGTTTTAAAATCGCGATGCGCGATCTGGAAATTCGCGGCGCGGGAAATCTTTTGGGCGCGGAGCAAAGCGGCCACATCACTGCGGTTGGGTTTGAACTTTACTGCCAGTTGCTCAAGCAAAGTGTCGCTTCAATGAAGGGCGAAAAAATCAAACCGCGCGTGGAAGTGCGCGTGGCGCTGGATTTTCTCGGCGACACTGGCTCGTTGCCGGAAAATTACGTCACCGAGCCGCATCATCGCATTGAGATTTATCGCAAACTCGCACAGGCGAATGAAAAGCCGCTGCTGGACGCGTTGCAAAAAGAATTGCGCGATCGCTTTGGTCCGTTGCCGCCCGCGGCGGAAATGTTGTTGGCGGTGGGCGAATTAAAAATTCTCGCCAGCGAGAAAAGTGTGACCAGTATCGAGGTGGAGGACGATAAATTAAAAATTACGCGCCAGAATAATTTCATCACGCTCGGTGGGAAATTCCCGCGTCTCACGAAAAAGGACACTAAAGGCCGGCTCAAAGAAATCAAGCGGCTGCTGTTGGCGATTTGAAAAGAGTTGAGTTTTAGTGCCATAAAAACTTAACCTATCGCTTCGGTTATGCTCAAGGTCACCAAAATCGTTTTCTCCCGTTGTGCCGTCGCTGATGTGACGGGCTTGTGCCATTTAATTACGAAAAGCTAAATTAATAATTTTTACCATGTCTATTCTAGTTACCCCCCACACGAAGGTTCTCATTCAAGGCATCACCGGCAGCTTCGGCGCCAAGCACGCGCAGCTTTCGATTGATTACGGCACACAGGTCGTTGCTGGTGTCACGCCCGGTAAAGGTGGGCAATTCTTCGAGCACGGTGGAAAAAAAGTTCCGATTTTCGACACCGTTGCCGACGCCGTGAAACAATCTGGCGCGACCGCCAGCGCGGTGTTTGTTCCGCCGCCCTTTGCAGCCGACGCCATTCTCGAAGGCGCGGACGCCGGACTCGAACTCGTTGTTGCCATCACCGAAGGTATTCCGGTGCGCGACATGGTGCGCGTGAAACGTGCCATGCAGGGAAACGCCAAGACGCGCCTCATCGGCCCGAACTGCCCGGGTCTCGTCACGCCCGGTGAAGGAAAAGATTCGCACGGCGGCTGCCGCATCGGCATCGCGCCCGGTTATATTCACAAAAAGGGCAACATCGGCGTCGTTTCACGCAGCGGCACGTTGACCTATGAAGCGGTTTGGCAACTCACGTCGCGCGGCGTCGGTCAATCCACCTGCGTTGGCATCGGCGGTGATCCTGTGAACGGCACGTCGCATCTCGACGTCATCAAACTTTTCAATGCCGACCCGGAAACGACCGGTATCATCATGATTGGCGAAATCGGCGGCAGCGCGGAGGAAGAAGCTGCTGAATGGATCAAAGCGAATTGCAAAAAGCCTGTTGCGGGTTTCATTGCCGGTGCCACCGCACCGCCCGGACGCCGCATGGGTCACGCGGGAGCAATCGTCAGTGGCGGCAAAGGCACAGCCGAGGCAAAAATTGCCGCGTTCAAAGCCGCCGGCATCGGCATCGCTGTCACGCCGAGCGAAATGGCGGATACGCTGCTAAAAATGATGTGAGACAATTTGCGAATGATGAATTGCGAATTACGAATGATTCGTCATTTTGAATTCGCCGCTCGAAATTTGCATGGCCTACGTTGACATTATCCTAAATCTCGCCGGGTTGCTGCTTTGGCTGAACTGGCGCTCCATCCAGTTCGACCCGCTCGCAAAACGGACGCCCGCGACGTTGATGGGCACGCTGCGTCCCGCTGCACCAAAAAAATTGCGGCGCTGGCACCTGCTGGTTTTTCTCGCCGCGCTTTTATTCATCCGCGCCATTATTTATCGTTGGCTGGCGCCATTTTGGATTGGCAAGCTGGACTTGTTAGTCACCGCCCCATCCTTTCGCAGCGATTTATTTGGCCGGATGCTGGGTTTCTCATTTTTGAGCTTCGGGCTGACGCTGGGAATTTTCTATGTCGGACTTCTGTTCCTGTCGCTTTTGTCCGGACCGGAACCGATTCATAGTCTGGTAAAAATTCCACTCGGCCGGGTGGACGGCTGGCGGCGCTGGGCCAAAATACTCCTACCGTTTCTGGCAACGTCGGTGATCTGGTTGGTTTTAAGCTGGCCCCTCGGGTGGATGCAAAACCTGCCCGCGACCATGACGCTGCGCATCGAGCAATCGCTGGTCGTCGGGTTGGGCAGCTACCTTGTCTGGAAATTCCCGGCAGGTATCATCCTCGGATTGCACCTACTGAACAGCTACGTTTATTTCGGACGCAATCCGTTTTGGAAATACATCAACCTGACCGCCCAGAAATTGCTTTCACCTTTGCAAAAGATTCCGCTGCGTTTGGGTAAGATGGATTTTGCGCCGGTGGTGGCCATCGTGCTGGTGTTTCTGGCGGCAGAATTTGCGGGACGCGGACTCAATTTTATTTACGTCCGACTGCCATTTTGAGCGGTCAGACGTTTTTTGAACGCGGCAACTTCACGACCACGGTGGTTCCCTGCTCCTTGCTACTATTGATGGCCAGTCGCCCGCCGTGCAGTTCCACCAATTTCTTAGCGATAGCCAGACCGAGGCCAAGACCTTCGCGATCCTGCATTTTCCGCTCGAACTGGACGTAGGCATCAATGCGCTGGATATGCTCGGTGGCCAGCCCGCGGCCATGGTCACACACGGTAAATTCAATTTCCTCGCCCACCGTTTTTAAACTGACAAGCACGGCCGAACCAACTTCGGAAAACTTGAACGCATTCTGCACCAACTCGGCGACAATTTTTTTGAAATACTCCTCGGCCACAGACACGTGAACCTCTGCCAGTTCAAGCGTCAAGTCGGTCAATCGACCGGCTATTTCCGCTTGGGCAATGGCGGTGGCGCGAACCGTGTTCTCCGGTGAGGCGATTTTTGCGGAACGTAGCGCGATGACACTATCAGCGTCGGTAGCGACCATTTCAAGCCGCGCGTAAAATAAAAAGTTTTCGATGAGCCGTTCAAGGCGGAGGCCGGAATTGCAAATCTCTTTCCCCATCTCGGCGATGGTGGCAGTGCCCAGCGTGGCGGCCGAGGTGACGAGCAGTTCGGCGTTGGCGATGATGCCGTTGAGCGGCGTGCGCAGTTCGTGCGGCATCATCATCGAAATATTCGTGCGCAACGTGGAGAGTTTTCGCTCCGCATCGTCACGAACGGTTTTGACCTTACGCAACCGCGCATTCACGGCGGCGTAAAGCTCATCCACTTTAAAAGGCTTGGGTAGGTAATCGTCCGCGCCGAGTTCCATGCCGTGCCGCATCCCGGCAGAATCCGCCATGCCCGTCATCAGGATGAAAGGAATGGCAGCGGTGGCGGCATCCTCGCGTAATTTCGTCAGCGTCGTGTAGCCGGAGCCGGATTTGCCCATGTTGACGTCACAGAGAATGAGGTCGGGGAGAAACTCGCGCGCCTTGTCGCTACCGTCGGTGCTGTCCACGGCTTCAAGAACTTCAAAGCCCTGCTGCTCCAGCGCCAGCCGGATCATCTCACGCAACCAAGATTCGTCGTCGATGACGAGGATTTTGCTCATGAAAAAAATTTCCAATCAATAGCGCTTGGCACTACAGCGCTCACATCACAGCAAAAAACAATCGCTGTAAATTATTTCCGTTGCTCGATTGGAACGTAAGGATTGATGGTCTTACCGGTGTAAATCTGGCGTGGCCGGTAAATGCGGCTCTTCGGTTCCTCCATGATTTCCTTGTAATTCGCAATCCAGCCGGGCATCCGGCCGATGGCAAAAATCACCGTGAACATTTCCACCGGAATCCCAATGGCGCGCATGATGATCCCGCTGTAAAAATCCACGTTCGGATAAAGTTTCCGTTCCACGAAGTAAGAATCTTTCAACGCCGCCTCTTCCAATTTCTTCGCGATATCCAGCAAGGGGTCGGTGATGTGCAACTTAGACAGCACATCGTCACAGGCTTTTTTGATGATCGTGGCGCGCGGATCGTGGTTTTTATACACCCGATGACCAAAGCCCATCAGCTTCTTACCGCTGTTTTTGTCCTTCGCCGCCGTGATGAACTTTGAACCGTCGTCGCCAGACTTGTGAATGTCGGCGAGCATTTCCAGCACCGCCTGATTCGCGCCGCCATGCAGCGGTCCCCAGAGCGCGCATACGCCCGCCGCGCAACTGGCAAACAGGTTCGCCTGCGAGGACGCCACCATACGCACGGTGGAGGTAGAACAATTCTGCTCATGATCCGCATGCAGGAGAAAAATTAAATCCAGCGCCTTCACCACTTCTGGTTTGATCTCAAAATCTTCATACGGCATTGAGAACATCATGTGCAGAAAGTTCGCCGTGTATTTGTAGTTCTGCTTCGGATAAATCAGCGGCAGCCCCTTGGATTTGCGATACGAATACGCCGCGATTGTCCGCACCTGCGAGATTAGCCGCGCCACATAAACGTCAAACTCCGTATTCTTGCCCCACTTCCAGTTCATCAAGCCTTCATCGAAACAGCTGGCCGCGTTGATCATCGCAGAAAGGATCGCCATCGGATGCGCGCCCGTCGGGAAGCCCTCAAAATGGAACTTCATGTCCTCGTGTAAAAACTGGTTGTCCGTGAGCAAATCGGAAAACTTTTTAATTTGCGCACGACTCGGCAAGTCGCCGTAAATAATCAAATACGCCGTCTCGATGAAATTGGATTTCTCCGCCATCTCCTCGATGGGAATGCCGCGATAGCGCAGGATGCCCTTGTCACCATCGATGAATGTAACTTTGCTCGTGCACGAACCCGTGTTGCCGTAGCCATCGTCGAGCGTGATATAGTTGGTCGTAGCCCGCAGCGACGACACGTCCACAGCTTTTTCATTTTCGCTGCCGGTCAGCGTGGGCAGATTATAAACTTTTCCATCCAATTCTAATTTGGCTTCGTTGCTCATAGCTCCTTTAACTCCTTTGATTATTTGAAACGTTGAAATTCAATTCTTAAAAATTTGCCGGTGAAACGAAAAATTGCAAGCCGTGAAAGCAAAAATTACCAAAATTCTCGCGCGGTTGCCGTCATTCTGCATCCCCACCGCTCTGCCCAGCACAACCACATCCGGCCAGTGTAATGCAATCCATGCATAGCGCCCGCCCGCCAATTTCCAGCCCGTCGAAGGCGCCACACTGCTCACACATGGCCTTTTCACCTCCTGCCGTTGTTTCATTTTTGTTGGTCATCTTCAGCCTACCAGTTGCGCATGCACCAACTCACAGAGCTTTAAGGTCAGCGGATCACTGAGCCCATAATAAACACACTGCCCCTCCTTTTTTCGCGTGAGAATGCCCGCTGCCGCCAGCAATGATAGATGTTTGGATACGTTTGCCTGCGTTGCCCCGACAGCGGAAACGATGTCGTTCACCGTGCGGGATTCACCGCAGACAGCCTGCAAGATCTTCAGGCGCATAGGTTCACCCAGCAGGCGAAAATGCGTCGCAATCTGCTCCAATTCTCTCCCCTGTAACCGCCGGGCTGGAATTCTTTTTGACATATTACTGAATAGTTATACAATCATATAATAAATAAAGCTTTAGTCTAGCAAATCATGAAAATACACATGCTCATTCGTCGGTTCGCCGGCACGTTTATCCTCATTAGCCTGTTGCTCGCGCATTACCACAGCCCAAACTGGCTCTGGTTCACCGCGTTTGTGGGCTTTAACCTGCTCCAATCGTCGTTCACCAATTTCTGCCCGCTAGAAATTGTGTTGAAAAAACTAGGTGTCGGCGGCTCGTGCTGTGGTAACGAGAAAAAGTCTGGCAGCTCATGCTGCTCCTAACAGATCTGGGTTACGCCATGAAACGCCTTCTGCTTCCTACCCTAGTCGCGGCGATTCCGTTTTTCTCCGGCTGTCACAAAGCCTCGGAACAAACTCAAACGGAACTGCCGGCTACCACCGTTAGCGTTCAAACCGTAGAGCGCAAGTCCCGGCCCGCCACCGAAGATGTGGTCGGCACGGTGCGGCCAAAACTGAGCGCGGTGATCGAGGCGAAGGTCAGCGGGCGCATCACGCAAATGCTGGTGGTTCCAGGACAGTTGGTGAAGGCCGGTGAAAAGCTCGTTTTGCTGGATGCGCATGAAATCCAGTCGCGTCTGGATCAAGCCACCGCCGCCCGGCAACAGGCTGAGAACGATTTGAAACGCGGCACGGATTTGATGCAGCAGAAAATCCTATCGCAATCGGAATTCGACAACGCGCAATCCAAATTCCGCATCGCCGCCGCCGCCGAAGCGGAAGCGAAAACCATGCTCGATTACACCCAGATTGTCGCCCCGTTTGACGGCGTCATCACCCGCAAGCTCACCGATGTGGGCGATTTAGCCGCGCCGGGCAAGGCGCTGTTGCAAATTGAAAACCCAGCCACGCTGCGACTCGAGGCCGACGTGCCAGAAGCATTGATCGGCAATGTGAAGCTTGGCGACATACTGACCGTGCGAATCGCCGCCGTCACCAGTGAGATAGCGGGGACGGTGGCAGAAATGTCACCAACGGCGGATCCGAACAGCCGAACCTATCTGGTGAAGCTAGATTTGCCGGCCGCACCGGGTTTGCGTTCCGGGCAGTTTGGGCGGGTCGCGGTTCCGGTGAGCGAAGCGAGCGCGATTCGCGTTCCCGCTTCCGCCGTGATTCAGCGCGGGCAGATGGAATTGGTTTTTGTTTTGGCCAGCAATCACGCCCAATTACGCCTCGTTAAAACGGGCAGCCGTATCGGCGACGAAATCGAATTGGTTTCGGGTCTGGATTCGGGCGAACAAGTTGTTACTGCTGGCGGCTCGGCCTTGATGGACGGGCAACCGGTGACGATCAAGCCGTGAAAGCCAGCGACAACAATTCATCGGGTGCGCCTTTAGGCATTGCCGGCCGCATAGCGCAGTCCTTCATTGATTCCAAGCTGTCGCTGTTAATCGTCATCGCGTCGCTATTGCTCGGCGTGTTTGCCGTGGTGATGCTGCCGCGCGAGGAAGAGCCACAAATCAAAGTGCCGATGGTGGACGTGCTGGTATCCATGCCCGGATTCCACGCGAAAGAAGTCGAGGAACGCGCCACGCGCCCGATGGAAAAGCTGCTCTGGGAAATTCCCGGCGTGGAATACATCTATTCGACTTCGAGCGAAGGCCAGTCAACGGTCATCGTGCGGTTCAAAGTCGGCGAGAACATGGAAAGCAGTCTGGTGAAGTTGAACCAGAAACTGCAGCAGAATTTTGACAAGATTCCCCACGGCGTTTCCACGCCGCTCATCAAGGCGCGCACCATTGACGACGTGCCGATTCTGGCCCTAACGCTCCACAGTCCGCATTACGATCATCTCACGTTGCGGCGACTGGCTGCGCAAGTGGATGATGCGGTGAAGCAAGTGCCGCTGGTCGCTGAGACGACCCTCATCGGCGGCGCGCAACGGCAAGTGCGGGTGCTGCTGGATCCGGTGCGGTTAGCCTCGCGCAACCTATCACCCGCCGGCCTCGTGCCGATGTTGCAACAAGCGAACAAGCAGTATTCCGCTGGCGGGCTCACCAGCGACAATCACGAAGTGATCGTGGAAACCGGCGCTTTTTTGCAGACCGCGCAGGATGTGGGCAATGTGGTGGTGGGTGCGTATTCCGGCAAGCCGGTATACCTGCGCGATGTGGCAGAAATCTTGGATGGCGCGGAGGAACCGAGCCAATATGTTTTCTTTGGCTCGGGGGCGGCGAACAAGAATTCTGCCGATGAACCCGCCGTAACCATTTCCATCGCTAAGCGGCCCGGGGCAAATGCGATTTCCGTGGCCCGACAGGTTTTAAAGAAGGTGGACACGCTCAAGGGCTACATCATTCCCAGCGATGTGCAGGTTAGTATCACCCGCAACTACGGGGTGACGGCGGAGGATAAATCCAACGAACTGCTCTGGCACATGCTGCTTGCGGTGGTGAGCGTGTCGGTGCTCATCTTACTCGTGCTCGGCTGGCGCGAATCCATTATCGTGGCGCTGGCCATTCCTGCCACGCTCGCACTGACATTGCTGGTTTTTTATCTCTACGGCTTCACCCTGAACCGTATCACGTTGTTTGCGCTGATTTTTTCCATCGGCATTCTGGTGGACGACGCCATCGTGGTCGTGGAGAACATCGTCCGGCATTTTCACCTACCGAAAAACAAGGATCGTAGTCGCGCCACGGTCGCCATCGAGGCGGTTGGCGAAGTCGGCAACCCCACGATCCTCGCCACCTTCGCGGTCATCGCTGCCGTGCTGCCGATGGCGTTCGTTGGCGGGTTGATGGGACCCTACATGCGGCCAATCCCAATCGGTGCGAGCGCAGCGATGTTTTTCTCGCTGGCGATTTCCTTCATCGTCACGCCCTGGGCAGCTATCCGCATTTTGCAATGGCGGAAGAAAATTCGCGCAACCGAAAGCCATGAGCCGAATCACGAATCAGCCAGTGAAAATTTCTTTGGCCGGATGTATCGCGGGCTGATGACGCCTCTGATCGCCAGCGCGAAACGGCGCTATCAATTTCTAGGTGCGCTCGCGGTGCTGTTGCTCGCTTCAATGGCGTTGGTTTATGTCGGCTGGGTGAAAGTGAAAATGCTGCCGTTTGACAACAAGAGCGAATTCCAAATCATCCTCAACATGCCGGAAGGCAGCTCGCTCGAGCGCACCGCCCAAGCGGCGCGGGAAATCGCCGCCGCCGTCCGCACCGAACCAGAAGTCACGGATTACGAGGTGTATGCCGGTGTCGCGTCTCCCTTCAACTTCAACGGCCTCGTGCGTCACTACTTCATGCGTCGGGGCGCGAACGTAGCCGACGTGCAAATCAATCTGGTGCCGAAAAACGAGCGCAAGGCGCAGAGCCATGACATTGCCAAACGCGTGCGTCCGCGCGTGGCGGAGATCGCCGCGAAATTCGGTGCCCGCGTCGCGGTTGCCGAAGTGCCGCCGGGCCCGCCCGTGCTGCAAACACTGGTGGCTGAGATTTACGGGCCGACCGAGGAAAACCGTTTGAAGCTGGCGCAGAAGGTCATTGATATTTTTCATGCCACGCCTGGCGTGGTGGACACAGATTGGTATATCGAGGCCGATCAGCCGAAGGTGGAATTCGTGATAGACAAGGAAAAGGCGGCGCTGCACGGAATCAGCGCGGAGACGATTTCGCAAACGCTACGCATCGCCGTGGGCGGCGCATCCGTGGATTTGCTGCACGTGCTGCGCGAAAAGGAGGACGTGAACATCGTCTTGCAACTACCACTCGCCAGCCGGAGCAACCCGGAAGAATTGCTCGCCCTGCGCGTGCGTTCAGGCGATGCCAATGCGCTCCCTGAACCGGTTTTGGTCGCCAATGGTGGCCAGCCGCAAGGTTCGCCGCTCGTGCCGTTGCGCGAGTTGGTGAAGGTGCGGCAGACCATCACGGATAAGAGCATTTATCACAAGAACCTGATGCCGGTCACTTATGTCATCGGCGATGTGGCGGGCGCGGTGGAAAGCCCGGTCTATGCGATTCTGAAAATGAACGATGCGCTGGCAAAACTCGACACGCGCGACTTTGGTGGCGACGGTTCGCCGATAAAAATTCTCAACGCCGCCTTACCGTTCTCGGACCAGCAGCCGGCGATGAAGTGGGACGGCGAATGGCATATCACCATCGAAGTCTTCCGCGATCTGGGACTGGCATTCGGCGCGGTGCTGGTGCTGATCTATGTTTTGATGGTCGGCTGGTTCAAATCCTTCCTCACGCCGCTGATCGTGATGATTGTGATTCCATTTTCACTCATCGGGGTTTTGCCGGCACATGGGATCTTGAACGCCTTTTTTACCGCCACTTCGATGATCGGATTTATGGCAGGCGCGGGTATCGTGGTGCGCAATTCCATCATCCTCGTGGACTTCATCGAAATGCGGCTGGCCGAAGGTCATCCGCTGGCGGAAGCGGTGGTTGAAGCCGGCATGATCCGGTTCCGTCCCATCATGCTCACGGCGCTGGCGGTCGTGGCGGGCGCGACGGTGATTCTGACCGATCCAATCTTTCAAGGCCTGGCGATCGCGCTGATGGCAGGCAGCTTGATTTCCATGTTCACCGCGCCAGTGCTGGTGCCATTGCTGTATTTCATGGCGAACAACCGGAACAAAAAAAACAGTCTGGTTGAGACACGTTAAATCTCGGGATGGAACACGGCAGCAGCGCTTTTAGTATCTTTGGCCACCTTGCCGCACACCAGATCGCATAGCGAAAACACCATCGGGTCGGCGATTTCGTAACGGATAAAGGTGCCGTCGCGTTCGCGCTTGACGAGATGATGGTTGTGCAGAAGGGCAAGTTGTTTGGAGACGTTGGCTTGCTTGATGCTACAGGCCACCACCAGTTCGTTGACGGTCAACGGGCCATCGTGCAGCGCCTGCAACAGTGTCAAGCGATTCGGCTCGGACAAGACCCCAAACAGCCGGGAAACCGCCGAAAGCTGGGCGGTGGAAAGTTTTTTGATTTTTGCGGGCATGTTCGTCAGCGTTAATTCACCTTAAAAAACGGCTTTCCCGGTCGCCCCGCAAGCTTGAATTCCAAAATGGCGACCTGTCGGAGCGCTAATATATGAATATATATTCATATTCAGTTATATTAAATTTAATCTACAGCTGATATGTTGGTGATTGAAACCACAAATATCCGCAAACTTTCCATGAAAACCCTACTTTCCATAGCTGGAGGGATCCTACTTCCGCTAACGCTTCTGGCGGCGAGCAGCCAGATTCTCGGCTGGAACAATCTCGGCATGCACTGCATGGACAGCGATTACTCGGTGTTCAGCATCCTGCCACCTTATAACACGATCGAAGCGCAACTCATCGTCGGTGGCAAACTCGTCACCAACGGCAGCGGCTACACGGTCACCTATCAGGCGACGGCGGATGCCAATGGCTCCTTCAATTCTACCGCGATGGGCAAGGGTAATTACTACACCTATGCGCATGACCTTTTTGGAGCCACCCTCGGCCCGGAAAGCGGACTGGCCGGGTGGAGCATGCCCGGACCAGGCAACACCCCGCAGACGATGATGTTCGAGCCGACGAATCAGCCCGCCGCCGGCGTGCTGACACCCGTCAATTGGTTTCGCGCCGAAGGCATTCCGCTTTCGCCCTTTGACGACGCGCACAACAAGAATCCTTATCCCATGATGCGGCTCATCGCGAAAAATTATTTGAGCCAGCCCATCGCCACGAACGACATCGTGCTGCCTGTCTCCGATGAAATGGATTGCCGCACCTGTCATGCCTCCGGCACGCAGGCCGCCGCGAAGCCCGCTGCCGGCTGGGCTTGGAGTGGAGTTCAGGAGCGCGACTTCCGGCTGAATATCTTGAGGCTGCATGATGAACATCAATTCGCCGAGCACGGGGCGCTCTATCAAGCCGCGCTCGCCGCGCGCGGGTTTAATCCGCAGGGGTTGTATCGCGGCGTGGTGGCGGATAATAAACCCGTTTTATGCGCGGCCTGCCATGCTTCGGAAGCTTTGGGCGCGCCCAGCTACGGCACCATTCCGCAACTGACCACGTCGATTCATTCTTATCACGCACACGTCGTGGATCCGGTTTCCAGTCTAACCCTCGACAGCTCGGCCAATCGTTCCGCCTGTTATCGGTGTCATCCCGGCTCCGCCACGAAATGTCTGCGCGGCGCGATGGGCGGGGCGATTGCGGCGGACGGCGCGATGTCCATGCAGTGCCAGAGTTGCCACGGCAACATGAGCGCGGTCGGCGCGGCCAGCCGCGTGGGTTGGTTTATGGAACCAAATTGTCAGGGCTGTCATAGCGGCACGGCGACGCACAACAACGGGCAAATTCGTTACACCTCCGTTTTTACCACGAATGGCGCCGTGCGCGTGGCGGTTGATAATACCTTTGCCACCACGCCCAACAATCCGGCGGCGGGAATTTCCTTGTATCGTTTTTCTTTCGGCCATGGCGGGCTGCAATGTTCCGCCTGCCACGGTTCAACCCATGCGGAGTTTCCCGCCACGCACGCCAATGACAACGTGCGGAACATCAAAATTCAGGGCCACGCGGGCGTGATGGTGGAATGCACGTCCTGCCACACCGCCATGTCCGTGAACAGCACCACCGCTGCCGGTGGACCGCACGGGATGCACCCGGTTGGTCAAAGCTGGGTCTCTGGTCATCATGATTATATCGGTTCGATGCCGGGGGGCGTGGCGGCGTGTCAGGCGTGTCACGGCATGGATTTTCGCGGCACGGTGCTTTCGCGCGCGCAGGCGGCCCGCACGTTGACCGCCAATTTTAATACCGGTAATGCCACACTGAATCTGTATCGCGGCGCATTGATCGGGTGTTACAACTGCCACAATGGTCCGGCCAACGACAGTCTCAACTCCAGCACTGCCCCCACAGTTAATGTTGTTTCCGGCAGCACGACCAACAACGTGCCGTTGAATCTACCCGTTGTCGTCACGCCCACCAGCGCGACCCTGCGGATCATTGCGCAGCCGGCCAATGGTTCGCTCGGGGTGACCAACAAGGTGCTGACTTATTTTCCAGAGGCCGGGTTCGTGGGCACCGACACCTTCACTTATGCCGCCTACGATGGTTCTAAAAATTCCATTCTCGCCACGGGCACCGTGATGGTGGTGCAAGGGCCGGTTTCCATCAGTTTGACCGCGCTGGTTCCGACCAATGCCGCCGCCAGCTGGCCGGTGGCATTGAGCGCGGTCGCCACGACGGTCAACACAGCAGCGGCGGTGAACTATCAATGGAATTTTGGCGATGGCTCCGCCTTGAGCACGAATCAATTTGCTCAGCACGTTTTCGCCACGCCGGGAATTTATTCTTGGCAAGCAGTGGCGACTGTTGATACCGCCAGCGCAACTAACGCGGGCAGCCTTGTCATCACCGGACCAGTAACGCTGGGGATCGGGCCCGTGGCCAGTTCGGCGTTGAGTCTGACGTGGCCTCGAACATCCGCTGATGTCGTTGTCGAGCAATCCGACTGGCTGGGAGCGGGGGCTATTTGGACGACGGTGACGAATCTCCCGATCGCGGGGCCGATGAGTTCGACCGTGAACCTCCCCGTTTCTGACGGCAATCGTTACTTTCGCGTTCATCAGGCGTGGTAGATAATACAGCGCGTCCGCGCGAACCATCGCCGGGCCAATCTTGGTAATTAAAATTTAAATCATGAACTGGAAAATCAGCTTGCTTGTGGCCGCCGCTATCGTCGTAGTTTTTTTTGTAAAACGAGCGGGGCAGATCTCAACCAAGGAGGCGGCCGGGCATCTGAAGACCGGTGCGTTAGTGATTGATGTTCGCACGCGGGGCGAATTCAACTCCGGCCATCTGACCAACGCCGTCAACATTCCGTTGGATGAAATCACCACCGCCGTGCCGCAGCGCTGGCCGGACAAAAGCCAGACGCTGCTGCTGCATTGCCAAAGCGGGATGCGCAGCGGCATGGCGCAGAAAAAACTAATCAGTCTTGGCTACACCAACACCTTCAACCTTGGTTCTTACAGCCGCGCCGAAAGCATTTTGAAACAGGGCCAGTGATTGCTTGGGAGCGTGACTTCTTATGAATTTCAGTAAAACCAATACCTTTGACTTCGAGTCAAAAAACGGTTGGCTTATGCCAAATACCGTAGAATCTTAGATCGTTGTTTATGGATGTGCTCACCCTCTCCCGAATCCAGTTCGGCGCAACAATTGCGTTTCATTATATCTATCCCCCGTTGAGCATCGGACTGGGCGTGATGCTGGTGCTGATGGAAGGCGCGTGGCTCAAGACCGGCAACAATCTGTATCACCAGATGGCGCGGTTCTGGACGAAGGTGTTCGCGCTTACGTTCGCGATTGGCGTAGCGACAGGGATCGTGATGGAATTTGAATTCGGGACGAATTGGGCAACCTATTCGCGCTTTGTCGGAGACGTGTTTGGCAGCGCGCTGGCGGCGGAAGGAATTTTTGCGTTCTTTCTGGAGTCCGGTTTTCTCGCGGTGCTTTTATTTGGGTGGAACAAGGTTGGGCGGAAAATGCACTTTTTCTCAACGTGCATGGTGGCGCTCGGAGCTCATTTCAGTGCGGTGTGGATCGTGGTGGCGAATTCCTGGATGCAGACGCCCGCCGGTTATCACATCGTCGGCGAAGGGATGCACGCGCGGGCGGAGATCACGGACTTCTGGCAACTGGTCTTCAATCCCTCTTCGATGGATCGGTTATTTCACACCGTCTGCGGCGCGTGGTGCGCAGGCGCATTTCTTGTAGTGAGCGTAAGCGCGTGGTATTTGCTCAAGGGCAAGCACATTGAATTTGCCCGCAAATCTCTGAAGATCGGTCTGACGGCAGCACTCGTCTCAACCGTGCTGCAAGCGGTCACCGGTCATAAGAGCGCGCAAGGTCTGGAGAAAAATCAGCCAGCCAAGCTTGCGGCCTTCGAGGGACTTTACGAAACCACTTCGAACGCGCCCCTCGTGCTGGTGGGCTGGCCGGATGAAAAAAACGAAAAAGTTGTCGGCATCTCCGCGCCGGGCATGTTGAGCTTTCTCACGCACAACGATTTTCATTCGCCGGTCATCGGGCTGAAAGATTTCAAGCCGGAAGATCGTCCGCCGGTGACGGCTTCGTTCCTGTTTTTTCACGGCATGGTCGGCATCGGCATGGCGCTGATGGGCATCGCGGCACTGGGCTTTTTGTATTTCCGCAAAGGCACGCTGCACGAACGCCACTGGTTACTATGGATTTTAGTTTTCTCCGTGCTTGGCCCGCAGCTCGCGAATCAGCTTGGTTGGTTTGCCGCCGAAGTCGGGCGGCAACCTTGGATTGTCTATGGCCTGATGCGAACGCCGGAAGGCCTGTCCGCCGTGGTGAAAGCGAACGCTGTGCTCACGTCGCTGATCATGTTCACGGTCATTTATTTTCTGCTCTTTGCGGTATTCCTCTATCTGCTCAACGACAAAATCCAGCACGGCCCGCACGCGGATGATTTGATTCCCTCCGGCAAACTCGCGCTGCCCACCAAAAATTAAAAACGTCATGCACCTCGATCTCAATACCATCTGGTTCATCCTGGTCGGCGTTTTATTGACCGGCTATGCCGTGCTGGACGGCTTCGACCTCGGCGTCGGCGCTCTACATTTGTTCACGAACAAAGATGAGGAACGCCGCGTCATGCTCAATGCCATCGGGCCGGTATGGGACGGCAACGAAGTCTGGCTCGTCACCGGGGGCGGTGCGCTGTTCGCCGCGTTTCCGAATGTCTATGCCACAGCGTTTTCTGGTTTTTACCTCGCGCTGATGTTGCTGCTCGCGGCGCTGATTTTCCGCGCCGTGGCCATTGAATTCCGCAGCAAACGGCCAGAACGCTGGTGGCGGCAGATGTGGGACGTGAGTTTCTCCGTCGGCAGTATCCTTTCGAGCCTGTTGATTGGCGTGGCGCTGGGCAACATCGCGTGGGGCGTGCCGATTGACGCCAACGGCGAATTTGCTGGAACGTTTATCGGCCTGCTGACGCCGTATCCGCTGCTGGTCGGCGTGACCACGGTGGCGCTGTTCATGATGCACGGCGCGATTTATGGCGTGATGAAGACGGAAGGCGAACTCCACGACAAGCTGCGCGCGTGGGCGATGCGCTGCATCATCTTCTTTGTCATCTGCGCCGTGACGCTCACGATGGCCACGCTGTTGTATGTGCCGCACATGGCGGCGCGGGTTCGGGAAAATCCATGGCTGTTCAGCGTGGCGCTGGCGAACATGCTGGCGATCGCGAATATCCCGCGCGAATTTCATCACGGCAATGACGGGCGCGCTTTCCTCTCGTCGTGCGCTACAATCATCACGCTGATGGCATTATTCGCGCTGAACATTTTTCCGAATATGATCTACAGCCTGCCGAATCCGGAAAACAGTCTGACGATTTACAACGCCGCCTCGTCACCGAAGACGCTGGGCATCATGTTAGTCATCGCGTGCATCGGCGTGCCGGTGGTGATCGCCTACACCGTTTGCATCTATTGGATTTTCCGGGGCAAAGTGAAGCTCGACCGGATGAGCTATTGAAGGTCACTTCAATTCGGCAAAACCTTCCGCCAGCGCAATCGCTTTCCGCATTGCCATGGACTTGTTCACCGTCTCCTGAAATTCCGCCTCCGGCGTCGAGTCGTTCACCCAACCACCGCCGGCCTGCACATACGCCCGACCTTCCTTCACCAGCGCGGTGCGGATGGTGATGCAGCAGTCCAGATTTCCGTTAAACGAAAAATAGCCCACGCAGCCGCCGTAAGGCCCGCGCGCCGTCTGTTCCAGTTCGGAAATAATCTGCATCGCTCGGATTTTCGGCGCACCGCTCAACGTGCCCGCTGGAAACGTTGCCCGCATCAAATCGTAAGGCGATTTCGTGGCGGATAATTTTCCTTCCACCTGCGAGACGATGTGCATGACGTGGCTGTAGCGCTCAATGATCATCAGATCTTTCACCTGCACGCTACCGAAATCGCACACGCGGCCAATATCGTTGCGCGCCAAGTCCACGAGCATGACGTGTTCGGCGCGTTCTTTCGGGTCGGCGAGCAATTCTTTTTCCAGCGCCAAATCTTCTACCTCATTTTTGCCGCGCCGCCGCGTTCCCGCAATCGGGCGAATCTCAACTTTGTTTTCCTCGCAACGAACGTGCAGTTCCGGCGACGCGCCGACGAGCGAAAACCCGTCCAATTCCAGCAAAAACATGTAGGGCGACGGATTCGTGGAACGCGTCGCGCGATAAATGTCCAGCGGCGACGCCGTTACCGGCGCGGAAAACCGCTGCGAGCCGACCACCTGAATGATGTCGCCCGCCGTGATGTATTTCTTGGCCGCGAGGACGTTCGCCTGAAACTTCTCAGGTGACATATTCGATTCAAACGCCAGCGGCGCGACTTCCGCCGGCAACGTCACCGGCTGATGTTCACTCGGCTGTTCGAGCAGCGAGACGATGCGGTCAATCTCGCTCGTCGCATTTTCGTAGG
>JBAXIY010000046.1:0-18267 GCA_037138135.1 Verrucomicrobiia bacterium
GTGCCGGAACCATACTTGAACAACATCGCTTCGCTGTAGGCGAGGTGCATGATGTCTTCCATGTTGTCCTGCACGGACTGGATGAAGCACGCGCTGCCCTGCGGATATTCGTATTGCGTCGCGGCGCGCTCGGCGATCTTGGTCTTGCGATTGAAGAACCAGTTGCCCTTGCTCGAATTCTTGCCGATGCCGTATTCGTGATACAAACCGACGTTGAACCAGACCGGCGAGTTGAACGCGCCGAATTGGTTCACGCACAGCCAAGTGAGTTCTTCAAAAAAGATTTCGCCGTCCGCCTTGCTGAAATAACCATCCGCGATGCCCCAGTCAGCAATCGTGCGCGCCACGCGGTGAATGAGCTGGCGCACGGACGTTTCGCGCTCGGAGGTGTTTTGCTCGCCGTAAAAATATTTTGACACGACCACCTTGGTGGCGAGCAGCGACCAAGACCTCGGCACCTCGACATTTTCCTGTTTAAAAATCACCTTGCCGCCGTCATCTGTGATTTCAGCGGTGCGTTTTTCCCATTCGATCTGGTCGAAGGGTTTGACTTTGGCGTCGCTAAAAACGCGCTCAATGCGCAGCGACTTGGCTTGGGATTTGGTCGGTTTCATGGAACGGGTCGCAGAAACTTTGTTGGGGCGGCGGCTAGCGGCTTTGGCGGCCGGCGCCGAGACTTCCTCACGGGCATCAATCATGGCTATTCTCCAGGTTTATTTTTTGAACTTATCCGGCCAGTTTCAAGCGAGACAGAAACGTTCCGGGACTTAAAAACCGCCAATTTCCAAGAAAAACGGGTTTTTCCTCAAAATTGCGAATCCCCAACTAATTGGGGAACGGCAGCCATCATGCTACCACCGGTGGTATCTTTCAAGAAAATTTTACAAGAAAGTTACGCGAACGTTATTCCCAAATGAAATCAAGGGGATTCGCAGGTTCGACCGGCCAAATGCCGACTTATTCGCAGGGGTGAACAACCTTGGCCATAGTTTTTTTAACCGCTGCGCATCAAAAATGCGAGCCACTGACGCTAATTTTTAAAATCCGATTATTTCGTGGGCCAGACCAATGTAAAACCACGTATATCTTCTATAAATTTTGCGTTCTAAAAAATCGGCTGGCTGGACGCGGAAGAATCTGTTAAATCCAACGGGTTGTGTTGTATTATTCGATTTGATAGACAGAATGAATCCCAAAAAATATCAAGCCCTGCTGCTCGGATCAGATCTCAAACTAGCAGAAACCCTGTTAGTAGTCGTGCGCCTGGATGGCAGCAATCTGGGCACGGCGGGTAGTTACGCTGAGGCGCTACGATATGTGCAAGCGCACCCGCCGGATTTTATCTTTTTGGATTTAAAAAGCGCCGAGGCTGACTGTCTAAATTTATTGCGCCAACTAAAGCATTACCCAGTGCCGCTGCCTGTTCTGACCGTTGGTTTTGGCGTGGCAGGCGAAACCTCGGCGACACTGCGGGCCTTCGATCTTGGTCTGAATGAATACATTCAAGCACCGTTTGAAAATGGTTTGTTACGAGCGCGGCTGGCTGGAGCGTTGCAAATCAAGCAGCGGCTGGAGGAATTAACACGGCGACAGCAGGAATTGACTGACGCTTGTCGCGTCGCGGAGGCAAACTCACGCGCGAAATCGGAATTCCTCGCCACGATGAGCCACGAAATCCGCACACCGATGAACGGGGTCGTGGCCATGACCGGTTTGCTGATGGAGACGTCGCTGACGCCGGATCAGCGCGGTTATTTGGACACGATTTACAACAGCAGCGAATCGCTGTTGAGCATCATCAACGACATTCTGGATTTTTCCAAAATCGAAGCGGGTAAAATGGAGTTGGAGCGGCGGCCCTTTGATTTGCGAGGGTGTTTGGAAGAATCACTGGATTTGCTGGCGCCACGCGCTCACGAAAAAAAATTGGATCTGGCTTACGAAATGATGGATGTGATTCCCGCACAGGTTGAAGGCGACGCGCAACGGCTGCGTCAAGTGCTGGTGAATCTGGTGGGCAATGCGCTGAAATTTACGGAACGCGGCAGTGTGATTATCAGCGTGGAAAAACTCGCACCCGCCGCGAACGAAGCGGAAAACCCACAGGCGTTGCGCCTGCATTTTGCAGTGCGCGACACCGGCATCGGCATCCAGCCGGACCGGCTGGCGCGACTGTTCCGCCCCTTTTCGCAAGCGGATGTTTCGACCGCCCGCAAATACGGCGGCACTGGTCTCGGCCTCGTCATCAGCCGACGCCTCGTGGAGTTGATGGGCGGCCGGATGTGGGCGGAAAGCGTCACCGGCGAAGGCTCGACGTTTCATTTCACCATCAACCTGAACGTGCCGGACGGAGCCACACCACCCAAGCACGCCAAACGCCAGTTGCAGCTGGCGGAACTGAAAATATTAATTTTGGAGGACAACGCGACGACCCGTAATTTATTGTTCGAGCAATGTCGCCGGTGGGGCATGCAGCCGCAGGCCGTAGAAAACTCCGCGCAGGCGATGGACTTATTTCGCAAAGGCATGACGTTCGATCTAGCGCTGGTGGATGCCGCGCTACCGGGCATCGACGGAGCCACCGTGGCGGCGGAGATACAGAAACTTCCCAACGCAACCATGATGCCGGTCGTGTTGCTGACGTCAGTAGGAAAAAAACACGACGAAGAAAACGGGGCGCGCGTGATGTTTGCACACACCGTCAACAAGCCAGTCAAGCCGGCACAGTTGTGCACCATTTTAGAGCGGGCGCTATTAAGCCCGCGCATTCCGACGGGCGCAGCGGAGCCGGCTAAAGCCGAGGTTTCACTGGCGGCGCGGCTGCCGTTGCGAGTTTTGATCGTGGACGACAACGCCATTAATCAAAAAGTCGCGGTGCGAATTTTACAGCAGTTCGGCTATCAGCCAGCCATTGCCGCCAATGGCCGCGAGGCACTGGAGGCCATCGAGCACGAGCCATTCGATTTGATTTTCATGGACGTGATGATGCCGGAAATGGACGGGCTGGAGGCGACTCGGCAGATTCGCAAGCGGCAAATGAGTGGTGAACAGCAACACTTTCAGTCGCGTATCATTATTTGCGCAATGACGGCGCACGCGATGGCGGGCGACCGCGAGAAATGCATGGGTGCCGGCATGGACGATTATCTGTCCAAGCCGGTTCGTCCAAAAGATGTCCGCGATATGATTGAAAAATGGGGCGGAAAAATCGCCTTGGATTCTGGCGCGCCGCGCGAGGCTGCCAAAGTAGAAGTGGTTATGGCAGATGCCCCCGTGGATTTGGTGCGGATGAATGATTTGACCGATGGCAATCTGGACAACTTGCGGGAGCTGGTGGAAATGTATTTCACCCAGACGCAAAAGCAGTTTGTTCAAATGCGCGAGGCTATTCGCGATGGCAAAGCCGATGCCGTCCGCCGCGTGGCGCACAGCTGCGCGGGCGCGAGCGCGACGATGGGCATGACCCATCTGGTGCCGCGTTTGCGCGAACTGGAAAAACTCGGCGCGTCAGGAACCTTGACGGGCGCAGAGCCGATTTGTGAAACTGCCGCCACCGAATTTGAACGCATCCGGGAATTTTTAAAGGCTCAACCGGAGCTGACCCGCGTCATCACTAATTTGAATCCCGCATGAAAAAAATTCTGATTATCGAGGACGACCAGATTGTCGCCAACGTCTACCGCAACAAACTTGCGGTCGAGGGCTACAAGGCGGAAGTTGCCTTCGATGGCGAATCCGGACTCAAAGTCATGCGTGTCTTCCAGCCGGATCTCATCATCTTGGATTTGATGCTGCCGACGATCTCTGGAGTGGAGGTCATCAAGGAAATCCGCAAGGAAATAGATTTCATCAAGACGCCCATCATCGTTTTCTCCAATACTTACCTGACGAATCTGATCCAGGACGCCTGGCGCGCCGGAGCCAACAAATGTCTTTCCAAGTCCAGCTGCTCGCCCAAAGATTTCATCGACGTTGTCCGTCACACCATCGGCGACAGCGGGGCCATTCCACAGGCCGTTCCCGCCGCCACCGATCCTTCCGCCGGCAAATCCGCCAGCTTAAGCTCGGAAAACGACACGGAATTTCAGGCCGATCTGCGGCAAACATTCATTGAAAGCCTCCCGTCCACGCTCTACGCCCTGCGGATGGGAATGCAAGGTCTCATCAAAGCTGAAAATGAAATAACCCGGCTCCGGCACGTCTATGATTTATACCGCCGCGTCCACGCTTTGAATGGCAACGCCGCCCTTGCCGGTCTGGTGCAGATTGCGCACATGGCTTCCGCCTTTGAAGCGCTGCTCAAAGAAATTTACGAAAAGCCGAAAAACATCAACGCCTCCTCCACCCGCACCGTCGCGGCGGCGGTGGATTTTCTCGGCCTGCTCTTTGACCGTGGCACACAGCCGGAACGACAGGAAATTCCCGTCTCCAAAATTCTGGTCGTGGATGATGAGGCCATCTCCCGTCGCGCCGTTGTTTATGCGCTGGAAAAAGCCAAGCTCAAGTCCGTGGACGTTGAAGATCCTGAACAAGCTTTGCAATTGCTTGCGGACGGCAACTTTGACCTCATCTTTCTCGACGTAGACATGCCCGGCATGACCGGCTACGAACTGTGCGCCAAGCTGCGCGCCATGCCGCACCTGAAAAAAGTGCCGGTCATTTTTGTGACCAGCCTCAATGATTTCGAAAACCGCACCAACTCCACCATGGCTGGCGGCAACGACTTCATCGCCAAACCATTTCTGTTCATCGAACTCACCGTCAAAGCGCTCATCTACGTCATGCGTGCACGGCTATCGTCCGGTCGTTAAAACAGCGGTCGACATTCTATGCTCCACGGCGAATTCATCCCCGCTGCCGATAAAAATTCCCGCCGCCTGTTTGTCGTGCTGCACGGACTCGGCGATTCCATTGAGGGCTGGCGCTGGCTGCCCGGCGCACTGGATTTGCCTGAGATGAACTATCTGCTCGTCAACGCGCCGGACGAATACTACGGCGGCTATTCGTGGTTCGAATATCCTGGCGACATCGCCCCCGGCATCCATCGCAGCCGCAAGTTGCTGTTTGAACTGCTCGACGACTTGCGCGCAAAAAATTTTCCCGCCGACCAAATCACGCTCGGTGGATTTTCGCAAGGCTGCCTCATGTCGCTCGAAACCGGTTTGCATTATCCGCACCGGCTCGCCGGCATCGTCGGTCTCAGCGGCTGGGTTTTTGAGATCGAGAAATTAATCCGCAACCTCACGCCCGTTGCCAAATCGCAACGCCTGCTCATCACGCACGGTCAATACGATCCGCTCCTGCCCATCGCCGACGTGCGCACGCAAGTCCGCCAGTTGAAGGCCGCCGGACTCAATGTCGCTTGGCATGAATTTCCCAAGGAGCACACAATTCACGGCACGGAAGAAATCGCCGTCATCCGCGACTTCGTGCGCGCTGGCTACGCTGGAAAATAAAGCTGAAGGAATAATTCTTCCGGCTGCCAATTCAAATCTTCACTTCCCGGTTTGCGCCCGGCATCCAGATTTGTTCCGGCCGCACGCCGGCTTCGTTTTGCCAGCTCACCGCGTTTTCCACAGCTTCACGCATTTTAGCAAACCACCATTGCGCCCGCGTCACCCGCGTGCGCGGCCGACCATAAATACGGCTCTGGGTTGCGTTGAATCCAAGTTCGAGTTGTTCGTTGGTTGTCATAATTTTGTTTTAATTACGACTCCACTTTCGCAGACGAGGTAGGACAAAGGCTGTCCAAGCTAAAAATTAATTGAAAAAAGTTTTAGGACGGGATTAAGCACAAAACCCACAACTGCCCTGGGAAAAACCGACAAAAGCCGCGTCACCGAAGCTCAATCACGTCGCCCACCTCCAATGGAATGTTCGCGCCATTGAACAAATCCTGCACCTCCAGCGCCGCGCTCTCGCCCTGCCGCGTGATGATAATCCCTTTCGGTTCGTGCGCGCCGATGTAGTTGGCCGTCGCCACCGCCTGCGCCAACGTCAGTCCCGCCACCCACGGCACCTGTGAATTTTGCACCGCGCCGATGATGGTGACGCCAGCGGCCTGCTGCGTCAGCTGCTGTTTCAACGCCGCATTTTGTCCGGCCAGATAAGCCCGCTGCGCCTGCAACTGCGATTTGGATTTGGTGGTGCAGCCAACGGCAGCGAACGCTAAAAGAACAATGGCCAACACCGTTTTCATTGCGCGCCAATTTCAGATTTCCACGCTGCCACGGCTGATTTGATTTCCATCGCACAACTTGCTTTCGGCTTCACAAAGCGCGGCGTGAACCAAGGAAAACTCCCGATCAAATCATGCGTCACCAAAATCTGTCCGTCGCAATCCGACCCGCTGCCGATACCAATCGTCGGGATGGAAAGGCACTGCGAGATTTCTTTAGCCACCGGCGGCGTCACGAGTTCCAGCACAATCGCAAATGCGCCCGCGTCAGCCAAAGCCTTGGCATCATTGAGTAATTTCTGATGTTCCGCGTCCTGCTTGCCTTTGATTTTGTAGCCGCCTTCTTCGAGGACGTGTTGCGGCAACATTCCCAGATGACCGCAAAAAGCAATTCCCGCCGCGATGATAGCCTTCACTTGCGGTAAAATTTCCGCGCCACCTTCCGCCTTTACAAAATCCGCACCCGCCGCCACCAGCCGTTTCGCGTTTGCAACCGCCTCGGAAATAGTCCCGTAACTGTTGAACGGTAAATCGCCGCCGAGCAGCGCCCTAGGTTTGGCGCGAGCGGCGGCGCGGACGTGATGCTCCATTTCCGCCATCGTGACGTGCGTCGTGTCGGGATAACCCAGCACGACCATGCCGAGCGAATCGCCGACGAGCAGTAACGGCACGCCGCATTCGTCGAGCAGTTTCGCCATCGGATAATCATACGCCGTGAGAGCGGCAATTTTTTCGCCGCGCACTTTCATGGCGCGGATCGTCTCGGTGGTGATTTTAGGATTCATTTACCGAAACTCGCCGCCAATTCCTCCGGCGTAGTTACAGCCGTGCCGACTTTGCCGACGACGATTCCCGCTGCGTGATTGGAAAGAATTGCCGCCTCAATCGGCGAAGCGCCCGCCGCAATCGCCAGCGTGAAACTCGCGATGACCGTGTCGCCCGCGCCGGAAACGTCGAAGACTTCCTGCGCGACCGTCGGGATGTGAAACGGCTTTTGTCCGCGTTGACAGAGCAACATGCCGAGTTCGCCGAGCGTGATGAGCAACAGCGCCGGATTTAATTCTTTCAGCAACCGTTCCGCGACGAGCATCAGGTTTTTGTCGGCGAATGGATTTGCGTTCTTGGTGTCGTCCGGCAAGTCCGCGAGTTCAAATGCTTCTTTGCGGTTCGGCGTGATGAGCGAAAGATTGCTCAAGTTCAGATGATGCACCGGCTTCGGATCGAGGCTCAACCACACGCCGCGCGCGTGGCAGAGCGATTTGATTTCGTTCAACAGCGGCTGCGTGACCACGCCTTTGCCGTAATCGCCTACGATGACGGCGTCCGCTTTCGCAAGTTGCGTTTTGAATTCCGCGAGCAGTTTTGCCGTCGTCTTCGCGTCCAGCGCGCCGCGCGTTTCGCGGTCGATGCGCACAACCTGTTGCTGATGTGCGACGATGCGCGTCTTGATGCTCGTGTGCCGCTCAGAATTTTTCACCAAGCCAGCGCAACCAATGTGCTGTTCGCCCAAAAGTTTTAGAAGCTTTTTCGCCGCGTCGTCCTGACCAATCGCGCCGAAAAGTTCCGCGGGCGTTTCGAGTGAAACCAAGTTGCGGGCGACGTTGGCCGCGCCACCGGGCATGAAGCTCTCGCGCTGGAAATCCACCACCGGCACCGGCGCTTCCGGCGAAATGCGCGACACGCCGCCCCAGATGAACTGGTCGAGCATCACGTCGCCGACGACGAGCACGCGGGTCTTTTGCGCGGCGGACAAGATTTGGCGCGCGCGGGTGGCGGATAAAGTTTTGCCATTCATATTTCTTGAGACACTAATTTCACGAATTTTCACTAATTCAATTCGTGTTAATTAGTGCAATTCGTGTCTTTGTATTTTTTAATTCAAAAACGCCGTCAACGGACTTGTCGCACTCGCCGTTTCGCTTTGCGCGCCAAGGCCGATTTCAAATGCGCTGCGGCCCGCTTCCACGGCCTGCTTGAACGCAATGCCCATGCGGTTCGGGTCGTTCGCCACGGCGATGGCGGTGTTCACCAGCACGGCGTCCGCGCCGAGTTCCATCGCCTCCGCCGCGTGGCTCGGCGCGCCGATGCCCGCATCCACAACCACGGGAACCGTCGCCTGCTCGATGATGATGCGGATCTGATCGCGCGTCTGGATGCCGCGATTCGAGCCGATCGGTGAACCCAGCGGCATCACCGTCGCGCAACCGACTTCCTGCAACCGTTTCGCCAGCACCGGATCGGCGTTGATGTAAGGCAACACGGTGAAACCTTCCTTCACGAGAATCTCCGCCGCCTTGAACGTCTCAATCGGGTCGGGCAGCAGGTAGCGCGGGTCGGGATGGATTTCGAGCTTCACCCATTTCGGCAGGCCGGCGGCGACGGCGAGGCGCGCGAGGCGGACGGCTTCCTCGGCGTTCATCGCGCCGCTGGTGTTGGGCAGGAGGAGATATTTCTTCGGGTCGATGAATTCGAGAATGTTGGCGAACGGGTCTTTCTGCCCGCTCAAATCCGCGCGGCGCAGCGCGACGGTGACCATTTCCGTGCCGCTGGCGGCGAGCGCATCGCGCATGGCTTCCGGCGAGGGAAATTTTCCCGTGCCGAGAATCAGGCGCGAACCGAACTCGCGTCCGGCGATGACCAAAGGTTTGAACGACATTCGGGACAATTTAGAAAATCGCCGCGAATTGTCGAGGCGGGAAGGCAAGTGAGAAGCTAACTATTCCTTGCGAAGTTCTTTTTTGCATCAGCGTCCATGACCTTATTATATCGCTCCATGGGAATTTCATTGATGGTTGGGTCTTTTCTGACGTGTTCAAGTAACTCCACAAAGTCGGGATTCAATATTGATATAAAATTCTTTTCGCCAGATGAGTTAAATACTCATCGCATCAAAACCACCATCCACCACCATTTCCACGCCGGTGATGAAACTGCCCGCATCCGATACCAGCAGTAGCGTGGCGCCGACCAGTTCGTGTGCTTCGCCAAAACGTTTCATCGGTGTCTTGCCCATAATCTGCGCGACGCGTTCGGGGTTGAGCACCTTGCGATTTTGTTCGGCCGGGAAGAAACCTGGCACGAGGATGTTCACACGCACACCGCTGGTCGCCCATTCGCGCGCGAGGTTCTTGGAGAGATTATGCACCGCTGCCTTGGATGCCGAGTAAGTGAACACGCGCGAGAGTGGCGTGAGTCCTGACGCGGAGCCGAGGTTGATGATGCTGCCGGATTTCTGTTCGACGAGATGCTTGCCGAAAACCTGGCACGCTAGCACAACACCTTTCAGATTCACGGTGAGGATGCGGTCGAACTCATCTTCGGGAATATCGAAGAACGGCGTCGGGGAATTGATGCCCGCGCCGTTTACCAGAATGTCCACGCGGCCAAACTTCTTTAGGACATCCGCGAGGAGTTGCTGCAATGCCTCCTTGGAAGTCGCTTCACATGGGAAGAACTCTGCCTTGCCGCCGCCCTTGGCGATGGCATCGAGCCGAGCTTTTGCTTTGGCCGCATCGCGCCCGACGAGTGCCACTGTCGCGCCTGCTATGGCAATGCCTTCGGCCATTTCGCCACACAGCACGCCTGTGCCGCCGATGACGACCGCCACTTTGCCTTTGAGTGAGAAGAGTTCTGTTGGTGTTTTCATAATTTATTTTGGTTTACCGCACCACGCGCGCGCCGCCGCCGCCGAAGGTTTTTTCCACTTCCTTACGGGTGGCCATGCTCGTGTCGCCGGGCGTGGTCGAGGCCAACGCACCGTGCGCTGCGCCGTATTCCACGGCCTTCTGGGCGTCGTTGAATTCGAGGAAACCGAATTGCAAGCCGCTCGCGAAACTGTCGCCACCACCGACGCGATCAAGAATTTCCAGGCCGGGATACTGGCGGCTTTCGTGGAACTTGCCGTCGTGCCAGAGAATCGCGCTCCAGTCGTTCTTCGTCGCGGTGATGACGTGACGCAGCGTGGTCGCGGCCACTTTGAAGTTCGGGAATTCTTTTACAGCCGTTTCAATCATCGCTTTGAACGCATCGGTCTCGATGTGCTTGAGATCTTCCGCGCCTTTGACCGCAAAGCCGAGCGAGGCGGTGAAGTCTTCTTCGTTGCCGATCATCACGTCCACATACTTCGCGATCTCGCGATTCACTTCCTGCGCTTTCTTGAGGCCGCCGATGGTTTTCCAGAGCGACGGACGATAATTCAAATCATAGCTTACCACGACGCCGTGCTTCTTCGCGGCTTTCACCGCTTCAATCGTGAGTTCAGCAGTGGTCGCGGAGAGCGCCGCAAAAATGCCACCCGTGTGCAACCAGCGCGTGCCGACTTTGCCGAAGATGTGATCCCAGTCAAAATCGCCGGGCTTGAGTTGCGACGCCGCAGAATTACCGCGATCCGGCACGCCGACCGCGCCACGGATGCCAAAGCCGCGTTCGGTGAAATTCAAACCATTGCGCACGCTGCGGCCGATGCCGTCGTCTTCGCGCCACTTGATGAAGTCCGTGGCCACGCCGCCCTGCATGATGAAGTCTTCGATGAGATGACCGACTTCGTTGTCCACGAACGCCGTGCAAACAGCGGTCTTGTAGCCGAAACATTTGCGGAGGCCGCGCGACGTGTTGTATTCGCCGCCGCCTTCCCACGCCTTGAATTCGCGCGCGGTGCGGACGCGGCCTTCGCCGGGGTCCAGGCGCAGCATGACTTCGCCGAGGGAGATTTGATCGTAAGTGCAGGTCTTTTTGTCGCGTAGTTGGATTGCCATAAAGTTATAGATTTAATTTTTTGAAACCACGAATGAACACTAATTAACACGAATTACAAATCCGCTAAAACAAAAACGGAGCGCTGGTCTGTGACCCGCAGTAGCTTGAAAACTGCAGGCGATGCGGAGTTGCTGCGGCTCACAGAGCCACGCTCCGCTGCATTCGTGTTTATTCGTGTCCATTCGTGGTTAAATTTTCAGATTTGAACGGACTTGAAATCAGCCAGATTCCACGCCGCTTCACCGACTTCGTGCGCGAGGTGGTTAAGTTCTTCGATCTCCGCCTGTTTGAACAGCAAGCCGTTGTGCTGCTTGGAATGTTTGCCCCAGTTCGCTTCCGGCTGGCCGGGCAACATGCACTTCTCGTTGCCGTGACCGAGCACGTCTTCGATGATCGCTTTGACGTTGCTCTTCTGATCGCGACCGCGCGCGTAGTCGTTGCCCTTGAGCGCTTCGGGATGGATGACCTGGAAGAAGAACGTTGAACCGCGTTTTTCCTTCGCATCGCCGCGCGACGTGCCGCGAATCTCCGGCAGACCGCCGCCGATGTAAGCCGCGTAAAGTTCATCAATCAAACCCATGCCGTAACCTTTGTGCGCGCCGAACGGCAGCAACGAAACGGCTTGCGCCGCATCTGTCGTCGGTTTGCCGTCTTTGTCCACCGCCCAACCTTCGCCGAGTGGTTTGCCTTCGCGTTTGAATTGTTGCACGCGGCCCATCGCCACGGTGGAAGTCGCCCAATCGATCACGATGGGATAGCCGATCGCGTCCTGCGTCGGGAATGCCCACGAATGCGGGTTCGTGCCCATCGTCGGCGCTTTGCCGCCGAACGGAACAACTTCGGACGTGGCTGAGGTGCAGTTCGTGTAAGCGAAATAACCTTTGAGCGCGGCGTCCATCACGTAGCCGCCGCCCCAAAGATAATGCGTGGCGTTGTCCACGCTGACCATGCCCACGCCGTATTTGTCGGCGAGCTTCATGCAGGTGTCCATCGCTTCATACGCGACGGCCTGGCCGAGCTTGTTGTGCCCGTTCCAAATTTCAGCGGCGGCAAAACGCGACGGCAACTTCTCGATCTTCGCGCCGGGCGTCCAGCGGCCGACCTTGCTGCCGAACAATTCGTCGAGGTGCAGCGCCTTGATGGCGTTGTGCGTGCGGATGCCGTAATACGCGGCGCTGGCGCAAAACCGCGCGCCGGCGGCGGCTTCAGCGGCATCGTAACCGCGCTTGAGATACGCCTTCGTGACGAGTGAATCGTGTTTTTCTTTGGGGATTATAAAATAGGTTTCGGGCATAAATAAATGAGTAAGAGTTCAGTTTAGGGCGATGAGTATAGATGTCTTGTCGGACATAGTGTGGACAAAAATTGCTAAAAACCCCGCGTTCATTAAGCCACTTTCTTCACCGGCACTTCAGGATTCACCTGCGCGATGGGTTTTTCGCCGTTCATCGCGAGGATGAGGTTTTTCACGGCGCAGGTGGCCTGCCGCACCACGCTTTCGTAAGTGCGGGAGCCAACGTGCGGCGTGCAGACGACGTTCGGGAGCTTGAGCATCGGATGATCGGGCGTGGGCGGTTCGGAATCGAGCACGTCCGTGCCGTAGCCGCCGACCTGACCAGATTTCAACGCCTCAACCATGTCAGCCATGTGAACGATTTCGCCGCGCGCGCAGTTCAAAATCAAAACGCCCTTCTTCATCTTCGGGAACGACTTCGCAGAAATCATGTCGCGCGTTTCCGGCGTGAGATTGGTGTGGAGCGAGATGTAATCGCTGACCGCGTAAACTTCATCGAGATCGGCCGCGCGCTTCACGCCGTATTGCGCCGCGAATTTTTCATCCCAATAAACGTCGAAGCCGATGACATTCATGCCGAACGCCTTCGCGCGGATGGCCACTTCCTTGCCGATGCGCCCGAGGCCGATGATGCCGATGGTTTTTTCCAACAGCTCGTGGCCAGTCTTGCGTTTCCAGCCATTGGCGCGGGTGGAATCGGTGTGGTAGAGCAAATTCTTTTCGAGCGAGAGCAACAGGAGGAAGGTGTGTTCCGCCACGGTGGTGTGATTCACGCCAGGCGTAAAGAGCAACGGGATGCCGAACTCGGTGCAGGACTTCACGTCGATCTTGTCCACGCCGATGCCGTATTTGCTCAGGACCTTGAGCTTCGGGCGCGCTTTTTCCAAAACCTTGCGCGTGATGGCGTCGTCGCCGCAGATGTAGCCATCCACATCGCCGACGAGCGCGAGGGTGTCCGCTTCGTTCAGCGGGCCACGCGCGGTGATGATTTCCCAGCCGGTTTGTTTCAATAAATCATGGTGAGCGCCAGGCGTATCTTGAAAGGAAGTGGTCGTGAGCAGGATTTTCATGGAATCATTGTAGAAAATTAGCGACAAAGGTCAAAAAAATTGCCGAAGCCAATTTTGGGCATTGTATTCCGACATGACTAAACCGCAATTCATCGGCAAGTCCACCAAGAATATTTACAAGCACCGAACGCATTTTCCGCCATTTTCTTCTAATCCTTTCTAGCGTTTCAGTCTAACGCGTCTACTGGCCACAAAATGTGAACTTACGTCAGTGACAGACGCGCTCGTTTTAGCGTTACGGGTAGGGTTTCACCCCATGGCCAGCCAGCGCGGGATTCGTCATTGTGACTCCAATGTTAAAAACCGAGATCACCACAAACGAGAGCACTACCATGAAAACCATAGAAACAAACACCGCCCGACTCACCCTTAACAAACCTAAATCTGCGACTGTCTGGAGAATGCTCTTCGGACTGGCGGTAGCAGTGATGTTATCGTCACCCGTTACGGCGGCACCCCCAAGCGCAAATAGTTCCGTGCGCATGATTACCGCGACGGATTTAATGCCGACCGGCGTTGATGGGAATGCCCGAGGCAAAATCAATGTAAACATGACGCGTCAGGGTTCGGCCATCAATCAGGAGGTGAAAATTTCGGCGGTCAATTTGGATCCAAATACGGTGTATGGACTAATTGGCTATCTTGGAGATGACACCAACGCGACGGGCGTGGCCGAATTTACCACGGATCGGAAAGGGGCTTTCAATGTCACCTACGTGAGAAAAAGTCAGGGCAAACCCGGTCCACACACCCAACCGCTTCCCGCAGCGATTGATTTGATGTGCAATGTTCGTGAGTTAAGCGTCATCAACCGTGATTTGGGAATTGTGTTACGCGGAATCCTGACTAACCCGAACCGCGGCAGCTATCAGGCGAACCTTACTATGAATAACACGGGATTTCTACCTAGGGCTACGGGAACCGTGGCGATTCAAGCCGGTCCGCGCTCAACGTCCTTTTTATTGCGGGCTTCGGGTCTGGTCCCGCGCACTTTCTACAGTTTCACAATCAATGGCGGGGTTATTGATGCAAAGATGTCAGATAAGGCTGGCCGGTTGGTCCTGCAGCAGCTGCCGTTATGGGTGCCGGATGTGCTGGATATTCATACGGTGGGAGTGAATGACGGTAGTGGAAATAATGTCATCCTGACTTCCGATGGACTTGGAATTCCTTGCGATACCACGGTTCCGACCGTGACTGCCACCAGTCCGGCGGATTTAGCAACGAATGTCCCGATTAATCATCTGATTACCGCTACTTTTAGTGAAGCGATGAATTCGACTACGATTTCCTCTAACACCTTTATTTTGCAGCAGGGCAGCAACGCAGTTAACGGCACGGTCAACCGCGTCGGAGTTGAAACAGAACGAAATTGATTTTTCGCCATCGCCGGACGAGGTCGCCCGCCGGGCTTACTTCAGTTACGAGAACACGGGTTCGTTGCCTGGGCACGAGGTGCAGCATTGGTTGCAGGCGGAGGCGGACTTGATTGCGGAACGCAACCAGACGCGCGTCCATGAATATCACCACCAGACTTAAAATCTAATTCACCAACAACATTCCAAGTAAAATCTTATTTATGAAAAACACCCATACCGTCTATCCGGAAAAACCGGTCATGTATGAAACGGAAAATGACATTTCCGTGGAACGCCGCAGCCAACTCAATGCGCTGTTGAACCAGCGGCTCGCATCCGCCGTGGATCTGCAAATGCAGATGAAACAGGCGCATTGGAATGTGAAAGGACCCAATTTCATCGGCCTGCACGAGTTGTTCGACAAGGTGGCGGAAGCGGTGGAAAATTATGTGGATCAAATCGCTGAACGCGTGGTGCAGCTTGGCGGCGTGGCCGAAGGCACGGTGCGGATGGCGGCCTCGCGCACGCGGTTGACGGAATATTCACCGGAAATTTCCGAAGGTCCAGCGCACATCGAAGGCGTGGCGCGCGCGTTATCCACGTTTGGTCAGGAAATCCGCAACAGCATCAATGAAGCGGATGAGCTGGGCGATGCGGACACGGCGGATTTGTTCACGGAAATTTCGCGCGGCATTGACAAATGGCTGTGGTTTGTGGAAGCGCATTCACAAGCTAAAAAATAATTATGAAAAATCCCGTCTATAAACTCATCGAACTCACCGGCACTTCCACAACTTCCATCGAGGATGCGGTGGACAACGCCATCAAGCGCGCGAGCAAAACGATCAAGGATATGTGCTGGTTTCAGGTAATCGAAACGCGTGGGAATCTTGAAAAAGGTAAAGTGCATCATTGGCAGGTGACCATCAAAGTCGGTTTTGCTGTGAAATCTTAATTTGAATTGACCTTTAAAAACCAAGGCTATGAATTCATCGAAGACTAAACTCGCGGCCATTCCACAAACTCTCGGTTTACCCACGCTCCACCGACTGGAAGCTCATTCCAAGACAGCGGCGCAAGTATCAAAGTCATTGAAACGTGTCCGGGAGTCGGCCAAATCACGCGACACGCGCGAAGATCGTGGCACTCGCGAAATAAAAACGACGCATAGTTCACAAACGTTTCCGCATGCTCGTTAAGCGTTTGACTTATGAATACGAACCCGTTGAAGCCTTTGAAGTCGGATGTGGACGCCAAAACTGCCGCACTTGAAGCCGTGCCGGAATCGGAGCGTTGGGATCCGGTGCCGGGTTCGGATGGGCAAAAAGTCCCGACCACGCCAAATGTCGACGAGGACGAAGATGGCCGCAGCGACCAGCAGCGGCTCATCGAAAAAGGCATCGCGGACGCGGAGCACGACCAGATCAATAAAGCATCCAAAGATTCTGGTGCCTGAAAAAATCGCGTGGGTAAAACTTCTTCACGCCCTTGCCGCCGCATTTCGATGTTGGCGGTTTTGATGTTGAGCCTCGTGTTGTCCGCGCACGGACAGGGAAACGGTGCCGGTCTTACCAATTCGCCGGTGGTGGAAAAAGTGGTTCTCCCAAAATCCGTTCCCGATCCCATCGAGCCGTTCAACCGCGTAATGTGGGGCTTCAACAAAGCGGTCATGACCGGCGTCGTCAAGCCGACGAGCCGCGTGTATCGGTTCGTGGTCGTGAAACCGGTGCGGACGAGCATCGGTAATTTTGGTCGCAATCTCACTTATCCCGGTCGCCTGATAAATAATTTGCTGCAAGGTAAATGGTCGGGTGCGCGGGATGAAACGTGGCGGTTCGCTTGCAATACGACCGTTGGTATCATTGGTTTATTTGACCCGGCGACGAAATGGAACATCCCCAAATCGGACGCGGACTTTGGCCAGACATTTGGCAAGTGGGGTTGGTCGCCGCAATGTTTTATCATGCTGCCGATCTTTGGTCCGAGCAATGAACGCGACACGCTCGGCCTCGCCGCCGATACCGCCGCGAATCCGCTGCTCTACATCGCGCCCTACCGTTTCGATATCAACAAACCGCTGACGTATCTCGGCCCGTATTCGTATCTCAACTACACGATCATGTATAACAATCTCGCTGACAGCGTGGGCGAATATGTGCGCTTCAGTCAGGCCGAGGCGGATCCGTATTCGGAGATTCAATACGCGTGGACGTTTGCGCGGGCCAATCAAGTCGCCGATTTTCAAGTGAAAGGCGAACAAGACGCCGCTTCGCTCGAAACATTGCAGACGGTTTTCTTCACGTTTAAAGACCCGGAATTTCCCAGC
The DNA here is from genome assembly GCA_037138135.1 of Verrucomicrobiia bacterium. Taxonomy (GTDB): domain Bacteria; phylum Verrucomicrobiota; class Verrucomicrobiia; order Limisphaerales; family UBA11358; genus UBA11358. Next base: position 16,982 of record JBAXIY010000046.1, read on the forward strand.
CACAGCACGACCAAATCGGTGCGGATTCCGGCGACGGGCAAGGATTTGAAGTTCACCTTCTGGTTGCAACCCGGTTCGGCCAACGTGGTTTACATCGTTCCCGGACTCGGTGGACATCGGCTCGCCGAAACATCGCTCGCACTGGCGGAACTGGTTTTCAAAAACGGATTTTCCGCCGTGGTCGTCAGCAGTCCGTTCAATCCCGAATTCATGGAACACGCTTCGACCGCCGCGCTGCCCGCGTATCTGCCGGTGGACGGACATGATTTGCACGTCGCGCTCACGGAGATTGATCTCAGTTTGCACCAATTGTATCCGCAGCGTTTGGGTAACAAGGCATTGCTGGGCTATTCCATGGGCGCGTTGGAAACTTTATTTATCGCGGCCAACGCCGTGACGAATTCGCTACTGCACTTCGATCGTTATGTCGCCATCAATTCGCCCGTGCGGATGACGCACGGGATTGCCAAGCTGGATGAATTTTATTCCGCTCCGCTCAACTGGCCGGTTGCCGAGCGGAGCAATAATCTGGAAAATACTTTTTTGAAAGTGGCTGCGTTGAGCCGCAGCACGCTCACGCCGCAAACGTCGCTGCCGTTTAGCGCCATTGAATCCAAATTTCTCATCGGCTTGAGCTTCCGGCTCGTGTTGCGCGATGTGATTTACAGCAGCCAGTCGCGGACGAATCAGGGCGTCTTGCACCACGCCATGCACAATTTTCGCCGCGATCCGGCGTATCAGGAAATTTTGCAATTTTCCTATCAGGATTATTTCGACAAGTTTGCCATTCCTTACTATTCAGGCAGAAACATTGGCGCTTCGACGGCAACCGCCATGGAAAAAGCCGGCGACTTGCGGACGTATGAAACCGCTTTGCGCGCCAATGCCGACATCCGCCTCATCACCAATCAAAACGATTTTCTGCTGACAGACGCCGATTTGCTATGGCTCCACGCGACGTTTGCGACGAACCGACTAACGATTTTTACGCAGGGCGGACACTTGGGAAATCTTTTCAATCTGGCGGTGCAAAAATCCATTCTTACCGCACTTACCCCGACGCAGCCGCCAGCCTTGCCCAGCCGGATAAATTCACAAACAAATGGTTCGCCTGAATTTTGATGAGGCAGCAGAAAAGAGCCGGCACCAAACCCGGCTAGAAAAATATTGTCCGACGAAGACTTCGCTTGTCCACTAAGCCACCACACTGCTTCGCAAGTCGTTGATTGTGAATGGAGCGGGTGAAGGGAATCGAATCATGTTTGTAAAATGTCATAACCCCTCAA
>JBAXIY010000047.1:0-17328 GCA_037138135.1 Verrucomicrobiia bacterium
TTGCTGCCCACGCATGGCGTTCAACCAAAAAACGAATAGGATCGCAAAACAAATTCCGGCCGCGACGGGCATCACGCCCAGTAAGTCCGCCGGGGATTTACCCGCTGCCAACAACGCAATCCAATAAGCCAGTCCCAGTCCGCCGTAGAGCAACGCAATTTTAATCCAACGGCTCGCCAGCGCCCACATGGCCAGCGCTTGCAACAGGGCGACAAAAATCATCGTGAAGGCGAGCGGGCCGATCATCATGGCGGCTTCCGGTGTATTCCGGCCAAGTAGTTTCAGGCAAAAAGTGCGCAGGACGAGCAGTCCGATCACGCCGCAGAGCAAGCCGCCGGCATAGAGTCCAATCAATTTCAACTGCTCGCGCAGAGCGTCGCCAGTATGATTAGCGGAGCGATGGGTGAACAAAACAATCAGCAGCGGCGCCACCGTCATGGGCAAAGCGCGGGCAAAAACACCAGCGCTCGTGTAGGCATCCAGTTCAGCTTGAGAAAAATTGTGCTGGGAAAAACAGCGTTGCACAACGAGCAGATCGCCTTGCAGGAAAAGAAAACTTCCGCCCACACAAGCTGTTGCCACGATGAAAAATTCCACGAGCTCGCGGTTCCATGGCGAAACGGGGTTCGCTGGTCGCGCCAAATCTTTTTTCCAAAACAGCAAAACCAAATTCGCCAGCACGCCGACGCCGGAGGCTAGCACCGCCCATTCCGCCGCCGGAAAGTTCAAAACCACCAGCCAGCCGAAGAGCAGTCGTAGGGCAACGCCTAACAGCCCGATGAGCGCAAGTCGTTTAAACCAGCCTAGTCCCTGGCAAAGTGCCGTGGCAAATCCACCCCAAAGCCCGACCAGCGCGCAGACCAGCGCTGCTAAGGCCAGACTCGTCCGAAAGTGCAGCAAATCACTCAAGGGTTTGGCTAAAAAAACGGCGAGCACTGAGCCTGCCAGCGTGAGTCGGAAAAGAAATTTCCGGCAGCCCGCCAACAAACCTTGCAGCCGCGCGTCGTCGCCGCTGAAATTGAAGCGGGCGATGTAATGGGTGATCGCCGTGGTCGCAACCGACAGCGGTAGTCCCAGCAGGCCAACGAAGCCGAGTGTCGTGTTCATCAAACCAAATTCGCCGCTGGTCTTGAGTTGATTGCCAATCAGCGCTTGAAAAGCAAAATTGCCCAGCCCCGCCAGAAAGCTGACGGCGGTTAATATGATGCCACTGCGCCAGAGTTTATTCATGCACGAATGTTTTTCATTCCGAGATTTTTCAATATTTATCCGCGGCCTGCGCCTCCAGCCAGTCGCACGCGGCTGGCAAAACTTCCGCCCAAGTCAATTGCCGGGAACGTTGCCAAGCATTCGCGCGCAACGAATCATATTTTTCCGACGTCCGCAAAATAGACTCGATGACATCTGCCACCGCTGCGGGCGTTTCAGCGCACGTCACCAAACCGGTCTCGTTGTCCACGGTGGAATCCACCAGACCGCCCACCGGATACACAATCGCCGGTGTGCCCATCGCGTTGGCTTCAATCACATTCAAGCCCCAGCCTTCGCGCACGGATGTGTGCACCAGAAAATGCGCGCGCTGGAGATGGTCGTCTTTTTTCTGTTCTTCGAGCCGACCGGTGAATTCAATTTTATCAGCTACGCCCAGACTGGCCGCGAGTTCGTGCAATGATTTTTCCGTTTCGCCTGTGCCGACGATGGCTAGGCGCACACTCACGCCGCGTTGCAAGAGAATTTTCGCCGCGCGAATGATGTGATCCACGCGCTTATTTGGCGCGAGCCGCGAAACGGCAATCAACCGGATCGGCGCACTCAACGGCTTTGGCTCCAGTGTGGCCAGCGGCGTCGTGTCCGTGCCGTTCGGGAACACGTGGATGTCGCGGACGCCGTGTGCCAGTAAGGTTTTCCGCGTGGAATCCGACGGCGTCCAGAACGGCGTGTGCCTGAACAGCCAGTGCGTCCACCGCTCCTGCGTCTGGCCGAAGGCGCTCATGGGCCACGGATAAAACGAATTCCAAATCGGTCCCAGCACTTCGTGGATGTAGGCCACGCAGTTCGTTCCGCACCACCACGGCGCGAACCAGGGAATGCCGTGATGCTGGTCAATCACCAAATCGAAGCGCGGTTGCTGGCGATACCAGCGAATGGCTTTGAACACCGAAGAACCTTTGCCGCCGCCGCGAATGATTTTGATGCCCTCAAACATTTCCTCGCGCGCCGCGCCGGGAAAATCATTCGCGAACCAATACGCCTCGTGGCCGCGCGCCACCAATTCTTTGAGATACGCCAGCGTCACCCGCTCCGCGCCGCCGGAAAGCGGATTGCGCGGATCGCGCCAGTTAAGCATCAGGAAGCGCATGAGTCGGGAAAATCTTACAGCCGCGAAATCTTTTCCAGCAATGACGTCGTGGATTTGCCGGACACGAACGGAACGAGAATAATTTTTCCGCCCGCCGATTCCACCGCGCGGCGCTCGTCTTGGTTCAAGGTTTCCAACGTGTAATCGCCGCCCTTGACGTAAATGTCCGGCTGGGCGGCGGCGAGAAATTTCGTCGCCGTCTTGTCTTCAAAAATGCAGACGCCGTCCACGCTTTGCAACGCGGCCAGCACGGAAGCGCGGTCTGTTTCGGAATTTACCGGACGGCCTGCGCCTTTGAGACCGCGCACGGCGGCATCGCTGTTCACGCCGAGGAGCAGGGCGTCGCCGAAATTGCGCGCGTTCTCCAGATAGGTCACGTGGCCGAGGTGCAGCAGGTCGAAGCAGCCGTTGGTGACGACAAGTTTTTTGCCGCTGGCGCGAAGTTTGTTTCGCCACGCTGTCAACTGGTCCCACGCGATGAGTTTGTCGCGGAAATTCATGCCGCCATTTTGCCCACGCCGGAAAGAATGGCAACGCTTTTGCCGCGCTTCTTATTTCGTTCCCGATTCACCCAGCGTTTTCAACTGCCGGTCAGTCACCAGCCAGATCAAACCGTTTTGCGCGGCGGCTTCGCGCGCGTGTGCCTGACGCTCCTTGCGCTTGGGATATTCAATGTCGAGCACCGGCTTATGCGCGGCCAGCATCGGCGCAAGGGTTTCCAATCGGTATTTCGTGTCGGCGGCCTTTTGAAGTTTGTCGCCGTTGGAGAACAAATCTTCGATGCCGACAGCATCCACGGCGGCAAGAAAATCCGCGTGCGCTAGCAGTTGCGTGCCATTCTGCGGGATGATGATCGCGGTGGGATTCGTTTTACGGGCGCGCGCAGCGACGGTTTTCACCCAATCCACCATGTCGCGCCGGTAGCTTTGTTTGGTTTCGGAATTCACACGGTCATCAATGAAATCTTTTCCATCCTGCTCGAAGGTTTCAAAACCGTCCACGATGTCGAGATACACGCCGTCAAAACCGGCGGCCATGATTTTGTCCACATCCGCGAGGATGAGTTTCTGCCAATCGGCGTTCCAATATTTGACGCGGAAATTGCCTTTCCATTCCGGATTCTCCGCGAGTAGGAAGGCGGGTGGATTGGTTTTCCAAGAACTTTGCCAGTAAGCGCGATAATCCTCCGCCTCGCCAACGGAGAGATACGCGATGACTTTGCGCCCGGCTTTACCGGCGCGGATGGTTGCCAAATCCACCGCCGTCCACGGCTTATCGGTGCTGTAACTCGCGTCGAGCACAATCCAATCGCGTCCGCACGTGGTGAGTTTCGCCACAGCTTCAGCTTTAGATTTCGCCAATGAATCTGACTGCAAAACGTAGGCGAAGGAAGTGGGCGAGGTTTGCGCCAACAGCAAATGGCAAAAGCAAAAGACAATAAATCCTAGCGTGATAAACTTGCGGCGGGAGTTCATGCCGTCATTCTGCCCGCGTCGGAAAGAATGGCAACGCTTTTACAAATTCACCACCGCCGGGTCGCCGTAGAGTGTGAACGAGCCGGTGCGCTCGATTTTCACATCCATGAGCTGGCTTTGGTGGCGCGTGCTGCCGTCGAACAGCACGATGCGATTGCAACGGGTGCGGCCGGTGTAGCGTGCGGGATTTTTTTTGCTCGGCCCTTCCACGAGAATTTCCACCTGTTTGCCGATGAAGGTGTCGTATTTGCGCGCGGCGATTTCGTTGACGAGGTCGAGCAAGCGATGATTGCGTTCCTCGCGGATTTCCTGCGGCACTTGATCGGGCATGTCGGCGGCGGGCGTGTCGCGGCGCGGCGAGTATTTGAAAATATAGGCGTTGTCGAACTGCACTTCTCGGCAAAGCGACAGCGTCTGTTCAAAATCTTCTTCGGTCTCGCCGGGAAAGCCGACGATGATATCCGTCGTGATGCCGATGCCGGGTTTGGCGGCGCGGAGCTTGGCGATGATGCCGAGAAATTTTTCGCGCGTGTAGCCGCGGTGCATGAGCTTGAGCAAACGGTCGCTGCCGCTTTGCAACGGAATGTGTGCGCTCTCGCAGAGTTTCGGCAAGCGCGCGTAGGCTTCCACCAAATCATCGCCGTAACCTTTCGGATGCGGTGAGGTGAAGCGAATGCGTTCGAGTCCGTGAATCGCGTGCACGGCGTCGAGCAGTTGGACGAAAGCAGATTTGCCATCGAGCAGCGGATAATCGCGCTTGCCAAAGCTCGTGACGATCTGACCGAGCAAGGTAATTTCCCGCACGCCGCGCGCGACGAGTTCGCGGCATTCGGCAACGATGTCATCAATCGTGCGACTGCGCTCCTCGCCGCGTGTGCTGGGCACAATGCAAAAGGTGCAGTGTTGATTGCAGCCTTGCATGATGCTGACAAAGGCGGACACGGAAGTCTTGGCGCTACCGTTCAACAGATGTTCGCGGATGGTCGCTTCGCTCTTCGCTTCGGCTTCCGTATCCACGATCTTCGTGCGACCGTTGCCGGCGAGAAGTTCATCAAGGTATTCGGCTGCGCGATGAAATTTTTGCGTGCCGAGAACGAGGTCCACATCCGGCAACTTATCAATCAGCTCTTTCCCGCGACTTTGCGCCATGCAACCCATGAAGCCCACGATCTGTCCGGGGTTTGCTTTGCGCGCCGTGCCGATGAGATTCTTCATCTTGTTGATGGCTTTTTGCTCGGCGAGATCGCGCACGCTGCAGGTGTTAAGCAGCACCACATCGGCCAGCGCTTCGGACTTGGCGAGCGAATAGCCTTTGGCCACGAGTTGCGCGGCGACGGCCTCGCTGTCGCGCTCGTTCATCTGGCAACCGTAAGTTTTGATGAAAACACTGGGCATGATGCGGCGGAGAAGATAGCACGGGTGAGGGCATTGCAAAGTTGAAAGCGACAGCCTTTCTCATCCCCATCTTAATCGTAATCCTAATCTTAATCGTCCGGAAAAACGGATTAAGATTAGGATTATGATTACGATTAAGAAAAACCCGTTACGCAACACACTTGCGGGCGGGCGCGAACCTTGTATTTTCAATGGACGGGAATTGCATGGAAAACCAAATCCAATCGCTCAATATTTTATTGATTAGCGGCGAGGAAAGTTCCGCGCGCCACATCGAGGAGCTGCTGCGCGGCGCGGCAGACACGGTGAACGTGACCGCGGAACCAACTTCGGACGCCGGCCTGGCGATGGCGGCCACCAATCATTTCCACGCCATTCTTTTCGAGCTGCCGCAGGCGAACACCGCCGCGCTGTTCCAGATCACTTCACTCACCACCAAAGCGCCCCGGCTCCCGGTCGTCGTCATCGGGCCGACGGAGGACGAAAATTTTCTGACCGAGGCGGTTTACAGCGGCGCGCAGGATTATCTGGGCCGCGAGCGATTGGCGACGGCCACGCTTTGGCACGCCATCCATTGTTCCATCGCCCGCCAGCAGGAACGCATCGCGCTGGTCGACGATAAGGAAAATTATTACGGCCTGTTCGACCATCTGGTGGAAGGCATTTTCCGCACCACGCCCAGCGGTAATTATCTCCTCGCGAACGTGGCGCTGGCAAAAATTTACGGCTACGGCTCGCCGGTGGAATTGATGGCCAACATCAAGGACATCGCCAACCGCCTTTACGTGGATGCCGGCCGCCGCGAGGAATTTGTCCGGCTCATGCAGGAGAGCGATACCTTGAGCGGCTTCGAATCGCGCATCTACCGCAAGGACGGCAGTATCATCTGGATCGCGGAGAACTGCCGCGCCGTCCGCGACCGGCAGGGAAACCTGCTTTACTACGAAGGCACGGTCGAGGACATCACGCGCCAGCGCGAAGTGGAAGAGGCGTTGAAGCACTCGGAGTCGTTGTATCATTCATTGGTGGAGACGATGCCGCAGGGGGTTTTCCGCCGGGATTTGCAGGGACGCTTTACTTTTGTCAACCGCACCTACGCGAATTTTTTCGGCATGCAGCCTGAAGATTTCATCGGGAAGACGGACTTTGACCAGCACCCGCGCGAATTGGCGGAAAAATACTGGCGGGACGACCAAGCGATTATGCAGCGGGGCCAGACCACGGAAATAACCGAACAGGTGCAATCCCGCACCACCGGTGACATGGAATACCATCATGTAATCAAAACGCCGTTGCGCGACGAGTCCGGCCAAGTCATCGCCCTGCAAGGCATGGTCTGGGACATCACGGAAAAAATCCGCAACGAGGAAAAAATCCGGCAGACCACCGCCGAACTCGCCCGCAGCCGCGAAGAATTGCATAACAAAAACCAGCTGATGGAGGAAAACCTCCGCGTCGCCGCCGACATCCAGCTCACCATGCTGCCGCAGACGTATCCCAGCTTTCCGCCCAACGCGCCCGCCGAGCAGAGCGCCTTCCAGTTCGTCCATCGCTACGAAGCGGCCGAATCCGTCAGCGGCGATTTCTTCAGCATCACTGCCATTTCCGATACCGAAGTCGGTGTGTTCATCTGCGACGTCACCGGCCACGGCGTGCGCGCCGCGCTCGTCACCGCCATGATCCGCGCGCTGGCCGAGGAATTAAAACCCCTCGCGCGCGACCCCGGCAATTACCTGCGCAAGCTGAACTACGATTTGTGCAGCATCCTGAAAAACACCGGGTCGCCCATGCTCACCACCGCGTTTTACGCCGTGGCCGATTGCCGCACCGGCGCGCTGCGCTTTGCCAATGCCGGCCACCCAAAACCGCTCATCATCCGCCGCGCCACCGGCCAGGTCCAGACACTGGCGAACAACTCCGGCCGCAGCCAGCCCGCGCTCGGCCTGTTTGATGACCCGCTCTACGCCACCAGCGAAGCCGCCCTTTTGCCCGGCGATTTCCTGATGCTCTTCACCGATGGCGTTTACGAAGTGCTGGGGCAAAATGAAGAACTCTACTCGCAGGAACGGCTGGTGCTAGACGTGAAAAATCTGCTGCACCAACCCTCGGGCGTTATGTTCGATGAACTGCTCGCCGTCATCCGCGCCTTTGCGCTCAACGGCGTTTTTGACGACGACGTCTGCCTCGTGGGCATGGATTATCTCGGGATGCCCGCCGTCAAATCTTGAAGGGCATGGGCAAACCCTGTTGTAAATCACCGCTTGCGGGTGGCCGTGCGGAAGCGTAATTTCAAGCCATGAGTTATCTCACCGTTGAAGTCGAAATTGACCACGGACACGTTCAGGCGAAGGGTGCCGAAACCCTGCCCGCCAAAGCCTCCGGTTTGCTCACTATCTTTCAATCGGACGCCGTCAACCGCGCCGCGCTTTCCCCGCTACAGGCCTTGGAAGCCCTCCAAAAACATCTCCACTTGGATGCGGCCAGCGCGGCGGCATGGATGGCCTCCGTGCGCGAAGCTCGGCGTTGATGCCCGGATGATTCCGCATGATTCATTTCGACACCAATTTTCTTATCCAAACCATCGTGGCCGGTTCGGCGGCGCATGAAAAATTCCGGGGCTGGACCCAAGCACAGGAAAATTGCAACGCCAGCAGCATCGCGTGGGCGGAATTTTTGTGCGGGCCGCTGGATGCGCCCGCCGAAGCCATCGCCCGGCAAATCTTCCCGCAGCCCGAACCGTTTTTGGCCGCCGATGCCGCACTGGCCGCGCGCCTGTTCAACCAGACCGGCCGCCGTTCCCGAAGTCTGGCCGATTGCATGATCGCGGCGGTGGCCATCCGCTGCGGGGCGAAACTGGCGACCGGCAACACCGCTGATTTTCAACCCTTCCTGCCCCACGGCTTGATTTTAGTTTGAATCATCCGCGCCTTTGCCGTCAGCGGCGTTTTTGACGACGACGTCTGCCTCGTGGGCATGGATTATTTCGGGATGCCCGCCGGGAAATCCTGAAGGGTGCGCGACCGTTGGCTTGCCCGAAACTTCGTTACCGCGTGTAGCCTATCCTCTTGTTAGGCGGCACGGCTTTCATGGACAAACATAGATAAAAACTCATCGAACGAACCGGCAACTTCCGTCACTTCCTCGAACTCCGGCTCGCAACCTTCGACAATCCTGCCAAATCCATCCTCGGCAGTGCAGACAGCGTGAAAAGCATAGCCCGAATGAACCGAAAACATAAACGGAAAATGCGTATCCCAAAACGCTCGAATCCTTGCGACTAATTCGGGACTACCATCTGCTGCTCTCAACGACAACTGCTCCCACTCGTCCCAACTGAACGCACTGCTGCTGGTGCCATCGTAATCTTGCTGGCAAAGAAACCATGTGGTCTGCCTGGCGTCGGCGCAGAGAGATAAGCCAGATAAAAAACCAACCAACGAATCCGGCAGCCGTGGATAGCGAGCAGCGATGGCTGGCGGAATTCGGAAAGCTGGCTCGGCTCGCTCCTCAACTATCCAACCATGCTTCCGTAACTGCTGAATAAAAGGTGCTCGATTCATAGCTGCGCGTAGTGCCGCCTAACAGATAATGGATGACGGCCTGTGTAGCCTATCCTTTTTCATGAAACGACCCTAGGCTCGAGGAAAAACTATGTCCAGCATAAACTTAAGTCGTTTATGCAGCAGCAACCGCATTTAGCAAACACGCCGCGTCCGCCGTTGGCAAAACCGAGCCTCATGGGGTTAAAACTGTCTCATTTTTAACACTTGAAGCGGCAAAATGGGTAAAAGTCGTGTTTTTTGCCATATTTTAGGGTTGCAGGCCATTTTGCACATCTGCTTTGTGGCATGGTAAATCTGCTTTGTGGCTGGGCACATTTACAAAATGGCTCGGTAACTCTGCAATAGGGCAAGGCACATCTGCAACGTGGCGTGGTAAATTTACATTGTGGCAGAGCACATCTGCAAAATGACGTTGTAAATCTGCATTGGAGTAGGGCACATCTGCTTTGTGGCATGGTAAATCTGCTTTGTGGCTGGGCACATTTACAAAATGGCTCGGTAACTCTGCAATAGGGCAGGGCAAATCTACGACGTGACGGGGCAAATGCGCGACGCGAGGTTGTAAATTTACATCGTATTCTGGCGCATTTTTACGAACAGGTTACAGCCATGTAAAACTTTCAGGCAAACGCCGGTTGGGGCTATCCTCGCCCTCCCCGCAACCTCACGTGAAAACAAAAACCGCCCGAACGGTCAAAACCATTCGGGCGGCGGGTTAAAAGTTTCCGGCGGGATTATTCCTGCACGAATTTGATGACGCGGGTTTTTTCCGTGCGGCGGCGCAAACCTTCGTCGAGGACTTTCTTGCGGAGGCGCAAGTTCTTGGGCGTGGCTTCCACGAATTCATCCACGTCAATGTATTCCAAGGCGCGTTCGAGCGAGAGTTTCATGGGCGGCGCGAGCGAGATGCCTTTGCCATCGCCCTGCGAGCGCATGTTGGTCAGGCGCTTTTCCTTCACGGGATTCACGGGAATGTCATTCTCGCGGGCGTTTTCACCCACGATCATGCCGATGTAAACGGCGTCGCCGGCTTCGACCATGAGGCGACCGCGTTCCTGCACCATGTTGAGGGCGTAGCTGGTGGCTTCGCCGGCATCCATGGAGACGAGGGAACCGTTTTTGCGCGCGGCAATTTCGCCGCAGTCGGGGCCGTATTCGTGGAAGAGATGGCTCATGACGCCCATGCCCTTGGTGGAGTTGACGAGGTCGGTCTCAAAACCGATGAGGCCGCGCATGGGGACGAGGGCTTCGACGGAGACTTGGTTGCCGACGTGGTTCATGTTCGTGATCTGGGCTTTGCGGTTGGCCAGATTTTCCATGATGGTGCCGAGGCAATCGTTCGGGATTTCCACGAACAATTTTTCAATGGGTTCGGACAACGTGCCATCGGCGGCTTTCTTCCACAACACTTCGGGGCGCGAGACGAGGACTTCGTAACCTTCGCGGCGCATCTGTTCGACGAGAATGGCGATCTGCATTTCGCCACGACCGGAAACGGCGAACACCTTGGGGTCGCTGGTCTGCGCGATGCGCAGGGCGACGTTGGTGCGGGTTTCTTTGACGAGGCGATCCCAGATGTGGCGCGCGGTGACGAGCTTGCCGTCCTGACCGGCGAGCGGACCGTCGTTCACGGCGAATTCCATCTGAATGGTCGGCGGATCAATCGGGATGTAGGGCAGGGCGGTGCGCGCTTCGCTGTCGCAAATCGTTTCGCCGATGAACACATCTTCAAAACCCGCGAGACCGACGATGTCGCCGGCGTGGGCTTCACCGATCTCGATGCGCTTCATGCCTTCGAAATGGTAGATCATCGTGATCTTGCCTTTGGTGATGCGGCCGTCACCGTGACGGCAGATGGCGGGATCGCCGACTTTCACTTTGCCTTCGACAATTTTGCCGAACGCGATACGGCCGACGTAATCGTTGTAATCCAAATTCGCGACGAGCACCTGGAAACCGTCACCGGCTTTGGCGCGCGGCGGCGGGATGTGCTTCACGATGGCGTCGAACAACGGTTCCATCGTGCCGCTGACGTGTTCGAGTTCGGTCTTGGCGTAACCGGCCTTGGCGGACGCGTAGATGAACGGGAAATCCAGCTGTTCGTCCGTGGCATTGAGCGACATGAACAATTCAAATACGAGATCGAGAACTTTTTTCGGATTCGCGTTCTCGCGGTCAATCTTGTTGATGACGACAATCGGCTTGGCACCGGCTTCGAGCGCCTTGCGCAGCACGAAGCGCGTCTGCGCCTGCGGGCCTTCCGAGGAATCCACGACGAGCAGCACGCCGTCGATCATGTTCATGATACGTTCGACTTCGCCGCCGAAGTCCGCATGTCCGGGCGTGTCGACGATATTGATGGCGTAATCTTTGTATTTGAACGCGGCGTTTTTGGCGCGGATGGTGATGCCCTTTTCTTTTTCGAGATCCATCGAATCCATCAGGCGTTCTTCTTTGGTTTCGTGCTGGTTTTCGCGGAAGGTGCCGGATTGCTTGAGCAGGCAATCCACGAGGGTGGTTTTGCCGTGATCAACGTGCGCGATGATGGCGATATTTCGAATGTGTAACATAGGATCTAAAATAGTCGAACAGGATGCCTTTTGAACGGCAAAGGTCAAGCCAAGCGTGAAGCAAAATTGAATTGTCACCGGAACGTCACCTCGCCGTGCGGAAGGGTTTCTGCCCGCGTCCGGCTAAAACAAACTGGCCTGCTGCAAGGTGCGCGGAGCGGCGGGCGCAGGATTTTTGAAGGTTTCCAATGCCGCGTGCCGCGCGGTGCGGGAATGTTGCTGCTTGAGTTTGGCGATTTCGCGGCCAGCCAGACCATCGCAGCGTTCGTTGTCGGCGTCGCCCGCGTGGCCTTTCACCCATTTCCAAGTGACGCGATGTTGCGCGACGAGTTCGTCGAGGCGTTGCCACAAATCCACATTCTTGACCGGCTCACGCGTGGCCGTCAGCCAACCTTTGCGTTTCCAGCCGCTGACCCACTTGGTGATGCCGTTCTTGAGATACTGCGAATCGGTGAAGACGCAAACCTCGCTGCGTTCCGTGAGCGTGGCGAGCGATTCGATGGCCGCGCACATTTCCATCCGGTTGTTGGTGGTCGCGAGTTCGCCGCCGGAAATTTCGCGGACCGTCGCGCCGCAACGCACCACCGCGCCCCAACCGCCGGGGCCGGGATTGCCTTCACAACCGCCGTCGGTGTAGATGACCACGGAATTCATCGTGGCCGATCTAAACCAGCTTCTTCAACCGCGCATCGGCGGCGAGCATCTTGACCAGCTCCTTGATTTTCTGCGCCTGACTTTTGTGCGCAAGCAAAACCGCGTCGTCTGTCTGCACTAAAATCGAATCGCGCAAACCGACCACGCAAATCGGCGTGCGGTTTTTGGTGCGCGCGTCATAGATGATGTTCCGCGCCGCATCCACGTGGAGAAAATCCGCCACGGCGGCATTGCCCTCGGCGTCCTGTTTGACGTGCCGCGCAATCGCCGGCCACGCGCCGAGATCGTCCCACTCAAACGCGCCGTCCGCCACGATGACATTCTGCGCTTTTTCCATGAGCGCAAAATCAATGGAGATTTTTTTGATGTCCGGATATTCCTTCGCGAGCACTTTGGCGAGCTTGGCGGGATTGGCCGCAACTTTGAACCAGCGCTGGCACGCAGCGAACATTTCCGGCTGATGTTTTTCCAAACCGTTCGTCACGGTGACGAAACTCCAGACGAACATGCCGGCGTTCCAGCGATACTGGCCGCTGTTGACATATTCGAGCGCGGTTTCGTAATTCGGCTTCTCCACGAAGCGCTCGGCTTTGTAAAAAAGGGTTTTGGTTTTCTTCGCACCAGGCGGCGTGGGCAGTTCCGTTCCAGTTTGAATGTAACCGTAACCCGTTTCCGGTCCGGTCGGTTTGATACCGATGGTGACAATCGCCTGACCCCGCGCGGCGATATCAAAGGAGTCGGACAAAATCTGCTGGAACTTTTTCGCGTCCGGAATGACGTGATCCGCGGGTAGCACGGCCATGACGCCGGTGGTCGAACGTGCGCCGACGAGTGCCGCACCGAGCGTGACCGCCGCGCAGGTATCGCGGCCCATCGGTTCGGCGACGACATTATCTTTTGGCAGCTTTGGTAATTGCTTGCGCACCTCGGCGACCTGCGCGGTGTTGGTGATGATGAAAATATTTTTGGCCGGCACGAGCGGCAGCACGCGTTCGACGGCTTCCTGTAAAAAAGATTTTTTGCCGAGAATCGCCAGCAGTTGTTTGGGCATTTTCTCGCGGCTCAACGGCCAGAAACGCTCGCCGCGGCCACCGGCCATGATGATGACGAAACGGTTTTTTAGGTCAGTCTTGGTTTTCATGCTTTTATTTTGCCAGCGTGTAAGAGTAAAGCTAACAACATGGAAAAGCCTCTGGCAAGCAAGGGGTGAAAGGTTCAGCAACAATTTGCCAGTGGTTTCTCAAAATCGGAAAGTGGAATTGACATGCCCGACCACCAGCTTTAATAATAGAACCGTTTCCAGTATTAAACTTGGATTTGGCTGGCAACAATCAGCAAATTTAACAACCCATCAACCATCAAGAGTGACATTAATTATGAAACTAGCAAAGATTGCATGCGCCGCCTTATTGGCCACCCTCACATTTGGAACCTACTCCGCCGATGCTCAAGGACCGAGCATCGTCGGCACAACCACGGACTATATGCCGCTGACCTTCGCATTGACCCTGCGGCAGCAGCAGCCTGATACCTATGACAGCAAAACCGGAAAATATACGGAAAGCTTCAAGACGGTGAAATTGACGAACAAGGACATCCTTAATTTTTTTGAGCCCGTCTATGGCCGTCCTTGGCCCAAGGGGGCGCGGGTGGAATATGATTTCACGGATGACGCGTATGCCGCCCAGGTGGTCATCACGGATAACACCGGAACCAACATCCTGATTTACTGTGATGAACGCGACTTGATCTATCTGGATTTTGAACCAAATTATAATACTGGTGTATCCAGTGGTGAGAGTGTGGGAAAATCAAAAGGCTTGGAGGAATTTAAAAATTATGACCAAGGTTATTTTGCAATGTATCGGAACGGTGTTAGCTCCGGGATCAGCACCAAGGCAGAAAGCCTTGTGCCCGTGGCCCAGTATGTCGATATCAGTGGCTATGGCCTGACGATGTCGCGCTACTTGAGCTACTCGACAAATCCACGGGGTGGTAAGGTGTTTGGCAGTCAGTCAATGGTTTTCCGCCCAGTTTGCACCGGTTATTTTAATAACATAAGCACACCCGTCTCGACCATCGCCAAATCAAACCGGTCAAACCGTGCTTTAATTACGGGCGAAATTTTTGGTGGACAGCGTTGGACGGAATCGGTCAAGTGATAGGAAATTACCGCCACCATTAATTTTTTAAGCGACGGATAAGTTGTCTGGTTCGATATGGGTTAGCTATATCGAACCAGATTTTTTATGCTTTAAACCGAACGGCCTGGACTTTTAAAATGAAATTAAACTTGGCTTCCGTGAATCTATTCGTGGCATTGGCGATTGGCGTGCTTGGCGTGGCGGATCAAAGCGCAGCCTTGCCGACCGGGCCGGTTTCGGATTCGGCTAAGACAGACTTTTTGGTCGTCAGCACAAATACTGAGCCGGCAACCAATGTTGTTTCCCCCGAAGTGCTGGCGCATAAAAAAAATATCCGCGACACCACGGCCCGTCTGACTTCGCTGTCGATGAACGATGATCAAGCCTCGTTGGATGCCATTTTGGTTGAGCTGAAAAATCCGGATAAAGAAATCCGCACCGCCGCCCTTTCGGCCACAGTTCAATTCAATGACCGTTCGGCGATTCCCGCTCTGCAAAAAATTGCCGATGAAACCGAAGACCCGGATGAAAAAGTGGAAATCCTTAAAGCCATTGATTACATGAAACAGCCTTCCTTCACCGAATATTTGGCGCATAAACGTGAAATGGCCGCGCCGACCAATGCTCCGGCCATTTTGTCCGCCGCCACCAATTCCGCACCCGCCGTTCACCCCTAACGTTTGTGAGATTTAAAACATGAGGCCAAAATTTGTTTTTGCCCTGTTCATTGCCACCAGTGTGATTCTGGCTGGAGTTTTTTATTTTTCCCAGTCACGCCCACCGTTGGCTGGGACCGAGATCGTGGCAACGCCGCTGGAGACAACGCCTGAACATATGGCCCCGAGCACTACCCTCCCGCCATTGCTGCCGGCGCCGGCACCCGTCGCGATCCTGACACCCGCGCAGCGACAGGCCAGCATTGACACGGAACTTGCCCGGCTGCGCGAGGATTCCATGAGTGACAATCCGGCGGCTCTGACGAACCTGCTGGCGGGTTTGACGAGTCCGGAAAAAGAAATCCGCGAAGCCGCCGTTCAAGCCCTGGAACAATTTGGCGACACCAACGCCATTCCTGCCTTGCAAGCCGCCGCCGCGAGTGCGACTGATCCCAAGGAGCAGGCGGAATTGCTGGCGGCGGCAGATTTTATTGCCTTGCCGAGCGTGGACTTTAGCCCGCCCGCCACGCCGCAAACCGCCGAGGAGATTGCGGCGAGAGAGGCAGAAATTGCCCAATTCAAAGCCGAAAAACAGGCTGCCTTGCAAAAACATGAACGCGGGCACATAACAAATTCACCCGCCGATTCTTCTGCGCCCAATCAAAGTTCCTTGCCGCCAAATAACTGAATGGCGTCCGCCGCGTGACTTCAAATCGTTTTCACCGCGTCCGCCAGCGATTTCACGAACGCGCCGACTTTCACGACAAGTTCCGGCGATTTTCCGTTCGTCGCAATTTGATTCACAATCGCGCTGCCGACCACGCACGCATCGCCTTCCTTCGCGACCGCCTTGGCTTGCTCCGGATTGGAAATACCAAAGCCGATGGCGATGGGCAGATTCGTGTGTGCGCGAATCTTGGCGATCTGCGATGAAAGATTCGTGGCCACGCTGGTCTGCATGCCGGTGACGCCTTCGCGCGAGATGTAATAGATAAAACCCGCGCCACGCTTGACGATGAGCGCCATACGATCCTCCGGGGTCGTGGGCGCGACAAGATAAATTTGGCACAGGCCAGCCTGCTTCATGAGCGCTTCGTAGTTGTCCGATTCTTCCGGCGGCAGATCTAAAACGAGCAAACCATCTACGCCCGCTCCAGCGCAGTCGGCAATGAATTTTTCCAAACCAACCTTGTGGATGAGATTGAAATAAATGTAGAGCACCAACGGAATTTGCGAGTGCTTGCGGACGGCCTCTACGGTCGCCAGCAGTTTCGGTGGCGTGGTGCCTGATTCCAAACCGCGCTGGGCGGCGAGCTGATTCACCAAACCATCGGCGAGCGGATCGCTGAACGGCACGCCGAGTTCCAGCACGTCCACGCCCGCTTTATCGAACGCCAGCGCGAGGTCGTGCGTGGCTTGCAGATGTGGATCGCCCGCGCCGATGTAAACGACGAGACCTTTTTTGCCGGCGGCTTTCAACTGCGCGAACTTCTCAACGATGCGATTCATGCGCGGCAGTTTCAGGTTTAAGGTTTAAGGTTTCAAGCGGGATTTAACTGATGTCTCACGCAAAGACGCCAAGTCGCAAAGTTTATTTTTGCAGTCCTTCGCGCCTTTGCGCCTTTGCGTGAGACACAGAAGTGCATTTGACCACTTCACGATTTTTCCGCACACTCACGGTATGGCAAGCAGCTTTGGACAATTGTTCCGCATCACGACGTGGGGCGAATCGCATGGCGGCGGCGTGGGTGTCGTCGTGGATGGCTGCCCGCCGCGCCTGAAACTTTCCGAGGCCGACATCCAGCCCGACCTCGACCGCCGGCGTCCGGGCCAGTCCAAAATCGTCACGCCGCGCAAAGAATCGGACACGATTCAAATTCTCTCCGGCATTTCCGAAAAAGGGCTGACGCTCGGCACGCCCATTTCCATGTGGGTCAAAAACGAAGATCAGCGCTCCGAGGCTTACAACGAGATGAAGGACAAGTTCCGTCCTTCCCATGCGGATTTTACTTACTTCGCCAAATACGGTATCCGCGCTTGGCAAGGTGGCGGCCGCGCGAGTGCTCGGGAGACGGTCGGTCGCGTCGCGGCAGGCGCGATTGCCAAAAAGATTTTGCGCGAGAAATTCGGCGTGGAAGTTTTGGCCTACGTCAAGCAGGTGCAAAAAATCATCGGCGAGGTTAATCCCGAAACGGTGAAGCTCAAGGATGTCGAATCCAACATTGTCCGCTGCCCCGATGCGAAAGCGGCGGAGAAGATGATTCGCCTAATCGAGAAGATGCGCACGGAAGGCAACACCGTCGGCGGCATCGTCGAAGGCATTGCGCGTGGCGTTCCCGCTGGCTGGGGCGAACCGGTGTTCGACAAGCTCGAAGCGGAACTCGCCAAAGCCATGTTGAGTTTGCCCGCATGCAAAGGTTTTGAGAGCGGCGACGGCTTCGGTGGCATTCTGCTGACCGGTTTGGAGCACAACGACGCGATTCGCGCGAAGAACAAAAAAGTTTTCACGACG
>JBAXIY010000048.1:0-17275 GCA_037138135.1 Verrucomicrobiia bacterium
GGGCGGGAGCTTGAAAAAAATCGGGTGAAAATTCGGCAGCGGATTTTTGGCCAGCACGGGCTCGGTGAGTTCGCGGTATTGGTGGGCGTCGGCGATGACGGCCCAGACTTCATGTTCGCGCAGCGCTTCGTTGATGGCGCGCCAGGCGTTGCCGGGCTCCGAGGTCTGGCACGGAAAGCAGGAGTAGGTTGAAAGGAGAATTTTCACGCCACGTTAGAGCCGGCTCCACCAGATGGGCGTGGGGTGCGGCACCTCAATGGTTACGCGCCGGTCGGGACTGGCTTTGGTGTAGATGGCGTAACTGGTTTTCTTCAACGAGAAATGGCCGTGGGCGAGGCGGCGCAACCGGTGCATCAAAATCCACAGTGGTTTGCCCAGCCGCACGCTGGCGGGAATCATCGCATTGGTCGCGGCTTTTTCGCGAATGGCATTGGGCTTGAGATTCATGTTGTCGCCGGTGTCGGCAAAGACGGAGGTGAACATCGGATCATCCGCGATCGGGACGCCTTGACGCATCAACTCGAATACCCAATGGAAATCGCCGAGGTCACGCCAGTTGGTGTCAAAGAAAATGCCGCGCTTGGCGATGACGCTCCGGCGAATAAAAATAGAACTCGTCAGCGCGGGGAAGCGATACCAAATGTGGTTCGCATCGGGAACCATGCCGTGCCGGTGACAGACGTATTTGCCATCGCCATCGGTCACGATGCTGCCGGCGAGGAGCACTTCCACGCGGGGATTTTGCCGGAAAAATTCTTCCACCGTCGTGAGCGCGCCGGGCAGGTATTGTTCGTCGCAATTGAGATACGCCAAAATGTCGCCGGTGGCGCGGCGATAGCCGCGATTGACGGCATCATACATCCCGGCATCTTTTTCGATGAAAGCTTTTACGCGCGAATCGTGCGGCAGCCAATCCTGTGTGCCATCGTCCGAACAGGAATCTTGCACGATGTGCTCGAACTCGACGCCTTTTTGATCAGCCACGGAAGCGATGCAGAGTTTGAGCCAGGCGGAATTGCGAAAGCTCGGCGTGATGATGGAAAATTTCAGTGCGGTTTTGGCCGCGCGGGCGGGCAATTCAGTGTCCGCTTTATCATTTTGTTCCAGCCGGACGAATTCCTGCCGGATGCGTCCGAGTGTCAGGATGAAAACTTCCAACAAAATGAAACGGGTGAGGAAATTCCAAATGAAAACGCCGACGGATTGATAGTCCGCATCGCTATCGTATTGAATCATCGGGCCGATGAACGCGCTGGCCAAAACCAACAGCGTGGCCCAACGGACGTTCACCAACAGGGCGAGCAGGGCGCAGGGAATCGCGTAGAACAGCAGAAACAACAAATGCGGGTTGGCTCGCTCATGAATTGCGGCGACGAGCATAAATATGACGACGGCCAGCAAAATCGTTGACCAATGCTTCAGCAAATCTTTCAGCAGCGACGTTTTTTCATCCACGGAACCGGACGGCGGATTGACCACCCACGTCTTCAGCAGGCGATAGACGCGCAACCATTGCAGCGGGAGAAACTCGAACCCCGCCCGCACCAGCGAATCGTAATAAGTCCACAATTTTCCAACGACCGTGTGATAGATAAATTCAAATCTTCCCGGACTGGCGGCGGCAGGATTGGCCGGCGCGTTGAGCCATTTGCGCTGCAACGTTTCCCAGTGATGCTGGTAACGCTCCAGCTTTTTGATAGTGCCCGCCGGCACGAGTTCCTGCGCGTAGTGTTGCCGCTCAATGATGCCGCGCCGGAGATACGCGTGGTGCGGGGCTTGGTAGATCGCAGACAAATCGGCCTTGTTCAGATGCAGCATCCGTTCATCAAACGGCACGCCCAGAAAATCGCTGGCCGCCCGGCAAACCGTCTCGGTTTGATCCACCACCCGCGCATACTCCACCCGCAAAATTTTCGCGCCCAGTTTTTCGATCCGCTCCGTCTGGCGGATCAATTGTTCCTGCTGATAAATCATCCGGCTCAACATTCCCGGTTTGCCAAAGAAGCGCGAAGTCTGGCCGGCCTTGAGCACGCTGCGATAAATCTCCACCGGCGGCCGCCAGACGACGATGAAAAACGCGTTCGGATACCGCCGGTGAAGCTGCTCGATGCGGTCGCAGTAAAACGGCGATTTTTCCCCGCTCACGTCCGCGCCCTTCCGCTCGCCAAACGCGCGATACAAATCCAGCGGCGTGCGAATCTGGTTCAGCCCCCGGTAATCGTTTTCCTCAACCATGCGATGCCGTGAGAGCGCATGATTATAAAATTCAATGCGCTCCGCCCAGTTGTGTTTGAAGCGGCGCGCCAGTAGCGGCCGAGGAAAATTCCACACATCGCACTCATACATCAGCGCGATTTTGGGATTTTGATTCAGCAGCGAACACAGCAGCGACGTGCCGGAGCGAAAGACACCGACAATGAAAACTGGATTCGGGTTGGTCATCAGCAAAAAGTCTTGGGCAAAATCTTAAAAGCAATCGCATTCAAAGCAACCGTCAAAATGCAACGGCGGTGCGAAATTGCTGCGCCACCGGCAGCCGCCGACCCATCCCGAAAGCGCGCGGCGAAACTTTCAACCCCGGCGCCGCCTGCCGCCGCTTGTATTCGCTGAAATTGATTTTGTTCACCACGTCGTTCACCACCGCCGCGTCGAACCCGCGCGCCACAATCTCCGCCTTGCCCAGATTTTTCACCACATATAAATCCAAAATGGCGTCCAGAATTTCATACGGCGGCAAAGAGTCTTGATCTTTTTGTCCCGGCCGCAATTCCGCGCTCGGCGGCTTGGTGATGGAATCGTTCGGAATAATTTCGCGTTCGCGGTTCACCCACTTTGCGATTTTATAAACATCTGTCTTCAGCACGTCCGCGATGGGCGCCAGCGCGCCGTTCATGTCGCCGTAAAGCGTGCAGTAGCCCACCGCCATCTCCGACTTGTTGCCCGTCGTCAGCACTAGTGCGCCAAATTTATTCGCCAGCGCCATCAACGTCACCCCACGCAATCGCGACTGGATGTTTTCCTCCGCCTCGTTCGGTTTTGTGCCCGCAAAAACTTTTTGCAACTGCGCTTCGACCGCGTTGAACACCGGCTCGATGGGCAACACTTCGTAACGAATGCCAAGGTTTTTGGCTAGCAATTCGGCGTCGGTCAAACTGCCGCTGCTCGAATAGCGCGCGGGCATCGCCACGCCGAGAACATTTTCCGCGCCCAGCGCCTCCGCTGCGAGGACGGCGATGAGCGCCGAATCAATTCCGCCCGACAAGCCGAGCAGCACAGATTTAAAACCACATTTGCGAACGTAATCACGAATCCCCAATGACAGCGCGGAAAATAAAAGCTCCTCACGCGGCGGAAACGGACTTGGGACTTGGGACTTGGGACTTGGGACTTCTGCCAAATCCACCACGATCACATCCTCCGCAAACCCTTTGCCGAGCGCCAGCACCTCGCCACGCGCGTCGAGCGCTACGCTGTGACCGTCAAAAATCAATTCGTCATTCGCGCCGACAGCGTTGACCTGCGCCAGCGGAATTTTCTCGTCGCGCGCCACGCGGCGCAGCATTTCCAGCCGCGTCTTTTCCTTGCCGTCGTGCCACGGCGAGGCGGACAAATTGAAAATCAGCTCCGCGCCCTGCGCGATGAGTTCGCGCACCGGATCGCGGCGGTAAATCCGTTCCGGCCAGAAATCTTCGTCGTTCCAGATGTCCTCGCAAATGGTGATGCCGATTTTCCGGCCCTGAAAAACGAACGGTTCGACGCGTGCCGCCGGTTCAAAATAGCGGTCTTCGTCAAACACGTCGTAGGTGGGCAATAAACTTTTAGCCGTGCGCCAGATGACTTTTCCATTTTGCAAAACGGCGGCGGCGTTTTGCAGTGCGCGGCCGGGGCGCGTGGAATTCTTTTCGACGTAGCCGAGGCAAAGTGGGATTTCGCCAATAGATTTGGCGGTTTCAGCGAGCGCTGCGAGGTTAGCGGCCACAAAATCTTCGCGCAGGAGCAAGTCGCGCGGCGGATAGCCGCAGAGGAAAAGTTCCGGCGCGAGGACAAATGCCGCACCGCGCGCGACGGCGTCGGCGTAGGCACGCACAAGTTTTTCGCGGTTGGCCGCGAACGCGCCGATGGTCGGGTTCAGTTGGAGCAAGCCCAGTTTCATTTACGATTTACGATATGCGATTTACGCGTCGCACGCGAACCGGAGGCAAATCGTAAATCGTAAATCATCAATCGTAAATCTATTCCACGCTATGCAGGGCTTCGGCGAGACGGGCCAGATGGCGTTCGATGGTGAAGTGTGCGGTGAAATGTTCCCGCGCCAACTCGCCACTTCGCAGCGTCAACACCTGTAAAATGACGGCGGCGATTTCCTCCGGATTCTGGCCGTTGACGAGGCCGGGATAATCGGGCGGCAACATTTCTGGCAGCGACCGCCAGCGCGTCGTGACGATGGGCAAACCAAACGCCATGGCTTCAATCAGATTCACCGGCTGATTTTCGCCGAGGTAGCGCGTGGGAAAAAGAAATAAGTCGGCGGCGCGCAGCAACTCCACTTTGCGGGTGCCGGAAACAAATCCGGCGTGCTGAATCATGGCGGCGACTTCGGGATTTTTTTGCAGCGCGGCAAATTCGGCCTGTTCCTCTTCCGTGACAAAATTACCGGCGATGGTGAGTTTGAGTTCGAGCGGCAACTGGCGCGCGATAAGTTCGCGGTTGGCGGCGAGCACGCCGGCGATGGCGGCGAACAAGCCTTTTTCCCGCGTGCAGTGCGCGAGGAACAGCACATTCACCGTGACGGGCGGGCCGGAAAATTCGCCGGCGAAAATCTGCCGCCGCTGATCGAATCGCGCGTGGCGATGCGGCCGGATCTCGGTTTCAAAATCCGGGCACGGGTCGGGAATACCGTTGTTGACGATGCACACGCGGCGCGAAAGCAATTTTTCCGCATCGGCAAAATTATACCGCGAGAGGACCAGGCTCAAATCCACAGGTCGGAACAACCGGTAGGTCGCCGCGCGAAAGGTGATGACCGCCTCGGTTTCCAGCCACTTGGCGAGACCGGCGGCGTGCCAGTGCAAAATCATGTTCTTAAAAAATGGCCGGCAAAGCAGCATCACCAGCCAGTCACGATAGAGAGCGACGCTTTTGCCGGGGGCGGGAACGTAATAAAAGTTTTTGATGCCGTAACGAAACCGAAGCCAGATGGCTTGCAGACAAAACCAGAGGATCAGCAGGATTTTTACGCCCTGAAATTCGCCGATGTCCGCCAACCCGCGCGAGAAACGGGCGTTGACGTGGTAACATTCGAGGCCGAGCGGATGCGGCGCGCCGGTGGGATTCTGGCGCGCGTCGCCACCCAAACCCGCGAGCATGAGCTGCACCATGTAACTCTGGCCGTGGTGCGGCGGCGGCGTGTGGGCGAAAACCAATAATTTCATTTATGATTTGCGATTTACGATTTACGATTTGCGCGCCGCATGAATTCTGGAATCGTAATTCGTAAATCCTAAATCGTAAATGACCAAGCGCATCAATGTTCTCGGCGTCGGCATCAGCGTCCTCAATCTACGGACGGCGCTGGCGGCCATCGCGGAGGCGGTGAGCGCGCGACGCAAGGGCTATATTTGTGTGACCGGCGTTCATGGGGTGATGGAAGCGCAGGACGATGCCGCGTTCAAAAAAATTCTCAACGCCGCTTTTCTCTGCACGCCGGACGGGATGCCGATGGTGTGGGCGGGAAAAATCAACGGCCACCGCGAAATGTCGCGCGTCTATGGCCCGGATTTGATGCTGGCGATTTGCGCGTGGAGCGAGAACAGCGGCGCAAAACATTTTTTTTACGGCGGCGCGGACGGGGTGGCGGAATTGCTGGCGCAGAAACTGAAAGCAAAATTTCCGAAGCTGCAAGTCGTCGGCACGTTCACGCCGCCGTTCCGGGCGTTGAATGAAACCGAAGTTGAAAATTTGCAGGCGCAGGTAGCCGCCGCCCGACCGGACATTTTTTGGGTGGGCTTGAGCACGCCGAAACAGGAGAAGTTCATGGCGGAATTTCTGCCGAAGCTGGACGCGACGTTGATGATTGGCGTGGGTGCGGCGTTTGATTTTCACAGTGGCCGCGTGCGGCAGGCACCGCGCTGGATGCAGCGCAGCGGGCTGGAATGGCTTTATCGGCTGGGCAGCGAGCCACGCCGGCTGGCGAAACGTTATTTCCGCAACAACCCGCGGTTCGTCTGGAATTTTTTGAGCCAGTTGACGGGCTTGAAAAAATTTCCGTCACCTTGATTTAACGCAATTTTGTTTGAGTGAAAGCAGTGGATTCGTTATCTCAAGTCTGGAATAGCGCATTCATGAATGAAAACCTGAAAGAAGAAGTGTCGCCCGGCTTCTGGCCGGACGCCGTGGCGTGCTGGCAGCGGCTGCCCAACAAATTATTTTTCTTCACGCTGCTGGCGGCGTGGCTGCTGCTGTTTAAATTTCTCGGTAATTCCATTTTGGGCTACATCCACTCGCCCTCGCTGTTCGTTTGGCTGGAAAATTCCTACCAACCCGCCGGCACCGCCTCGGACGATGGCCACGGCAACTTGATTCCGTTTCTGGTGCTCGGCCTGTTCTGGTGGAAACGGAAAACCCTGCTGGCGCTGCCGTTGCAACTGTGGTGGCCGGGGATATTTTTTCTCGTGGCGGGAATCGCGTTGCATCTCTTCGGCTTTTCCGTGCAGCAGCCCCGCTTTTCGGTGGTGGGCATGTTCGTCGGTATTTTCGGCCTGATGGGCATGGCGTGGGGCCGGGCGTGGCTGAAGGAAAGTATTTTTCCGTTCTGGCTGTTTATTTTTTGCGTGCCGGTGGCCGCGCTGCTGACCGTGTTCACGCTTCCCCTGCGACTGGTCGTGACGTGGCTGGTCGCGGTCATCTCGAATTTGCTGACCATCCACGTGGTGCGACAAGGCACCCAGCTGTTCGGGCCGGATGGCAGCTATCAATATGAAGTGGCGGCGGCGTGCAGCGGAATGCGCAGTCTGGTGGCAATTTTTCTGCTGGCGACGATTTATGGTTTTGTCATGTTCCGGTCGCCCGGCAAACGGTTGTTGCTGATGTCGCTGGCGTTGCCGCTGTCAGTGTTGGGCAATCTGGCGCGCATGATGTGTATTGTGTTTGCGGCGGAAATGGGCGGGCAGGCCACCGGGAATTATGTGCATGAAAGCAGTCTCTTCAGCCTAGTCCCCTACATTCCGGCCATCGGAGGATTATTGCTCGTCGGTCGCTGGCTGGAGAAAAAATCGGAGCCGAAAACCCCATGAAACCCGCGCGCCAAAAAATTTTATTACTGACGGCGACGCTCGCATTGATGGCGGGCACCGCTGGTGCCTTGACGTGGTTGAAAGCGCACCAGCGGCTCGGCGCCCCCGGCATCAAGGGCGCCGCCATTCCCGGCAGCGTGATGCTGCACATGGAACTGCCGGAGCGCGTGTTGGATTTCACCTCCACGAATCTGGCCCAGGCGCAAATCGTTCTGGATTACCTACCCAAGGACACGAGTTTTGCGTCCCGGCGTTATGTCGGAGCGGATGGTGCGTGGGCGATTGCAAATGTCATTTTGATGGGCGCAGATCGCACGAGCATTCACCGCCCGGATTATTGTCTACCCGGACAAGGCTGGCAGATTCGCGATAAAACCGAAGTGAAGTTAAACCTCGCCGGGGTGA
Source organism: Verrucomicrobiia bacterium (assembly GCA_037138135.1). GTDB lineage: Bacteria > Verrucomicrobiota > Verrucomicrobiia > Limisphaerales > UBA11358 > UBA11358. Next base: position 7,698 of record JBAXIY010000048.1, read on the forward strand.
CGCCGTATGAGTTGCCCGTGATGAAATGGATTCTTAGGAACACCTTCACCGCGCCGGACGGCAGTAAACAGGAGGTGAGCGGCATCTACGTCTTCTGGTTCGTCACCGAACATCAGACCACCGATGATTTTCCGGCGATGCTCCGATCCATGCTGCTGCACCAGCTCACGCACGGCGTGCTGCAACGCTGGGCTTACGTTTCCTATTTCACCGCCTGCCAACCAGGTCAGGAGGACGCTGCGTTTGCGCGGATGAAACAACTGATGACCGCTGCCGTGCCGGGATTTCAACTGCCGCCAGCCACAAAATAATTTGAATTCATTTTCCCGCCCAGTATGTTGAGGCCATCCAAGAAAAAGTAACTGATGCTGCAACGCGACCGACTCATCCGCACCCAGATACAGCAACTCGCCGACGCGAGCCTGTTTGCCATGAGTTTTTGGCTCGCCTACGTCGTGCGCTCGCAGCCGTTTTTTTCCGCCACCTTTGGCCTCGACACTATTCCGCCCGAAGCCTTTGAGCGGGTCGTGTGGCTTTACTTCGCGATTGTGCCAGCCGCGCCGCTCGTGCTTGAATCCCAAGGCTTTTACAACCGGCCCGTCATCGGCCGGCGCGCGGTGATTTTCTGGCCGCTGATTAAATCCTGTTTCATCGTAACCATCGGGCTGGTGCTGCTCGTGTTCCTGTTCAAAAAATCCGCCGATGCCCCGCGTGGCGTGATGGTGCTATTCGGCTTTATCAGCTTTCTCCTCGTCTGGCTCAAGGAAGAAATCATGTCCGTCGCCCTCCGCAGCCGCCTCGCCAAAGCGCAATATCACCGCCGCATCATCCTCGCGGGCACGCCCGCAGAAACCGCCCGCATCCGGCGCGATATACAAATCCACTCCGGCGAAGGCATCGAAGTCGTCGCTGAATTCAATCTCGCCAGCGCGCCCGTGCAGGAACTCATTGACCTGCTCCATGAACATTCCGTCAGCGGCGTCTTTGTCACCGCCCGCCACACCCAACTCGACCGCGTGGAGAGCGTCCTGCAACTTTGCGAAGTCGAAGGCGTCGAGGCGTGGCTCGTCGCCGATTTTTTTGCAACCCAGATTGCCCGCGCCAGCTTCGATGAAATGTTCGGCCACCCGCTGCTCGTCTTCCGCACCACGCCGGAAGCTTCCTGGCAAAGTATTGCCAAGCTATTACTCGATTTTTTTGGCGCGCTCGCCCTCGTCATCTTGACCTCGCCCGTGATGCTGGCCATCGCCGCGCTGGTAAAATTTTCCTCGCCCGGCCCCATTCTTTTCCGCCAGCAACGCTCTGGCCTCAACGGCGCGCCATTTGCCATCCTCAAATTTCGCACCATGGCCTCGAACGCCGAGCAGCAGCAGCACGAACTCGCCGCGATGAACGAGATGACCGGCCCCGTCTTCAAAGTCACCAACGATCCCCGCATCACGCGCCTCGGCAAATGGCTCCGCAAATACAGCCTCGACGAACTCCCGCAGCTCTTCAACGTCCTGCATGGCGAGATGAGCCTCGTTGGCCCGCGCCCGCTGCCCGTGAATGAAGTCCGCCGCTTCAGCGACCTCGCCCACCGCCGCCGCTTGAGCGTCAAACCCGGCCTCACCTGCCTCTGGCAGATCAAAGGCCGCAACGAAATTTCCGATTTCAAGGAATGGGTCCGCCTCGACCTCGAATACATCGACAACTGGTCCATCTGGCTCGACCTGAAAATCATCCTGCTCACCCCCGCCGCCGTCCTGCGCGGCACCGGCGCGAAGTGAATCGTTTAATCGTTGAATCAACGGCGCGCTCAAATAACATGTGACGATTCAACGATTCAAAATTTTATGATGAAAAAGAAGCAACCCACCTCCGTCGTCACCGGTGCCGCCGGTTTTCTTGGCTCGCACTTGACCGATTTACTTTTGTCGCGCGGCCACAAAGTCATTGGCCTCGATAATTTTGTCACCGGCAGCGCGGACAACATCGCGCACCTCGGCGGCAATAAAAATTTCAAGTTCATCCAGCAGGATGTCACCGAATTTATTTTTCTCGAAGGCGCGGTAGATTACGTCTGGCACTTTGCCTCGCCCGCCAGCCCGATTGATTATTTGCAGATTCCGATCCAGACCATGAAGGTCGGCTCGCTCGGCACGCACAAGGCGCTTGGTCTCGCCAAAAATAAAGGCGCGCGCTTTCTCGTCGCGTCCACTTCCGAAATTTACGGCGATCCGCACGTGCATCCGCAGACCGAAGAATACTGGGGCAACGTCAGCACCATCGGCCCGCGCGGCTGTTACGACGAAGCCAAACGCTTTGCCGAAGCGCTCACGATGGCTTATCACCGTGAGCACAAAGTGGAAACGCGTATCGTCCGCATCTTCAATACCTACGGCCCGCGCATGCGCATCAACGACGGTCGCGTCGTTCCCGCGTTTGTCAGTCAGGCCATCACCAACAAGCCCATCACCATTTTCGGCAAAGGCACCCAAACGCGCAGTTTTTGTTACTACGCTGATTTGATCGAAGGCATCTATCGCCTGATGATGAGCGATTACGATATGCCCGTGAACATCGGCAATCCGACTGAGATGACCATGCTCGAATTCGCCGAGCAAATCATCAAAGCCACAAAATCAAAAAGCAAAATCGTCTTCAAACCGCTGCCGCAGGACGACCCGAAACAGCGCAAGCCCGACATCACCAAAGCCAAAAAAATTCTCAAGTGGAAACCGAAAGTGAAACTCGCCGACGGCTTGAAGGATACGATCAAGTATTTCCGCACGAAGGTTTAATTCAATTTACGATTCACCATTTGCGATTTCCGCGCGAATTGTGGCTCGTAAATCGTAAATCAAATATCGTAAATTCACCGCGTGCTTTTCCGCGCGCGCCAATTTGAGTTCCGTTTTCCGCGTCCCGCGCCCGTCATGGGGATCGTGAACGTCACGCCGGATTCGTTTTCCGACGGCGGAAAATTTTTTGATGCTGAAGCCGCTGTAGCGCACGCGCTGAAACTGGTGGCCGATGGCGCGGAAATTTTGGATATCGGCGGCGAATCCACTCGGCCGGGCGCGACGCCGGTGGGTGAGGAAGAGGAATTGCGCCGCGTGATTCCGGTCATAAAAAAACTTTCGGCGCAGGTCAATGTCCCCATTTCAATCGACACAACCAAGCCCACCGTCGCGCGCGTCGCGCTGGACGCGGGCGCGAGCATCGTCAACGATGTCGGCGCGGCCACGCATCTGGATGATTTCACGATGTGGAAAATCGTGGTGGAAAACCACGCCGGCTACATTTTGATGCACGCACAGGGTTCGCCGCCAACGATGCAGGAAAAGCCGACGTATCGCGATGTCGTGCGCGAGGTCAGCGGATTTTTTTCTGAGCGGCTCGGCCTGATGATGAATGAAGTCGGCTTGCCGATGGAGCAGTTGATTTTGGATCCCGGCATCGGTTTCGGCAAAACGCCGGAACATAATTTAGCGCTGCTCACGGGTTTAAAAACGCTCGCACGCTGGCGGCGGCCGCTGCTCATCGGCGTCTCGCGAAAATCGTTCATGGGAAAATTATTGGGTGTGGAAACAGAAAATCGGTTGCCCGCGTCGCTCGCGTGCGCAATTCTGGCGGTGGGCGACGGCGCGCAAATCATCCGCACGCACGACGTCGCGGAAACGGTGCAGGCGATCCGGATGGCGGAAATAATTTTTGCCCGTAAAAAAAATGTGGAATGACCTTAAAAACGGCTGGCAGCCGGTGATGGAGATTTTAATCCTCGCCGTGCTGATCTATTTCGCGTTCCGCTTCGTGCGGGGCACGCGCGGCTGGCCCGTGGTCATCGGTTTCGTCGTCGTGCTGCTGGCGTTGAAGGCGGTCACGACGATTTTGGATTTGAAGGTGTTAAGCTGGTTGCTCGACAGCGCGTCGCTGTTCATCGCGGCGGGCGCGCTGGTGATTTTCCAGCCGGAATTACGCCGGATGCTCGCCGAGTTGGGCAACCTGCCGCTGTTCGCCAGCACGAGCGAACAGCGCGAGAGCATCGAGGTCATTATCCAAACGGTCGAACGGCTGGCGGATGTAAAAATCGGCGCGCTCATCGCCGTGGAGCAATCCATTCAGTTGCAGGAAGCGGTCGAATCGGGAATCAAAATCGATTGCGACGCCACGCCGGAAATGCTCGAAACCATTTTCTTCCCGAACAATGCGGTGCACGATGGCGGCGTCATCATCAAAGGCGACCGCATCGCCTACGCTGCGTGTATTTTCCCGCTGTCGCAACGCAGTGATTTGAATAAATCGCTCGGCACGCGCCATCGCGCGGCGATTGGTTTGAGCGAAGAGACGGACGCCGTCGTCGTCGTCGTGTCCGAAGAGACCGGCATGATTTCGCACGCCTACAAGGGCCAGCTCGTGCGCGGCGTGACGCTGGAAGAGCTCCGCGCGTTTATGACTTCCATCATTCTGCGGCCGGCGCGGACGAATACCGTCGTCAAGTGGCTGCGCGCGCGTTTTAGCGAACACCACAAGCCCGCCGGTCCGGTCGTCATCACCCGCCACGAACCGCGCCCGGCGCCCAAGCCTATCGCCAAATGAAATTTTTCCCCACCCTGCGCGCTTGGCTCGTCGAGGATTTCGGCTGGAAAATCTTTTCGATCTTGCTCGCCGTCGCCATTTGGCTGACCGTCCACAAAATCCTACTGGCCGCCGCCGCGCCGATGGCCACCGGCGGCGCCAGCACGCTGACTTACGGCAGTTTACCGGTTCTCGTCGTCGCCACGGCGGCGGATGTGCATCTTTACCGCGTCGTCCCGGAGAGCGTCAAAGTCACCATCACCGGTTCGCCCGATGTCATCGCCGTGCTGCAAGCCAACCAGATTCGCGCCACCGTGGATCTGACCGGCGTGGATGCCGCCCGAGATTTTAAACGCAATGTCGAAGTCTCCGTGCCGGCGGGCGTGACGGTGGTCAGCGTCGAGCCGGCCAAGGTTGGCGTCATCGTGCCGCCCGCGCCGGTGACAAAATAATTTCATGAGCACTCCCCAGAAAATTTTCGGAACCGATGGCGTGCGCGGCACGGCCAACATTGAACCCGTCACCGCCGAAACCGCGCTCAAGCTCGGGCGCGCGGCGGCGCATGTCTTCAAAAATCTCGAGACCCAGGCGCGCGGGCGCGGCAAGCATAAGATCGTCATTGGCAAAGACACGCGCCTCTCCGGCTACATGCTCGAGAACGCCATTTCCTCCGGCATTCTTTCGATGGGCGTGGACGTGCTGTTCATCGGGCCGCTGCCGACGCCCGGTGTGGCTTATGCCACGCGCAGTTTGCGCGCGGATGCCGGCATCGTCATCACCGCCTCGCATAATCCTTACACCGACAACGGCATTAAATTTTTCCGCGCCGACGGCTACAAGCTCGATGACAAGATTGAGGGCGAAATTGAAAATCTCGTTTTCTCCGGCGCGATTGAAAAAGTCCGCCCCAGTTCCGAGCAGATCGGCAAAGCCGTGCGCATCGACGACGCGCTGGGCCGCTACATCGAATTCGCCAAATCCAGTTTCCCCAAAGGCCTCACGCTCGAAGGTGTGAAGATCGTTTTGGACTGCGGCCACGGCGCGGCTTACAAGGCGTCGCCCTGCGTCCTGCGCGAACTCGGGGCGGAAGTCATCGTTTATGGCAATACGCCCGACGGCAAAAACATCAACGAGAACTGTGGTTCCATGCACCCGGAAACCATGTGCCGGAAAGTCGTGGAACACTGCGCGCATATCGGCATCGCGCACGACGGCGATGCCGACCGCGTGCTGCTCTGCGATGAAAAGGGCAACTTGATTGATGGCGACGACATCATGGCCATCGCCGCGCTGGAGATGCTCGCGGAAAAAACTCTCGCCAAGAAAACGTTGGTCAGCACCGTCATGAGCAATGCCGGCCTCGAAGCCGCCATCAAAAAAGCCGGCGGCAAAATGCTCCGAACCGGCGTCGGCGACAAGCTCGTCATTGATGAAATGCTGCGCAGCGGCTACAACTTCGGCGGCGAGCAGAGCGGCCATTTGATCTTTCGTGACCACGGCACGACCGGCGATGGCCTTGTGGCCGCGCTGCAAGTTTTGCGCATTCTCAAAACCAAACAAATCCCGCTCTCAAAATTGGCGCAGTGCTGGACGCGCTTTCCGCAGCTCGTGACCAACGTGAAGGTGCGCGAGAAAAAACCCTTCGACCAACTCACCGGAGTGAAACAGTTCGTGGCCGACGCGGAAAAGGAATTATCCGCCCAAGGCGGCCGCCTGCTCCTGCGTTACTCCGGCACCGAGCCCAAAGTGCGCCTGCTCGTGGAAGGCCGCGACCCGAAAACGCTCGCCGCGTGGTCCAAAAAAATCTGCGGCGCCATCCAAAAGCAGATTGGTTCTTGAAATCTCACGCCAAGGCGCGAAGCAGAATTTTTACTTGGCGGCTTTGCGCCTTTGCGTGAGGATTTTTTACTGCCCAATCAAAATTTCCGGACGTAACTGTCCGATGAATTGGTTCGGTAGTCGTTTATCCAGCGAACCGGCCACTGGTTTTTCCACATTCACATGGCCGTCGGCAAAAGCCACATTGGCCTTTTGCGCGTGGCGGAAATGGCCGTTCGGCTGCGTGGCGCTGTTGTCCACGTAATACCATTCTTGAAAGACCGGGTTGCCGCCGGAAAACGGGTCCACTTGCGCGGCGTCGGCGAACAGGGCGGTGGCGGCGGGATGCGAAAGGTTTTTTTCATCCATCACGCCATGCCCCGGCCCGCCGAAGACGAAACTGTTGCAGCCGTAGCTAAAAATGACGTTCGTCCCTTTGAATTTGAATTGCGGCGAACTCCACGCGGGCGATGGACACAGTCGCATATCCGTGCCCTGGAAATACGGAAACAGGGCGCCGGCGGACAAATCAAATTGGCGCGTGCCATCCGGTGTCTGCGGGCTGGCGTTCTGAATCCAGCCGAACCAGTAGGTCTGGCCATTGCTGACGCTGCCGCTCTGGGCGTAGTGGAAGGAGCGGCCGGTGTTATCGCCCCAATATAGCTGCGCGGCAAGGCCGAGCTGGCGGACGTTGCTGACGCAGTCCGCGCGTTGGGCGGCGGCCTTGGCGCGAGCGAGTGCGGGCAGCAGCATCGCCGACAAAATCACGATGATGGCAATCACGACGAGCAATTCAATCAGCGTGAATCCGGGCGCGCGGCGTGTGGCGTGCGGGGCGGATGGCACGGAAAAACTTTTTTCCACCTGAAATATTTTTACGCAGTTTTGGCAGATGCAGGCGCGATTACGGAAATTTTCCGGCACGCGCGCGAGGAGGGCGTCAGGCATCTCCACTGGCACGCACCAGCACGGGCCTGGGTGCGCGGCGGGCGAACAGAGCTGGCACTCGTTCGCGGCACCACACAGCGGACACGCGCTGGGATTGAAAAGATTCAGCGGGTTCATGGCTGGTCGGCGCGCACGCGATAGAACGCCTGATTGGTGGGCGGCGCGAGGTCGGAGATATTCAGGCTGACGCCGTTGCCCGGAACGCCGTTGGTCACCGTGATCCAAGTTTGCAAATCCGTGGAGCGTTCGAGCGTATAATTCCAGTTGGTGCAACTGATGAATTGAGCCTGCCACCGGCCGGACTGCCAGCCGGCATTGAAATTTTTTACGAGTGCGGTGAGGCTGGGTGCGGGTGAGGCTGGCGCGCGCTTATCAAAAAAATACGGCAAAGAGGCGGTGTAATCGGTGTAGTCGTCATAACCAGCGGCCACCGAAAAGCCCACCCAGGAGCCGTTCGTAAGGGTCAGGGCATCCAAACCAAACTGGGCCAGCTCCCATTGACCATGAACGCCAGAATAAGGATTTTCTGAGTCAATTGGCGTCCAATAAGTGTTGTTGCCGCGCGCGGGACAGTTTATAAAACCACCAGCACCGCCAAGCTCTGTCCAGACTTCCCAGTTCGGGCCATTATAGCCACCCCAATACAAATTGTTGGTGTTTAAAAAAGCGGCCGCGTCTATGTCCACCGTGTAAGCCGTCAGCAGATTATTCGTAAAAAAATTGGTGGCGCTGCCGTCCGCGAGGCCGGGTGCGCCGCCGCCCGGAAAAATATCATAACCGATACCCACAATGAACGTGCTGCCCCAACCGGTGAAGTCCACCACGTGTAACCGTGGGTCGGCGGCCGCGATTGCTTGCAGCATTTGCGCAGCGGTGTTAGTGCCATTGAAGCAATAGCCCCAGACAAGCGATTTATCTGCGACTGGCGCGGGCACGGTTGAGGGACCGAACGATTCCGGCGTGCTCCATTCGACGACCAGCGCGGCGCGATTCGTGCCGGAGCCGATCCAGAATTGGATTTCGTCTAGCGACACCGCTGATGATTTGGAAGCAAATAACAAGCCGGCCAAAGCCAGCAAACGGATTTTCATACAACTGATCTTACCACTGTGTCCGCGCAAAAAATAATTCACGCGGACGGTTTTGATTGGGAAGACCAGCGCGGGGCCGGAAGATTTTTGGGAATAAAAAAAACCTCCAGACTCCGGCAAAACGGGGAATGAAGGCATTCAACGAGTCCCGCCGAAAACAGCTCGGCGGGCTGGCTCCATCCTTCTCTTTGCGGAGAAGTGTCTCGAAGCGTTCGAGGCTGACGAGCGCAGTCAAACCGGTATCCTGACTCTGGCTTCAGACCTTTTCCCGCCTTCCCGCCTTGCGGCAGTGGCATTGGGAATTGTAGCCGTTACAGTGGCGCAACCGTCCCGGATTCTCACCGGGTTCCCAGACATTTGACTGCGATGAGCGGAATTGCTTCCGCCGTTTCAAAGAACGCATCTTTTTTACGCCAAAATTTTTTTAAACCAAGACAATTTTTGCCCATGCGGAAAACTTGCGCCGAATCGCCAATAAATTCATACTGTCCCAACAAAATTATTTATGAGCAAACCTCCCATTCGTGTCGCCATCACCGGTGCTGCCGGTCAAATTGGATATTCACTCCTGTTCCGCATCGCCTCGGGTGCAGCGTTCGGGCCGGATCAAACGGTCATTCTGCACCTCATCGAAATTCCCGACGAGAAGGCGATGGCTGCGCTGCAAGGCGTGTGCATGGAACTCGACGATTGCGCGTTCCCGCTACTGAAAGGCCTCGTGCCCACTTCGAATCTCGACGAAGGTTTCAAAGGCGTAAACTGGGCGTTGCTCGTCGGCGCGGTGCCGCGCAAAGCGGGCATGGAACGTAAAGATTTGCTCGGCATCAACGGCAAGATTTTCACCGGCCAAGGAAATGCCATTGCCAAGAACGCCGCGAGCGACGTCCGCGTGCTCGTCGTCGGCAATCCGTGTAACACGAATTCGCTCATCGCTGCGAACAACGCGCCCGGCGTGCCGAAGAATCGCTTCTTCGCCATGACCGCGCTCGACGAAAATCGCGCCAAATCCCAGCTCGCCCAAAAGGCCAGCGTTGACGTCACCGCCGTTACCAACCTCGCCATCTGGGGCAATCACAGCGCCACGATGTATCCGGATTTCTACAACACCAAGATCAACGGTCGCCCCGTGCCGGAAGTCATCAGCCACACCGAATGGCTGGA
>JBAXIY010000049.1:0-17249 GCA_037138135.1 Verrucomicrobiia bacterium
CCGCACAACGCGTTGTTAATAAAAAAATGATTAAACCGCATCCCTTCCTGTGCCAGCCGGTCAATGTTCGGCGTCTGAATCAAATGCCGCGATTCGCCGTAGGCACTGACCGCTTGCCACGCGTGATCGTCCGAAAGGATAAACAAAATGTTCGGCCGATTAGCAGTCTGGCTCAGAGCGGGCAGGCAAACCGGTAGCCAGGCGCTGACGGCGAAGGCCATCAAAATAATTTTGTGATTTTGCGATTTCATTGAATGTAAGTGATTCAGAAAATGACGCCACGGATAGCTGCGGGTGACAACATTCAGATGAATCTTGGTTTAAACCGATTTTAAACCATCCGCTACGGGGTGCAATGTTAACCGTCGGCGATGAGCACGCGCGTGTGAGGCGTATCCCGCATCAGCAGCAAACCGCAGAAGCATTGTGCTTTCGTAACTCATTCAGTTGCCTTCGTGCTTAAACTAAAAAACAATACAAGCAATCGCCGTGTTTGATTTTTGCTGTGAAAGCTTTTACGTCGCTGAATTATCGTCTAGGTTTCAGCAGACTCAAGTTTTTCTGAAAGATGTTGCAAGCGTCCTTAAAAAGAGAAACCAAAAACTATATTTATTTCCCCGCTGCCTTCGCCCCTTGCGTCGCGGCGACGAGTTCGCCGAGGAGTTGGGAGTTTTTCGGGATGAGTGTGATGTCGGCCTGACTATCCACCATGTTCTGCGTCTCGATGGTTTGAAACAGCGCGTCCAGCACTTCTTTGTCCTTGGAGATTTCCTGCAAGGCCGCGCCCACAATGTTCGGGCGCATGGCGGCAGCCTTGGCAAACTCGATGGCCGCCTGTCGTTCGGCGGTGCTGGTGATGATGCTCACTTGATTGGCCCCGGCCTGTTTTATGGCGGCGGTCACCTGCCGCAGACGGTTCACGACTTTTTCTTCAATCTGCTTGATCATGTTGTCGTCGCGGAAATGCACCTTGCGGATATAGACGGAGCCGAGGCTGTAACCCCATTCGCTGGATTTGGGCGTGACTTCTTCGCGCACGGTCTGGCTCATGGCGTGGCGGTCTTGCAACATCCGGTCGAGCGGCAGATTGCTCAGGCAACGCACGGTGGAGTTGCTGACGTTGGCGGCGAGCGAACCGCGCGGGTCGGCGTTCTTGAACAGATAATTGGTGGCGTCGCTGATGTTCATCTCATACCAGATGCCGATGCCCATGGGCGCGCCTTCCTCGGAATTGACGGGCTGGCTGCGGAGATACGTCTGGTCGAGCCGCAAATCGAGTTCGTAGCATTTGCCCAGGATGTTCACGATGAACGCGCGCGGTCCGAGCGTGCCGAGCAGGAAATGCAGGCCGGGTTCGTTCAACACGGTCAGCACCTTGCCGAACAGCATGTAAACTTTGCAGTGTCCCTCGTTGACGATGGTGTAAACGCCAAAGAGTCGAGTGACGCCCAACAACAGCGGCACGAGAATAGAGCAACCGATGATGGTGCCGATGAATGCGATTAAGAAAGTCATGATTTGGCCTCCAAGATGACGGATTTGAATTTGGAATAGAGCGAAAGGCGGACGTTGCGGATGTAAGCGAGCAACGCACCGTCGCCGGATTGTTTGAGATTCAGCAATTGTTCATTCAACTGGCGCAAGGGTTCGACTTCCGCCTGCGCCTTGAGGGTTTCAATCTCCACGGCGCGTTTGGATTGTTCAATCTTCTGATCAGCCGTCGCCTGCGCGAGACTGATGTCGGACGAAACCTGATTGTGTGCGGTGTTGATGGCCGCGAGGGCGGATTCAACTTCCGGCGGTGGATCAATCTCGGTGATGAGTGACGCATCGAGCACGATGCCGTAGCGGGCTTCGGACGAGGCACATTCGCGGTCCATGTGTTCATTCAGGTCGCGCAGATTCTTACGCAGGTCGTTGATGGAAATACCGGTGACGACGAGCGCTTCCGGATCGGGATTCTTCGGCGCTTCAAAGTTGGCGATGCGCTCACGCAACACGGAAACAAAGTAACCGATGACGTGGCTGACGGGATGTTTCACGCCAAAGAGATACGCGTAAAGATTCCGCTCGGATGCGCGGTAACGGATCTGGCCGGAGAGGCCGGTGTTCAATTGATCTTTGGTGACGGCTTCGAGAATCTGGCCATTCTGGTTGGCACCGGGTTCATCGGGATCGAACGCCATGCTCAAGGTCTGCGTGGCGACGGAAACTTTATAGACGCGTTCCCACGGCCATTTGAAATACGGTCCGCCCGGCGGGATGACGCGGACTTGCGGATAGATATAGCGCGTCTTCTCATCTTCATTCAATGCCTCGGCGATGGGATCGCTCAACGTCGTCATGTCCGGCACGCGGTCGGCGCGGCCAAAGATGGTTTTGACGGCGCGTTCGTTTTGATTGACGGTGTAAAGCCCGCCGGCGAGATAACGCAACAGAAACCAGACGATGAAGCCCAATACGACACCCAGAAATATTCCACTCATAAGTTGAATTGGTTAATTGTTTGAACCTTGATAACCTGACGGGAGAATTAAACAAGCAAAAAGCCATTCCACAAATCCACTTTGTTTGGAATCGGTGGTTCAAATAAAAAAAGCCGCTCCAGTTTCCCGGAGCGGCTTTTGAATTGTCAGAAGTGAATTACTTCTTCTTGGAAGCAGCTTTGCGCTTCTCTTCGATCGCCGCTTGCGCCGCAGCCAAACGCGCGACGGGCACGCGATACGGCGAGCAGCTCACGTAGGTCAAACCGACGCGATGGCAGAACTTCACGGAATCGGGGTCGCCGCCGTGTTCGCCGCAGATGCCGAGCTTGATGCCAGGGCGGGTCTTGTTGCCCTTCTCCGCCGCGATCTGAATGAGCTGGCCAACGCCGGTCTGGTCGATGGACGCGAACGGATTCTTCTTAACGATTTCGTTCTCGGTGTAAGCACCGAGGAACGAACCGGAGTCATCGCGGCTCATGCCCAAGCAGGTCTGGGTGAGGTCGTTCGTGCCGAAGCTGAAGAATTCAGCCGTCTGCGCGATCTCGTCGGCGGTCAACGCGCCACGAGGAATTTCGATCATCGTGCCGACGCTGTAGCTGATCTTGACCTTCTTCTCTTTCTGCACGAGGGCAGCGACTTCGTGAACGATGGCGACCTGAAGGTCGAGTTCCTTCTTGAAGCCGACGAGCGGGATCATGATTTCGGGCTTGGCCTTGAAACCTTTCTTGGTCGCATCGGCCGCGGCTTCGAGCACAGCGCGAGCCTGCATGCGGGTGATTTCCGGATACTTGATGCCGAGGCGGCAGCCACGGAAACCGAGCATCGGATTGAACTCATGCAGTTCATGCACGCGGTTCATGATCTTCTCGACGGGCACGCCCAATTTCTTGGCGAGGTCGAGCTGCGCTTCCTTGGTGTGCGGCAAGAATTCATGCAACGGCGGATCGAGGAAACGGATGGTCGCGGGATAACCTTTCAGCGCCTTGAAGATGCCGAAGAAGTCGTCACGTTGATACGGGAGCAATTTCGCCAGCGCTTCTTCGCGAGCGGCGAGGTTGTCCGCGAGAATCATTTCGCGCATCGCGTCAATGCGATCGCCTTCGAAGAACATGTGTTCCGTGCGGGTGAGACCGATGCCCACAGCGCCGAACGCGATGGCCTGCGAGGTTTGCTCGGGCGTATCGGCGTTGGTGCGGACTTGGAGCTTGGTGGCTTTGGAGCACCAGTTCATCAATTGCACGTAGTTCTTATACTTCTCGGTCTTCTGCGCAACCTTGTCGTTGTTCAGGAGGCCGGTGATGATTTCCGACGGCGCAGTTTTGATCTGGCCCGCGTAAACGAGGCCGGACGTGCCGTCGATGGAGAGGAAGTCGCCTTCGTTGAAGGTCTGGCCGTCAATCGTGGTCGTCTTCTTGTCGTAATCAATCGCAACGCCAGCAGCGCCGCAAACGCAAACTTTACCCATTTGACGAGCGACGAGCGCCGCGTGCGAAGAGACACCACCGCGAGCGGTGAGAATGCCTTCGGCCGCGATCATACCGCGCAAGTCTTCGGGAGACGTTTCGACGCGAACGAGGAGAACTTTCTCGCCCTTCTCGGCGGCAACCACCGCGCGATCAGCGTTGAAATAGATTTTGCCCGTGGCCGCGCCAGGACCAGCCGGGAGACCGGTGGCGATGACTTTGGCTTTCTTCACTTCGCTCAAGTCGAAGATCGGAGCGAGCAACTGTTCGAGCTGGTCAGCCGGATTGCGGAGAATCGCGGTTTCCCAGTCGATGAGTTTTTCCTTCACCATGTCAGCGGCGAACTTCAACGCGGCGGCGGCAGTGCGCTTACCGTTACGCGTCTGGAGCATGAACAACTTGCCGCTCTGGACGGTGAATTCGATGTCTTGCACGTCCTTGAAATGTTTTTCCAAGGTCTTGCGCACGGCCATGAGTTCCGCGTAGCTCTTCGGCATCTGCTTCTGGAGCTTGAGCACGGGTTCGGGAGTGCGAACGCCAGCGACGACGTCTTCGCCCTGGGCGTTGATGAGGAATTCGCCGTAGAATTCATTCGCGCCGTTCGCCGGATTGCGGGTGAAGGCCACGCCGGAACCGGAATCTTCGCCAGTGTTACCGAACACCATCGCCTGGACGTTGACGGCCGTTCCCCATTCCGTCGGAATGTTGTATTTGCGGCGATAGACGCACGCGCGATCATTCATCCAGGAACCGAACACAGCGCCAGCGGCACCGCGCAATTGATCCCAAGGATTCGTCGGGAAATCTTTGCCCGTGCGTTCCTTGACGAGCACTTTGAAGCGCTTGACGAGTTCGGCTTGGTCTTCGGCGGTGAGCTTGGAGTCTTCGATGTCGCCGTGATATTTTTCGTGTTTGAAACCTTCGATGACGGTTTCGAACGGTTCGTGATCTTCGCCTTCCTTCTTCTGCACGCCGAGAACGACGTCACCATACATCTGGATGAAGCGGCGGTAGCAATCCCAGGCGAAGCGCGGGTTCTTGGTGGCGTTGGCGAGCGCGACGACGGCTTGGTCATTCAGGCCAAGGTTCAAAATCGTGTCCATCATGCCGGGCATGGAATCGCGCGCACCGGAGCGAACGGCGACGAGCAACGGCATGCCGGTCGTGGAACCGAACTTCGTGCCCATGATTTTTTCCATGTTGGCAACGCCGGCTTCCATCTGCGCTTGCAGCACGGACGGGTAAGTTTTCTTGTGGGCGTAGAAGTAGGTGCAGACTTCGGTGGTGATGGTGAAACCGGGAGGCACGGGCAAACCGATGCGGGTCATTTCCGCGAGGTTGGCGCCTTTGCCGCCGAGGAGCGGTTTCATCGAACCATCGCCGTCGGCTTTTTTGTTGCCCCAGGTATATACGTATTTGGTGGATTTAGCTTTTGCCATAAATTGAATTTTTGGTGCGTGTTTTTTCGTTGAAACGAGCGCTGAAAATATCAAACCAACCAGCAGAGTCAATGAATCAAGCGGCAAATAACCAAGAGCGTTGCTTGCCCAATCCCCACGAACCTATAAAAAATGCCTAATATCATATCATCAAATCAGGATGCGTTGATTTTTAATTTGAATTTACCGTTGAAATATTTATCTTAACCACATGTCAAACAACGCCGAACTGCTCCAAAAAGCTCTCAAAGAACGCATCGTCATCATCGACGGCGCGATGGGCACGACCATCCGCACTTACGGGCTGGGCGAGAAGGAGATTCGCGGTGAGCGCTTTGCCGATTCCAAGAAGGACCTGAAGAATAACGGCGATCTTTACTCGCTCACGCAAGCGGCGACGATTTGCGATATCCACCGGCGCTTCCTCGAGGCGGGCGCGGACATCATCGAGACCAATACCTTCTCCGCCACGAGCATCGGCCAGAGTGAATTCTTCGTGGACGATCCACGCGAACACGGCGGCCGCAAAGACCCGGCGTTTTATCAAACGGTCATCGAGAACAAGTTTCTCAACAATCTCGCGTGGGAAATCAACGAACAATCCGCCAAGCAATGCCGCGAATGGTGCGACCGCATCGCCAACAAGACCGGGCGTCCGCGTTTCGTGGCGGGCGCAATCGGGCCATTGACGGTTTCGCTCTCCAACTCACCTGATGCCGATGACGCCGGTTTCCGTGTTTGCACGTTCGATCAGGTCAAAGCGGCTTACGTGAACCAAGTTCGCGCGCTCATCGCGGGTGGCTCGGACATCTTGCTAGTCGAAACGATTTTCGATTCACTCAACGCCAAGGCGGCGCTGGTGGCGATCCAGGAAGTCTTTGAGCAGGACAAAAAGATTCTGCCCATCATGATTTCCGCCGCGGTCGGTCGTGGCGGCGAGACAATGATTTCCGCCCAGACCATCGAGGCATATTGGAACGCGATGAAGCATGTGAAGCCAATTGCCATCGGCCTGAACTGCTCGCTCGGGCCGGATCTGATGAGGCCGTTTCTCGCGGAACTGGCGGAGAAAGCGAACACGGCGATCTCGTGCTATCCGAACGCGGGTTTGCCAAATCCGCTGTCACCGACGGGTTTTGATTTGAAGCCGGAAGACATGGGCAATTTCCTGGGCGAGTTTGCCAATAGCGGTTTGATCAACATCGCCGGCGGTTGCTGCGGTAACACACCCGAGCACATCGCGGCCATCGCCAAAGCGCTGGAAAACAAACCACCGCGTGGAGCAAAAGCGGAAACCAAGTTTTCCACGGGCGCGGCGATTCCGTTGCGGCTCTCGGGCTCGCAGCCGTTCACGCAGCAGATCGGCCAGTTCATTATGATCGGCGAGCGCACGAACGTTGCCGGCTCGCCAAAGTTCGCCAAGCTCATCAAAGAGAACAAATACGAAGAAGCCGTCGCGGTCGCGCGACAGCAGGTTGAGAACGGCGCCAACATAATCGACATCTGCATGGACGAAGGGATGATTGATGGCGTCGCCGCGATGACGCGCTTCCTACAGCTCCTTGGCAGCGAACCCGAAGTCGCCAAAGTCCCGTTCATGGTGGACTCGTCGAAGTGGGAAGTCATCGAAGCCGGCCTGAAATGCGTTCAGGGCAAAGGCATCGTGAACTCCATTTCGCTCAAGGGCGGCGAGGAATTATTTCGTGAACACGCGCGCAAAGTTTTGAAATACGGCGCAGCCGTCGTCGTGATGGCGTTTGATGAAAACGGCCAGGCCGCGACGTATGCCGAAAAAATTCGCATCTGCGAACGTGCTTACAAAATTCTCGTGGATGAAGTCGGTTTTCCGCCCGAAGACATCATTTTCGATCCCAACATCCTCACCGTCGGCACTGGCATCGAGGAGCACAACAATTACGCCGTGGACTTCATCGAAGCCACGCGCTGGATCAAAAACAATCTGCCGCACGCGAAAGTCAGCGGCGGCCTGTCGAATGTCTCGTTCAGCTTCCGCGGCAACAATCCCGTGCGCGAAGCAATGCACAGCGCGTTTCTGTTCCACGCGATCAAAGCCGGCATGGACATGGCCATCGTGAACGCTGGCATGTTGGAAGTTTACGAAGAGATTGAGCCGGAGTTGAAGGAACTCGTCGAAGACGTTTTGCTGAATCGCCGCGCTGACGCGACCGAGCGTCTCGTCACGTTCGGAGAAAAACTCAAAGCCGCCAGCGCGGGCACGACCGTCGCCGACAAAAAGATCGAGGAAGAATGGCGCAAGGGCACGGTCGAGGAACGCCTCTCGCACTCGCTCGTGAAAGGCATCGATCTCTACATCGACGCGGACACCGAGGAAGCGTTGAAGAAATATGGCAAGCCGCTCACGGTCATCGAAGGACCGTTGATGGCCGGCATGAGCGTCGTCGGCGATCTATTCGGCGCGGGCAAAATGTTTTTGCCACAGGTTGTGAAGTCGGCGCGCGTGATGAAAAAATCCGTGGCGTATCTGACACCGTTCATGGAAGCCGAAAAAGCGGCGATGGTCGCGCGTGGCGAAGTCGTCAAGGCGCAGGGCAAGGTTGTGCTCGCCACCGTCAAAGGCGACGTGCATGACATCGGCAAGAACATCGTCGGCGTCGTGCTGGCCTGCAACAACTACGAAGTCATCGATATGGGTGTCATGGTTCCGTGCGAAAAAATTCTGGAACGCGCCAAGCAGGAGAATGCTGACATCATCGGCCTGAGCGGACTCATCACGCCGTCGCTGGACGAGATGGTTCACGTCGCTAAGGAAATGGAACGCACCGGCTTCAAGGTTCCCCTGCTCATCGGTGGCGCGACCACGAGCCGCGCGCACACGGCGGTGAAAGTGGCGCAGCATTACAGCGAGCCGGTGGTGCATGTGCTGGACGCCTCGCGCGCCGTGCCAGTGACCAGCAGCTTGTTGAGCAAGGATGGCAAGGCTACATTCGTAAAACAGCTTCGTGCGGATTATGAAAAATTGCGCGAACAACATGCTGGTTCAGCGGTAAAACTTCTTTCGCTAGAAGCCGCCCGCGCCAACGCGCCGAAGTTGAAACACGATGACGTGCCCAAACCGGAGTTCACCGGCTTGCGCACACTTTCATCCGGCACGTTCAACCCCGGCAAATGTGATTGCGGTTCCTCGCACGGCCACGCCGGAGCGTTCAGCGTTTCCATCGAAGACCTCGTGCCGTTCATTGATTGGACGCCGTTCTTCCACACGTGGGAATTGCGCGGCGTGTATCCCAAAATTCTTACGCACGAAAAGCACGGCGAGGAAGCCACCAAGCTGTTCGCCGACGCGCAGAAAATGCTCGCGGAATTTGTGGCAAACAAGTCACTGAAGCTTCAGGCCGTTTACGGTCTGTTCCCCGCAAATGCCGTCGGCGAAGACGTGGAAGTTTACACGAATGGCTCGCGCAAACATCTGCGCACCAAATTCCATTTCCTGCGCCAGCAA
Organism: Verrucomicrobiia bacterium; assembly: GCA_037138135.1. Lineage (GTDB taxonomy): Bacteria > Verrucomicrobiota > Verrucomicrobiia > Limisphaerales > UBA11358 > UBA11358. The sequence goes on from JBAXIY010000049.1 coordinate 8,870, forward strand.
ATCGAAAAAGGCGACAGCACGCCGAACTGGTGTCTCGCGGATTTCATCGCGCCGAAGGCTACCGCGCAGGCGGATCACATCGGCGCGTTCGCCGTCACAAGCGGACATGGCTTGAAAGAAATCGTCGAAGCTTTCAAAGCGAAGCACGACGACTACAACGCCATTCTCGCCGAAGCCATTGCTGATCGTCTCGCCGAGGCATTCGCCGAATATCTCCACAAGCGCGTCCGCGATGAATGGGGTTTTGGCAAACTCGAAAAACTGACGACCGCCGATTTGATCGAAGAAAAATATCGCGGCATCCGTCCGGCTGCTGGCTATCCCGCATCACCCGATCACACGGAAAAAGAAATTCTATGGGACTTGCTCGACGCGGAGAAGCACACCGGCATCAAGCTCACGGAAAGTTTTGCGATGTGGCCCGGCAGCTCGGTGAGCGGACTCTACTTCGCGCATCCGGAATCAAAGTATTTCGCCGTCGGCAAACTCGGCAAAGACCAAGTGGAAGATCTGGCCAAGCGTAAAGGCAAATCTGGTTCCGAAATGGAGCGCTGGCTGGGACCATGGCTGAATTACAATCCAGCTTGATTTAACGGGCTTGTTTTTCGCGCAGTGTGACGTAAATTTCCGGCATGAAGAATGAAGTCGTGCCGGTTCAGATCCGCGGCATCCTCCCCGCCAACAGCGGCTGTGCTTTATTTGTCGGCAATGACGAAAAGGTTTTTGTCATTAACGTCGAACCGCAGATGGGCCGAGTCATCGCAGATTTTTTGAGCGCCGCTCCGAAGGAACGTCCACTGACGCACGACTTGGTAAACCGGATTTTTCAGGGCTTTGGCATCACCGTCGAACGCGTGGTCATAACTGACCTGAAAAATTCCACCTATTTTGCGCGGCTGATTTTGCAGCAGCAAAACGAGGTCGCGCGAAAAATTGTCGAGCTAGATGCGCGGCCGAGCGATTGTCTGGCGTTGGCAGCGGCGCAAAAGAAACCCATTTTTGTTTCCACCACCTTGTTCGCGCAGGTCGAAGACATGAGCGAAGTGCTCGACAAAATGAACGAAACGGGCAGCGAGACGGAATCTGACTGAAATGGCCGCCACTACTTCCCTTGCGTTGATTTGCGGCGACGATGATTTTGCAGTCAAGCAACGCGCCAAGCAAATTTTTCATGAATGGTCTGCCGAACTTGGCGGCATGGATCACGAAACCATCGAGGCCACCGTCAGCAATGGTGGCGATGCATTGATTGTGATTGGTAAACTGCGCGAAGCCCTGCAAACACTTCCTTTTTTTGGTGGCGGCAAGGTCGTCTGGCTGCGTGACTGCAATTTTCTCGGTGAAGACCGAACGGCTTCGTCCGCCGCCGTGACAGAAGCCTTGGCTGAATTGGCGGAGGAATTGAAAAAATTTTCCTTTCAAAACGTCCGGCTGCTCATCAGTGCGGGCAAGGTGGACAAAAGAAAAGTATTTTACAAAACGCTCGACAAAATCGGCACCACGGAAATTTTCTCTTCGTGGTCGCAGGATGATAAAGATTGGGCGGATCGCGCACAGATGGCTGCGCGCGAGGCGGTGCGCAAACGCGAAAAAGAAATTTCCAGCGCAGCGTTGGGTGAATTGGTGATTCGCGCCGGCTTGAACGCGCGGCAACTGGAAAATGAGGTGGAAAAACTGTGCGTTTTCACCGGCGACCGGAAAAAAATCGAACTTACGGACGTGACGACGATTTGCGCGCACAGCAAAACTGCAAAGGCTTTTGCTCTCGGCGATGCACTGGGTGATCGCGATTTGCCGCGTCTGCTCAAGCGGCTGGATGAGGAACTTTGGGAAACTAAGTTCGACAAGGACAAATCGGAAATCGTTTTACTTTACGGACTCATCAGCAAAGTGCGCGCGATGTTGTTGCTGAAAGAAATGCTCCGCGAAGGATGGGTGAAAGAGACGTTTGACTACAATCAATTCAAGTCGCAACTCGAACGTGTGCCCGCTGACCAGATGCCGGTGGAAAAGAAATTTAATCCGCTGGCTTTGAGTCCCTATGTGCTTTACAAGGCATTGCCGCAGGTCAAAAAATATTCTTCGGCGGAACTTGTCCGCGCCATGGATGTGCTGCTGCGGTGCAATCAACGGCTCGTGTCCAGCGGATTGGACGAAGCGCTTGTGTTACAGCAGGCGCTGGTGCAAATTGTGTCGCCGAACACGGCAATTGCCTGAACTGAAAGAGGAAAAATGTCATCTGCCAATTTATCAGTGCTGGTCGGGAAAAATTTTGCCTGCATCAAGATTTCCGGGCGAGCAAATTTTGCGTCCAGCCCGGATTTCAAGACCTTGTTAAGTGAATTGGCGAAAAGGGAATTCTGCCATTTCATCATTGATTTGAGCGAATGCGTGCTGATGGACAGCACGTTTCTTGGCGTGCTGGCGGGCTTTGGCATGAAACTGAATCCGCAAGGTGCACCCGCCGAACGCGGTATTGAATTGCACAATGCCACCGCGCGCGTCAGCGAACTGCTGGAAAATCTCGGGGCAGTTCATCTCTTCAAACTCACCAGCGGCCCGATGCCCTTGCCCGCCGATGTGAAATCTTGCACGCCAGAATCTATCAATCCGTCACACGAACAAATCGCGCGCACGAGCTTGGAAGCGCATCAAACTTTGATGGCAATGAATCCGGAAAACGTCGCTCGCTTCAAAGATGTCGCCCAGTTTCTGGCCGAGGATTTGAAAAGCCTCGAAAAATCTTCCTGAAATTTATTGGCGCGGCCGGGTTTGTCATGGAAAATGCCCGCGTCGCAATCGCATGACCGTCACACTTTTTATTCCCTGCTTCATTGACGCGCTGTTTCCGCGCGCCGGCATCAGCATGGTGGAAATTTTGGAACGACTCGGCCATAAAGTTGTTTGCCCAAATGAAATCGCCTGCTGCGGCCAGCCCCCATTCAACTCCGGTTACTGGGACGAAGCCCGCGCCATCGCCGCGCCAGTGTTGGACAAATTAAAAGATTCGGAGGCTGTCGTTATTGGTTCCGGTTCGTGCGGCGCGATGATTAAAAAGTTTTACCCCGAGCTTTTCAAAAATACTCCGCAAGCGGAATTGGCTAAACAAGTCGCGGCGCGCACTTGGGAATTTTCGGATTTTCTCGTAACCAAACTCGGTGTGACCAATCTCGGCGCGAAGTTTCCGCACAAAGTTACGTTTCACGACGGCTGTCACGGCTTGCGCGAACTCGGCATCAAATCCGCACCGCGCGCGTTGCTCGGTAAAGTCAGCGGATTGGAATTTGTCGAGATGAAGGAAGAATCCTGCTGCGGTTTCGGCGGAACTTTTTCGGCGAAGTTTCCGATGATTTCCACCGCGATGGGCGAAGTGAAATGCGCTGCTGCGACCGAGACCGGCGCGGATTACATCGTCTCGAATGATTCGAGCTGCCTGATGCACATTCAAGGCCTACTGTCGCGTCAAGGCAGTAAACTTAAAACCATTCACCTCGCCGAAGTGCTGAACCAACGATGAGTTTTGTCTCTCAATTCAAATCGCTCGCCAGCGAAAAGACGCGTGACCTGCGCCATCGATTGGTCATTCGCACCGCGCTGCGCGGTTACGAAATTGTGCGCGACAAACGTAAGGCTGCATTCCAGAGCTGGGAATCCGCGCGGCAGGCAGCGGCAGAAACGAAGTGGGAAGCCATCAATCATTTGGATGAACACCTCATCGCGCTGACAAGCAAACTCGAAGCACGCGGCACGAAAGTTCATTGGGCAAGCAATGGTGCGCAAGCGCGTGAAATCATTGCGCAAATTCTTCGCGACAAAAAAGCGCGCTCCATCATCAAGTCCAAGGCGATGACGAGTGAAGAAATTCACTTGAACCACGCGTTGGAAAAAGAAGGCTTTACCGTCGTCGAATCCGACCTTGGCGAATTCATCGTTCAACTCCGGCATGAGCCGCCGTATCACATCGTTTTTCCGTCGATGCACCTGACGCGCGGCGAGATCAAGGATTTATTTCAGAAAGAACTCGGCGATGCGCCGTCGGATTCGCCGGAAGATTTGACGATGGTTGCGCGCCGCGTGATGCGCCAAAAATATCTCACTGCCGATGTCGGTTTCACCGGCGGAAATTTTGCCATCGCTGAGACCGGCATGATTTCCATCACGGAAAACGAAGGCAACGCGCGCCTCACCGCCGCGTTGCCGAAGACGATGATCACATTGATGGGCATTGAAAAAGTTTTGCCGCGGTTCAGCGACCTCGCCCTCTTTCTGCCGATGTTAGCAACCGCTGGTGCCGGCCAGCCGATGACGTGCTACAACACGATGTATTCCGGCCCGCGCCAGCCCGGCGAATGTGACGGCCCCGAAGAATGGCACGTCATTTTGCTAGACAACCGCCGCACCGAACTCCTCGCCGACGCCGAGCAACGCGATTCGCTCCACTGCATCCGCTGCGGCGCGTGCCTGAATGTCTGCCCAATCTTCCGCAACGTCGGCGGCCACACTTACGGCACGACTTACAGTGGTCCGGTCGGCGCGGTCATCACGCCGCATCTGCGCGGCTTGCAGGATTGGAAACATCTTTCCAATGCAAGTTCGCTGTGCGGTGCGTGCACCGAGGCGTGTCCGGTGAAAATTGATTTGCACCATCACTTGTTGCAAAACCGCCGCAACGCTTCCGCCAACGAACCGGCATTTTTCGAGAAACTGGCCTACAAGATGTTTGCCATCGTCGCAAACGAACCCGCCTTCTGGTCGCTCGCAAAAAAAATTGGCTGGCTCACGCAACCGTTGCAATCATTGGTCAAAGGCTCGGCGCTCGATCCCGCAAAAGCTTGGACGAAGACGCGTGATCTGCCGCCGCAGCCGTTGGAATCTTTCAAGGATTGGTGGAAAAATCGGCAATGAAAAATACAGGAACCATTTTGAGCGAACGCGAAAAAATTCTTGGCCGCATCCGCGAAGCCTTGAAAATTTCTGCTCCCCTGCCCGGCTCGCATGACGAAGTCACCACACACGCGCACGCAGAATCGCCCGCGAGTCACGCACGCGAATGGCTGCCGTCCGTCGGCACGAGCGCGGCGGAACAGTTTGATTTGTTCGCCAAAAACGCCGCCGACTTGAAGGCGGATTTCCAATTACTCAACAGCCGCGAGGAATTACCAGCGGCACTTAAAAAAATTGCCGCCGCCGAAAAATGGTCGCGCATCGCGAGTCACGACGGCGAGTTGAGCAACTTTGCCAGCACTACGTTGGGCCTGCCGGTTATGCTGACAGACAAAGGCTACGACGTTCAGGAAATGGAAAAATGCGATGCGGGCATTTCTGAATGCGATGCGTTCATTGCGCAGACCGGCGGCGTGGTGGTGACCAGTCGCAGCGCGGGCGGACGCGCGTTGTCCGTGCTGCCGCCGCATCACATCGTCATCGCGCGCCGCGAACAACTCGTCGCCGATCTACCCGCCGCATTTGCGTTGTTGAAACAAAAATACGCGGACAATTATCCGAGCATGATCTCCTTCATCACTGGCCCCAGCCGCACCGGCGACATCGAACGCATTTTGGTTTTGGGCGCGCACGGACCGAAGAAGTTGACCATTCTTTGCTTTTAACCCGGCAGGAAAATTCGCTTCCGAATTTGAAACCGCACTGAAATTGTTCTAAAGTTTCTCCCGATGAAACGCAAACTCCTGCTCTCCGCAATTTTCGTGACGACGTTCGCGTTGTCGCGCATTCCCGGTTTGCTGCCGCCTAATTTCAGCGTGGCGTATGCGTTTGCTTTTTGCGCCGGCGTTTATTTTTCCGGTGCACTGGCGTGGTTTTTGCCGCTCGGGGTGATGCTCGCGACCGACATCAGCTTGAATTGTTATTACGCCAGCCACGGCGTGAGTGTCTGGGATTTGGCTGACCTCGAAAATTTATTTTTCAACTACGCCGCCTACGCCGTGCTCATTTTTCTCGGCCGCCGCTTCAAGCCTCATTCGTCCTTCATCGGTCTGCTTGGCGGCGGACTGCTCGGCGCGATTATATTTTACTTCATCACCAACACCGCGTCGTGGCTGTTCAACCCGTTTCACAATCCCGAATACACTAAAACGCTCACGGGCTGGATCATCGCACTAACCAAAGGCACCGGCGGATTTCCCTCTACGTGGGAATTTTTTCGTAACACCCTGCTGAGCGGTGGCCTTTTCACCGCATTGTTTGTTGCCGCCCAAAAGCTAACAGCCGAATCGCCCGCCGAGAAGAACGCCGGGGCACACGAACCGCAGGCTGAAGACAATTCCGAAACCGAGCCGGAGGAAGTTCAGGCGTGAAGATTGGCGTCATTTCCGACACGCACGGTTTTCTCGATCCGCGCATCGAAAAACTTTTTGCCGGCGTGGATCATATCCTGCACGCTGGCGACATTGGCGATCCGATTATTGAACTAGAATTGAAATTCATCGCACCCGTCACCGTCGTGCAAGGCAATGTGGACGTCGGTCTGCCCTTCAAGCTCACTGAAGTCGTGACGCTCGCGGAGAAAAATTTTCTCGTGCATCACATCACGAATCCGTGGGCATTGTCGGAAACCCTTGAGCAACAGATTCGCAAGCAGAAGCCTGATGCTGTCATTTTTGGCCACACCCACAAACCGTTTGCCCAGATGGTGGACGGCATTTTCTTTTTCAATCCCGGTTACGCGGGTAAACCCAAGTTCGGTGCGGCTCGTAGCGTGGGCATTATCACTGTGGCAGGCCAGGAAATCCGGCACGAATTTATTCCGTTATGATTTTAGCAGCCGTAATTTGCTAATAATGTCATTCGCCACGTGGTGATTCGTCAGCATTAACGGATGCAGCCAGGCATTGATTTGAACTTTCACCGCGCCATTTAGCCGCGAACTGGATGACGGAATAATCATCAAATCATACGGGGTGAAGTAGGTGTGCAATGCCAAACCGTCGAGGCGATTCGCGGATGCATCCAACTCTCTTAAAAATTGGCTGCCGAAACGCATATCGCGAGCGCCTTTGCTCGGATAAAAATAAGCCATCGCGGTGCCGCGCAGCGGTCCGGAAATGGCGAAGAACGCCTTGATGCTCCGGTCGCCGCGCAAGTGTTGCAAATAATATCGACTCACCAGACAGCCCATACTGAAGCCCACGATAGCCAGCGGTTCGTCTGGTTTCAACTCGGCGTCAATTTGCACTGCCAGTTTGCGGGCGAGATCATCCAGACCATGCCGCCCGTCGCGCGGACGCAGAGTCGGGGCAAAACAAACATGACCGGCTGCCGTCAATTCACGTTGCAACCGGCGGAAGACGTTACCAGTGTCCCAGAAGCCATGAACCAGAAAGATGTTCATAGCCATTCAATTGCCAGCGGCAAATTTTTGTGCCGCCTCTTTCACGCCGCGCAAATCCAGTTTGCCCGTGCCGAGCATCGGAAAATTTTCCACGCGGAAAAACGCATCCGCTTTGGGCTTCCACAAATTTGGCAGATCGCTGGCGGCAAATTTTTCTAACACGACGGCGAGTTCCGCCTCCGCGAGCTTGTGCAACACGACCAGCCGCTCTCCCTTTTTTTTATCCGGCACGCCAATGACCACAAACGTCTGCTCTGCTTTGCCCGCGAGTTCCGATAATTTTTCCTCGATCTTCAACTGCGGAACCATCTCACCACCGATCTTGCTGAAACGATTTAATCGCCCGGTTATCTGCAAAAATCCGTCGTCGTCGAGAAACGCCACGTCGCCGGTGCAATACCAACCGTCGCGCAAAACTTCCGCCGTTTTTTCCGGCTGATTGAGGTAGCCGAGCATGAGGTTCGGCCCACGCACGAGCAACATGCCGGCTTCACCTGGCGGCAGGATTTTCCTACCCCACGGATTTTCCGCATCGGTGATGCGGACGCACATTCCGGGCACCGGCTGACCGATTTTCCCGTGCTTGCCGCCGACCTGATAAAATCCGGCGGCGCGATAATCCCAAGTGTTCACGGCCACGGCAGGCGAACATTCCGTGCAGCCGTAACCTTCAAACGGGCGGATGCCAAAGCGCGCCTCGAACGCAGCGGCGAGGGGTTCCGGCAATTTTTCCGCGCCGGTGACGACAAGTTTGAGTCCACCAAAATCTTCCGGCGCTACGCCGCGCAGATAGATTTGCAGAAAGGTCGCGGTGGCGAGCAGCACGGTGACTTTATTTTCGCGCACCATCGCGCCGACGCCTTTCGCATCGAGCGGATTCGGATAAAACGCAACGCCGGTGCCGAGCACAATTGGCAGACACAGCGTGACGGTAAAACCGAATGAATGAAAAAACGGCAGGATGCCGAGCAGCCGCTGATTTTCGTCGAGCGCGATTACCTCGCCACACTGCTGGATATTGGCGAGCAGGTT
>JBAXIY010000050.1:0-16759 GCA_037138135.1 Verrucomicrobiia bacterium
ACGAGGCGAACCGCGCGATGGACAAAAATGCGCGGCGCAAAATGGTCGTGCTCGTAACCGACGGCGAGGATCTGGAAAAATCCGGCATCGCCGCCGCCAAAAATCTGGCGACGAATGGCGTGGTCGTCTTCAGCATCGGCGTCGGCACGCCCGCCGGCAAAGAAATCCAGTTCGCCAACGCCGCCGGCCAGATGGAGTTGGTGCGCGATGCGAAAGGCGGAATCGTCCGCAGCCAGCTTGATGAAACGACGCTCCGCGAAATCGCGCAGGCCACCGGCGGCAATTATTATCCGCTCGGCAGGCTGGGCGACGGCCTGATGAAAGTGCGTTCGGCGATTCACGCACTGGACAGCGCCAGTGGATTGCGCACATCCGCCAAGACTGGCGTGGACCGGTTCCATCTGTTTATCGCCCTGCTGCTGATTTTGCTCGTCGCAGAATCTCTCATCGGCACGAGAAGAAAAATGCTTTCCGCGCCAACCGCTTGGATTTTATCGGCGTTCTTGCTCGGCTCATCAGCGCAGGCGGCAACGGAAACAAATTTTCCACCCCCCGTTACCGCCCGGGATTTTTATAATGCCGGAACCCGCCAGCTCACGGCCAAACATTTTGACGACGCGGAAAAATTATTCCGGTCGTCGCTGGCGTCGCAAGAGGAACGCGTGCAACCAATGGCACTTTACAATCTCGGCCACGCGCGCTTCGCCGCCGGCTTGGAACTTTTGCAAAAGGGTCCGGACGCGCAAAAGCTTTCGTCGCGAGGCCGCGCGACGTTGGCGGGTGGTGAAACGGTATTGCGTTCGGGCGAGTTGGCGCTGGCGGAACATGACCTGGAAAAGATGATCACGGCCTATCTCGAAGGCCGCGGCGTGCGGCGCGAATTAAGCGAGACCGAAAAAGCCGTGCAGGCGGCGATGGAAGTTTACGGACGAACTTTGCAGAAATGGCAGCGCGCGGCGGATGATTTCAAAAGCTCGGCTGAACTGAATCCTGCCGACTCGAATGCGACGCTCAATGCGGAGATTGTGGAGCGCGGCATTGCGAAACTCGTGGATAGCATTCGCCAAATGCAGGCGATGATGGGCGCGCTCGGCAAACAAAAACAAGATCTGGGAAAAATGTTGAGTAAGCTCAAAGGTCAGATTCCCGCAGCCAACGCGCCGCCTGGTGCAGAAGGCGAAGATGATGAGGGCGACGATGGCATCCAACCAGATTCGCTGGCGGACCAGAAGGAAAATGCGCCGCGCGACGGCGACCAACTGCGCGTTCCACTTTCGCCGGATCAGGCGGGACAGATACTCGACGGACTTTCGCTCGACAGCACGCGCCGGCTTTCAATGAGCGATCAGCAAGCCAAACCATCAAAGGAACGAGCCGTCCGCAACTGGTGATTTTTCTAATGCGCCAATTTTTTCATCCATCCGTTTTGGCCCTGCTGTTCGCGGTGTTCTGTGCGCGCGCCCAAACTTCATTGCAAATTTCGCCGGGCGGATTGATCCAGTTGCAGACCGCACAACCAGCAGTAGATGTCACGACACCCGTTACCGCCACGGCGGAATTTGATCCACCGGTAGTGCGACCGGGCGACAAAGTTTTTTACCGCGTGACGCTGGACGCGGCGGAAGCAGCGATTGACTGGCCAGAGAAAATTCCCGCGCCGTCAGAATTAAAGTTCGGTGCCAGCGCGCACGGCCAGACAACGCAGAATTTAGGAAACAAATTTCGTTCGCTCACCGCCTTCATCTACGAAGTGCGCCCGGTAGTGGCCGGAAATTTTATCATCACCAATTTCACCGTGACAGTCGCCGGCGTGGCGGTGGAAATTCCGGCAGCGACGCTGGAGGTAGTCGCAACTCATTCCGATCTGCCGGCACCGCGCCAGTTGCAACTGGAGACCTCGGTGACCAATCTTTTTCTCGGCGAGCCGTTCCGCGTGCGCGTGTTGCTGCCAGCTGGAATCCGCAACGAAATCGAGGCGCTCCGCGAAATCCAACTCAATAGCGATGGGCTCATGATCGACAAAACGGCGATGCGCCAGTCCATCGAGGTAACGAGTGTCGGCGGCCAGCTCAAGCCCGCGCTCGTTTGTGAAATGAAGGTGACGCCGATCGCCGCCGGCCGGCAAAGTTTTTCCGCACAAGCCTTCACCGCCGGACGCGAATTCAGCGGCGCTATTTCCATTCGCGGACAGGTGACCATTCCCGGCGGCCCAACCAAATATATTTTACTGGTCTCCGACAAAATCACCATCAATGTCCGCCCGCTGCCAGCGGATGCGCCGCCCGGCTTCACCGGTGCCATCGGAAAGTTTTTTGTCGATCCACCGCAGTTGTCCACGAACCGGTTGCATGTCGGCGAGCCGGTGCATCTGAAAATTATTTTCCACGGCGAAAACGACCTAACGCGTTTCGTCCCACCCGCCACGCCGCGTTCGCGGGACTGGCAGATTATCGCGGACAAACCGCCAGCGACCGGTTTCACGCTGATTCCACAGACCGACGAGGCGCACGAAACGCCCGCGATTCCATTCAGTTATTTTGATCCGGCGGCGGAACAATATTTTGACCTGACGATTCCTTCGCAACCGGTCACGGTGATTGGCGATGGCTTGCCGACGCAACTGACGGCGTTTGACCGTGACGAAAAATCCACGATGCCACTGAAGTTGAGCGACCTTGCGCCAACGCCCGGTAAAATCGCCACGAGCCTGAAACCGCCGCAACTGCGCGCGACGTTGGTGTGCCTGCAAATGCTGCCGCTGCTGGGCTTGCTGGCGCTGTGGCAGTGGGATTGCCGCCGTAGATTTTTGGAGGCGCACCCGGAAATTGTGCGTCGCCGACAAGCGCGCCGGGCGTTGCGCCGGGAAAAGCGTGAACTACAAAAAGCCTTTGCCACCGGCGACGCGAAGTCGTTTTGCGAGCACGCTGCGAACGCGATGAGCATCGCCGTTGCGCCGCATTATCCGGCAAATCCACAGGCACTCGTCTGCGCCGATGTGCTAGCGCAACTCGACGAGGCGAATCATAACGGAATCGCGGGCGAGACGGTGCGGAAGATATTTGCCGCGGTAGACACACAATTCGCCTTAACAAAACAGACGCAGGTTGATTCGCTGGCGCTCAAAGCCAGCGTCGATGCGCTGCTGCAAACACTGGAGGAAAAACTGTGAAGCTGTTCCGCCTCATTATTCTGCTCGCAAATTTTGCAGTCGCCGCCACTGGACACGCCGCGACGAACAATTTTTTCGCGCAAGGTGGCGAGTTGGTTCGCGCCGGAAAATTCTCTGAAGCGGCTACGGTCTTTGCCAAGGCCGCGCAAGCACAACCGGCGACCGGCACGCTCGTCAATCTTGGTCTGGCGGAATGGCAGCGCGGGCACGCTGGCGCGGCGATTCTGGCGTGGGAAGAGGCGCGCTGGATCGATCCGTTTGATGAACGCGCGGAAACCAATTTAAAATTCGCCCGCGCGGTGGTGCAGGTGGACGCGCCGCAATTGAAATGGTTTGAGACCGCGTCCGAATGGTTGTCGCCGATGGCGTGGCTGTGGTTGGCGGGCGTAAGCCTGTGGCTGGCGGCGGCAGCGATAATTTTACCGCGCGCGTTTCGCTGGCGCCGAGCCGGCTGGCACCAATTGCTGACAGCGTTCGGCATTTTCATTTTCCTCGCCAGCCTGATTGCGAACGTCGGCATCGTGAGCCGGACGCAAATCGGTTTCGTGCTGCGAAAAGATGCTCCGCTGCGACTAACACCAACGCAGAACGGCGAAGTGACTTCAACACTTGCGGCCGGTGAGCCCGCGAGAAAATTGAGGATGCGCGGAAATTATTTTTTGATCCGCACGGCCAATGAATCTGGCTGGATTGAACAGAATGCGTTTCGGTTAGTCAGCCCGTAATGACTGGCAATCGCGGCGCAATTTTTTATAGTCGCACTGAACGCTTCAAATCGGATATACCAAAGGAAACCATGAAGAAAAATTCCACCAAAGGCATCAGCCGTCGTCATTTCATCACCACTGCCGCAGCCGCCATTACGCTGCCGCTCATTCTGCCCGGTTGCGCCACCGGTTCGCCTCGACGCACCCGCCCGTCCAACCGCATTAATCTGGGCGTCATCGGCTGGGGCATGCAAGGGCCAAGCAACACGAGATCATTTTTAGTTGAAGATGATTGTCAGGTCGTCGCCGCGTGCGATTTGGACAAAAATGCGCTAGCCAGCGCGGTCAACACCATCAATGAGCATTATCAAAACAAGGACTGCAAGGCGTATCACGACTATCGCGAAATGTTCGCGAACGCGAATTTGGACGCGGTGATGATTGCAGTGCCGGATCATTGGCATGAACTCGTCGCCACGGAAGCCGCATGTCACAAACTCGATGTTTACGGCGAAAAACCGCTGGCGAAAACGATTGACGAACAGCAGGCCATTGTTCGCGCCGTGGAAAAAAACAACATCATCTGGCAGACGGGGTCATGGCAGCGTTCGCAAGCCGTGTTCCGCAAAGCGGCGGAAATCGTCCGCAGCGGACTCATTGGCCAAGTCACGCACGTGGAAGTGGGTTTGCCCTCCGGCCACACTGATTTCAAACACACTAAACCGGAATTGGTGGCTAAACTTGCCAGCCTCGGCATCACCGACCTTTCTACGATTCGTCCCGGCTCGGAAGCTTGGAAAATCGCCGTGACCGCCCCTCCGCCCGAACTGGATTACGAAACGTGGATTGGGCCGTCGCGCATGGAAGATTACATCAAGCAGCGCATTCACATGAACTGGCGCTGGAATTACAATACCGGCGGCGGCCAGTTGCTGGATTGGGTTGGCCATCACGTGGACATCGCACATTGGGGTTTGGGCTTCGACAATTCCGGTCCGTCTGAGATTGAAGGCCACGGTGAATTTCCTGCCCCGGATGCATTGTGGAACACGTGCACAAAATATCGCATCGAACTAAAATATCCACAAAACATCACGATGACTATTGCCGGCGGTCACGCCGACATCAAGAGTGGCACCAAGTGGATTGGCACTGACGGCTGGGTCTGGGTGAATCGCGGTGGCTTTGACGCATCCAATCCTGATTGGAAAAAAGGCAAGTCGCTCCCCGAAGAATTGCGCAAGGTGAAGCTGTATGAATCCCCTGGTCACTGGCGGAATTTTCTCGATTGCGTCAAGTCGCGTAAGCCTACCATCACGCCGGTGCAAACCGCCCATCACTCGGCGATTCCCGGCCACCTCGGACTCATCTCCATGTTGACTGGCCGAAAAATCAATTGGGACAACGCGACCGAAACCATCATCGGCGATGCCGAAGCGAGCAAGCTCCTAACGCGCAATTACCGCGCGCCGTGGAAAATCGGCTAAACCAACAATCCAAAACAAAACACTTTTCCGCCCGACCAGTATTGGCCGGGCGGTTTTATTTTGTTTCAACCACGCCGCTGCGAATAAAATTCCCGCTCGCCAAAACGTCGTTTTTCTGCAAGCCTGACTGTCTGAATTAATTTATGTTCACCGGCACTTATACTGCGATTGTCACCCCGTTCAAGAATGGCCAGCTCGATGAAGCCGCCCTCGCGCGCCTCGTCAAAAGGCAGATTCAAGGCGGCGTGGAAGGCATCGTGCCCGTCGGCACCACCGGCGAATCGCCCACGGTGGATTTGGACGAACACATCCGCATCATCGAACTGTGCGTAAAATTTGCGGCGGGAAAGATCAAAATTCTCGCAGGCACCGGCGCAAATTCCACCAGCGAGGCGATCGTTCTCACCAAAGCCGCCGAGGGCGTAGGCGCGGATGGTTCACTGCAAGTCGCGCCGTATTACAACAAGCCCACGCAGGAAGGGCTTTATCAACATTTCAAAGCCATCGCGAACAACACCAAGTTGCCCATCATTCTTTACAGCATTCCCGGCCGATGTGGCATCGAGATTGCCGTGTCGACCGTAAAACGTCTTGCAGCCGATTGCAAAAATATTGTTGGCATCAAAGAAGCCGGCGGCAATGCCGACCGCGTTTCGCAACTCCGCGCCGCGCTCGGAAATAAATTTGAAATACTGTCCGGCGACGACTCGCTCACCCTGCCCTTCATGTCCGTCGGCGCGCAAGGCGTCATCAGCGTCGCGTCCAACGTTGCGCCGCGCGAGGTTTCTACGATGGTTCGCGCCTACGCCGCTGGCGACACCAAGAAAGCATTGCAGATTCACCAGAAAATGTATCCGCTCTTCAAGGATTTGTTCGTCGAGACAAATCCGGTTCCCGTCAAAGCCGCGCTGGCGATACTCGGCTTGATTGATGAAGAATACCGTCTGCCGCTCGTGCAAATGAGCGCGGCCAGTCGCGTCACACTAAAAGCGGCAATGAAAGCGTCTGGCGTTTTGAAATAAATTTCACTGTCACCAAAATGACGAAAATCATAATCACCGGGATTGAAGGTCGCATGGGACAAGCGCTGCTCGCTTGTGCTGCGCGCATTCCCGAACTCGAAGTCGTCGGCACGATTGACCAAGGCGACGATCTCGCGGCCATCATCGGCAAGACCGATGTCGTGATAGATTTCAGTTTCCACAGCGCCACGCTAGGCGTTGCTGAACTCTGCGCAAAAAATAAAAAAGCCATTGTCATCGGCACCACCGGCCACAGCGCGGAAGAAAAAAATAAAATTATCGCACTCAAAGCGCAGATTCCGATGGTCATCGCCACGAATTTTTCCACGGGCGTCAACACGCTCTTCTGGCTCACCCGCAAGGCGGCGCAAATTCTTGGCCCAAACTTCGACCTCGAAGTCGTCGAGATGCACCATCGCCTCAAAAAAGATGCACCAAGCGGAACCGCGACAACTTTGCTGGAAATTTTGTCCGACGTGCGCAAGCTGCAACTCGAAGAGGCGTTGCGCCACGGACGCAAAGGCATTGTTGGCGAACGCACGCAAAGCGAAATCGGTATCCATGCCATTCGAGGCGGCGATGTCGTCGGCGATCACACCGTGATTTTCGCCAACAACGGCGAACGCGTTGAGCTGACGCACAAAGCTTCCAGCCGCGACACGTTCGCGAACGGCGCGCTCCGCGCCGCGCAATGGCTCGTGCAGCAGCCCGCCGGCCTTTACGACATGCAGGACGTGTTAGGGCTGAAATGAATTCAGAATTCAGAATTCAGAATTCAGAATTTCAAAAAATCGCTTTCATCGCGCTCGGCTCCAACCTCGGCGATTCGCAAAAAATTATTTTGGACGCGATGGCGCGATTGCAAAATCTTTCCGATGCGCCAATTTTAAGATCATCGCTCTGGCAAACCTCGCCAGTCGATTGTCCGCCGGACTCGCCAAAATTTTTGAACGCCATGGTCGCTTTAAGTCCGCGCGCCGGCGAGACGCCGGAATCCTTGCTGGAAAAATTACAAACTTTGGAAAAAGAATTTGGCCGCAAAACCAAAAAGGTGCTCAACGAGCCGCGACCTCTGGATCTGGATTTGATTGCGTTTGGACAGGAATTCCGTTCCACGCCGCGCCTAACCGTGCCCCATCCGCGCGCACACGAACGCCGGTTTGTGCTGCAACCATTGAACGAAATCGCACCGGACTTGATTCTAACCGGTCAGACGCAGACGGTGGCGCAATTACTCGCCAACCTGAACGACGGGGAAACCTGTGTGAAAGTTGACGGCGCATTGGCTTGATTCCACGGGTAAAATTAGAGAATGTCCCCCATGAATTTGATAGCCTTGAAAATGAAATTTTCCACGCCTTTTTTTGTTTTACTGCTGGCGCTGGCGACCAGCGGTTGCGCTTGGTTTCCACAGTCGCCTAAACATAACAAGTCCGCGTCGTCCGCCACCCTACCGGCCGCCATCGTTACGCCAGATTATTCACTCGCCGCCAAGGTGGTTTCGGTTAATGCCATCGGGCGCTTTTTGGTTTTGAGTTTCCCGGCCAGCCAGATGCCGAAGTTGGAGCAGCCACTGTTTCTATATCGCAACGGCTTGAAGGTGGCGCAAGTGCGCGTCACCGGACCGCAACAGGAAAACAACATCGTGGCCGATCTTATTTCCGGCGAGGCGCAAGTGGGCGATACCGTGCGCGACCAATAATCACTCCACGCCTTCCGCCGCGCGGCGCACACTGCTCAAACGTTCGCCGAACAACGCCGTGCCAATCCGCACGATGGTTGCACCTTCCTCGATGGCCACCTCAAAATCGCCGCTCATGCCCATGCTCAAGTGCGGCAGTGGCGCGCCGAGGCTTTGCTCGCACCGAAGTTTTAACTCCCGCAGCTTTTGGAAATAAGGCCGGGCATTTTCCGCCACCGGCGTATAGGGCGGAATCGCCATGAGGCCGTGAATCTCAATTCGCGGCAGTGCGTTCACCGTGTTCAGGTCTGCTAAAAGCTGCTCTGGTTTATAACCAAACTTGCTGCCCTCGCCGGCGACGTTGACCTCCAATAAAATCGGTATCGTCTTGCCTGCTTGCTCGGCGCGCTTGGAAATTTCCTGTGCGACACTCAGGCTATCTACTCCCTGAATCATTTCAAAAAGCTCTACCGCATCGCGCACCTTGTTCGATTGTAAGTGACCAATGAACTGCCAGCGCGCCTTGCCCGGACACAACGGAATTTTCGCCTTTCCCTCTTGGATTTTATTTTCGCCAAAATGAATTTGCCCACACTCGACGGCGGCACGGATGGTTTCAGGCGGATGCGACTTTGAAACCGCCAGCAACGTCACGCTATCAGCCGCGCGCCCCGTCCGCGCACACGCGGCCGCGATGCGCTGGCGGATTAAACTCAAGTTTTCTTCAATGTTCACAGGCTATTTTCAAAATCCAAACCGATGTCCACCGCACGCGCCGAGTGCGTGATTGCACCGACGGAAATAAAATCCACACCGGTGGCGGCGATGGCACGAACGGCTTTCAAAGTGACGCCGCCGCTCGCTTCGGTTTGCGCGCGGCCACCGATTAATTTTACCGCCGACCGCAACTGCGTCGTGGTCATGTTATCAAGGAGGATGATGTCCGCGCCGGCGTTAACCGCTTGCGCGACTTGCGCAAGCGTGTCTGCCTCAACTTCCACTTTCAGTTTTGAATATTTCTTTCTAGCGCAAGCGACGGCGGCAGCGATGGCGTTGGGTTTGGCCGTTCGCAGAGCGACGAGATGGTTGTCCTTGATCAAAACCATGTCAAACAAACCGATACGATGATTCCTGCCGCCGCCGCAAGCCACGGCATATTTCTCAAAGCGCCGCCAACCGGGCGTGGTCTTGCGCGTATCGAGAATTTTTGCCGACGTGCCCCGCACCGCGTCCGCAAAGTGCGCCGTTGCCGTAGCCACGCCGCTGAGCCGCTGGACAAAATTCAGAGCGACACGCTCGGCGCTCAAGATAGCCCGCGCGGGGCCGGATATTTTTAGCAGGGTTTTACCAGCGGCAACTTTTTGGCCGTCACGCGCGAGTTTTTGAATTTTTATTTTGGGCGAAAGCTGACGGAACGCGATTTCAGCAAACTGAATTCCAGAAACGATCATTGGCTCGCGGGCGTTCATAAGCGCGATGGCTTGCACATTTGCCGGAACCGTGGCGAGCGTGGTCACGTCGCCGCTACCAAGATCCTCGGCTAGGGCGACGCGGACGGCGCGGGAAATTTCGGCGACAGTAAGTTTCACGCGCACAAGATGACGGCGAACTGAATTCGGGAAAAGGAAAAATGCGGGTGAGAAAAATCGGCAGAAATTATAATCGCCGAAAGCGGTGGTTTGGTTTAGAAATGCCGCGTGAATTACCATGGCCAGTCCGACTTGCCCATAGCTCCGCTCATCGCGGTAGTCGTGGTCGGGCTGATGGTGGCTGGGGTGATTTACGGCGCCATCGCTGCGCGCAAACGTCGTGAGGCGCTTTTTAATTTGGCGCAACGCCTCAACCTAAACTTCGATCCCGGACAAGATTACGGCATCGCTGGTCGCTTCGGTTTTCTCAAGCAACTGGCGCTGGGCAACAACCGCTACGCTACCAACGTGCTTTCGGGAAACTTTCAGCAGAATGAAATATTGGCGTTTGATTTTCATTATGAGACCGAATCAACCGATTCCAAAGGTAACCGCACGACGCAGCACCACTGGTTTTCGTTTTTCATTCTGACGCTGGCGGCTAATTTTCCCGAACTCACAATCCGCCGCGAAGGTTTTTTCACCAAGATCGCCGAGGTGTTTGGTTATCAGGACATCAATTTTGAATCCGCCGAGTTTTCCAAAACTTTTAACGTGCGCTCGCCAGACAAGAAATTCGCCTACGACGTCTGCAACGTGCGCATGATGGAATACCTGCTGGCCAACCGCGACTTGAGCGTCGAATTGGAAAACGAAGCCATCGCGCTCGCTTTCAACACGCGGCTGGCACCGGAACAGATTGAAGTCAACCTGCAACGGCTGGTAGAAATCCGCGCGCGCTTGCCGGAATATTTATTCACGAACACATGAACCCGATTCCATTTATCATCGTTGGCGCCGTCGTTTTGTTGCCGTTCATTTTCGTCATCGCGCAATACAACGCGCTGGTCGGTCTGAAAAATTACATCCGCGAATCGTGGAGCAACGTGGACGTGGAATTGAAGCGGCGCTATGACCTGATTCCCAATCTTGTGACAGCGGTGAAAGGTTATGCCACGCATGAGCGCGCTGTGCTCGAACGGGTCACGGAGTTGCGCAACCGCTGCGCCGCCAATAACGGCGCGGTGGCCGACCAATCGCGCGACGAGGTGCAACTCGTGGATGCGCTGAAGCAAATGCTCGTGGTGGTGGAAAATTATCCAGAGCTGAAGGCCAGTGAGAATTTTCTCCAGTTGCAAAAGGAACTCGTCAATACCGAGGACCGCATCCAGGCCGCGCGCCGATTTTACAATGGCAATATCCGCGACTACCGGAACAAGTGCGAAACCTTTCCCAGCAATCTCGTGGCAAGTGTGTTTGGGTTTAAGGACGAGGGGGATTTTTTCAGCGTGCCGCCAGCGGTGCGCGACGTGCCGAATGTGGATTTTGCCACTTGAACCGGATTATTTCAGCGGCTGGCCGAGAAATTCTTCAGCGAGCTGATCTAGTTTTTGTGACGATTCAGTTTCCGGCGTGGCGACCAGCAAGAGCAGCCAATTATCCGGATGGGGCACAAAACGGAGGTGACCATATTCAAACGCCCAAGTGCTCCAGCGCGGTGACAGACCCGTGCCGGCAAGCGGTTCGTGGAGGTCCGCGAACCGGCGCATCAGCTGCTCGATTTTCTCGTCCGACAGATTTTTTCCGGAGCCGTGCGCGAGGCACCGGCCGTTGGGTCGGATTATGCCGCAGGCCAACATGCCTGGCACTTGGGGCAGACTGGCGAACCAGGATTTGAAATTAACCTTCATGTTTGCGCAGCCGCAGTTGCCACCTGTAAAAATACCAGACGGTCGGCGCGCGGCTGAAGAATGGCCCGGCCAGCGGCGAGTTGAAATTCAATGCGATCGAGCTTGCCGAGCTGTAAATCAGGGATCAGTTTTTCGGCCAGCGCGGCAAATTTTTGCAGCAGCACCACCCGGTCGGCGGGCGCGGCGCATTGCCAGTTGTAAAACACTTCGCCGGTGCCGGCAGCGATGAGCATTTCCACCGCCTGACCAATCGGCGCCACGGCGGCGGGTTCGGCAGCGGAAGTTATTTCGCCAGACTGGGAGCGTTGGGTGGCTTGCGCCCGCTGTTGCAGCACGCGATCGAGCAAAAATTCCCAGGTGCGGTTGATGGTGCGTTCTGGCGGCACTTCAAATTCAAGCAGTTCAAAGGTGCCAGTGGTGATGGTGAACAGTTTTTGAAAGGCGCGCTCTCCGGAGATTTCCCCGCAGACGGCGTGAACAATCTGACCCTGATCAATGTAAATGCGGCCGAGTGACTGTTCTTGAAAAAGTTCCAGAACGGACGAGTTGCGCCCGACGCATTCCAGATGGACGACGTCCGGCAAACTGACGCCGCGCAAGTCGGCTTGGCCTTCCACTTTCATAGCGGACGGCTCGTTCTGAATGTTTGGTTTTTCGGCCACAAATTTTTGATCGTTTAATTCAATGCAGCCAAAGCCGCTAGCGCCGCCAATTGGACGGCGGGATCAGCATCCCGCGACGCCGTGGCAAGAACCGGTTCTGCCCCGCGTTCGCGCAAACGACCGAACGCCTCAGCCGCAGCCAGCCGAATATCGCGGTCGCGGTCGAACAACAAATCCGTCAGCAATGGCAACGCCAGATGCGGCGGCGCCATTTCACCAATCGCCTCCGGTTCCAGCGGACTTTCGACCAACTGACCGCCATCCAATTTTAGTTTATCCAGCAATAATCTTGCGTTGTAGCGCACCCAGTAATCGGGATGGCTCAAGGCCAGTTGAATGGCAGGCAAGACGGCGCGCGCCGCGTCAGAACGTTCCCAGTTCAAATCTAGTTTTCGCACGGCTGTCTGCGCCAGATTACGCACCGAACGCTCCACGTCCATCAAAGCCGCAATCACCGCCGGCAGTGCTTGGGCGTCGCCTAATTTGGCCAGCGCGCCAATCACAGCCTCGCGCACATCATGGTCCGGATCATTCACCAATTCACACAGGCTCGGCACCGCCGCTTTATCACCGAGCGAACCCAAGGCTTTGGCCGCCGCCCGCCGCACATCCCAAAAAGTATCGCGCAGGGCGTTCACCAATTCTGGCACGGTGCGTTTGCCGCCGCAACGAGTGGCCGTGTCCACCGCCGTGGTGCGCACACCCGCATTTGAGTCCTTGAGCAGTTTGACAACATCGGGATACGTCGTCGGATCGGCGATGCGCTCCAGATTATCGAGCGCGGCGATGCGCACGGCGGGGCTGTCCTTTTGTAACGCTTCGAGCATCGAACGCGTCAGGCGTGGATCCTTGATTTGGCCGAGGGTTTTGACCGCGGCGAGCTGTTTGTTCGGCGGGCCGTAACGCATCAATTCCAAAAGCGGTTCGACCGCCTCCGAACCAATCGTCAATAGCATCTGTAAATTTCCGAGCGCAAGAATCTGGTGAATTTTTTGCGTGTCGTTTGACGGCCGCCAGCCGAGCCGATGCAAACTGCGCGCCACCACCGCCCGCACAATTTGATCCGGATCGCGCAACAACGGCACCAGCCGGTCAATCGCCAGCGGATCACCGAGTTTGCCGAGCGATTCCGACGCCGCCGCCCGCGCGAGCGGCTCCGTATCCTTCAACATCTCCATCAACGGCCCCGCCGCGCGCCGATCATGAAAGCCTACCAAAGCCTTGGCCGCCGCGCAACGCACCTCCGCGTCTTTGTCTTTCAAGACGAGAATGAGCAGGCCGACAGATTTCGCCTCGCCTTCAAGGGCGAGCTGTTGCACCACCGCGAGCCGGGTTTGAGGATTACTCGTGCGTAATTTCTGATGAGTCCACCAAAGCATTTTTCTGATTAATTCTGAACGGCAGAATCTCCCACGTCTCCCTTCCAAATGCAATAAATCTGTTGAAAACGCGGATGATTATCCAGCCGGATTAGATTTCTTGCCAGCCGGCCGGAAACTTGAATTCCCTTTGAAAATTCAGCTCAACAATTTTTCAAACCGTGCCGCCGCCGCGTCCCATTGCGCGGCGTCCTGCGGCGTGAAGGTTTTCAGTTCGAAGGAATTCCGCACAATCTCCCGAGCCGCCGCGTGCGATTCCACATGGCCGAGCGCGATGGCCTGCACGAGGATGTTGCCGAGTGCCGCGCATTCCGTCGGCCCGGCCAGCACGGGGATTTTCAGCGCGTTCGCCGTAAATTGATTCAGCGTCGCGTCCTTGCTGCCGCCGCCGACGATGTGCAGGTGTTCAATCTTGTGGCCGGTAAGCCGTTCCAGTTTTCGCAACGTGCAGCGGTAGAACAGCGCCAGACTTTCGTAGATGCAACGCACAAACGCGCCGATGTCCGCCGGCACCGGCTGGCCGGTTTCACGACAAAAATCGGCAATTTTTCCCGGCATATTGTCCGGACTCAAAAAACGCGGGTCATCAGGATTGATGAGCGAAATAAACGGCGGGGCGGCGATGGCGAGTTTTTCCAGATCGGCGAATTCGAGTTTTTTGCCGTTCTTATTCCAATGCCGGCGCGATTCCTGGATGAGCCAGAGGCCGACGATATTTTTGAGCAGGCGGGTGGTGTCGCCGTAGCCGATTTCGTTGGTAAAGCCAAGATTGCGGCTGTCGTCATTGATGACGGGCTGAGATTTTTCCACGCCCATGAGCGACCACGTGCCGGAACTCAAATAAGCCCAGTTCTCGCCGCTCGCCGGCACCGCCGCGACCGCCGCGCCGGTGTCATGCGAACAGGAGGCGATCACTTCGATTTGCGGCAGGCCGACTTCCGTGGCGAGGTTTTTCTTCATCGGTCCGAGCTTGGTGCCGGACGAGCAGATGGGGGCAAACAAATCCTCGCGCAGACCGAGCGCGGCGAACAAGCCGCTCGACCAGCACTTGCGGGTGGGATTGTAAAGCTGCGTGGTGCTGGCATTGGAAACTTCGTTGCGCGCGACGCCGGAGCAAAAATAATTAAAGGCATCGCTGATGAGCAGAAGATGTTTGGTCTTGGCTAGCCGTTCGGCGGGTTCGGTGACGACCTGATAAATCGTGTTCAACGCCATGAACTGAATACCGGTTTCCGCGTAGATGACCGGCCACTGGACTTTGCCCTTCACGATTTCAACACCCTGCGCCGTGCGCGAATCGCGATAGCACCAGACCGGCAGCATGGGCAGGCCATGTTCATCATAGGCAACATAATCCACGCCCCAGGAATCCGTGCTGATGCTGGCGATGGGCAAATTTTTGGCTGCGGCTTTTTTCAGACCCGTCTTCAATTCGTTGAGCAGGCGGTCAAATTCCCAGTGCAGCGCACCGGCCACCTTCGTTGCACCGGTGGGAAAGCGGTGCAATTCTTCCAGCGAAACTTTGCCGTTGACGAGCGTTCCAAGAATGACGCGACCGCTGTCCGCGCCGAGGTCGCAAGCGAGATAATGTGTGGGCATAAAAGGTTTTGAAATTCTACGCAGCGGCGGCGTGGTGTCAAAATGTTCCCGCACCCGTAACTCCGTTCACGTTGCCGATAGAAACTCCGGCGGGGAAATTTCTGCAAAGAGATTGCCAAGCTCAGCTAACGCGGTATTTTGGCCCAACCAACATTTTATCCTTATGAGCACCATCAACCAACTGGACCAACTCAAGAAGTTCACTGTCGTCGTCGCCGACACCGGCGACTTTGCCTCGCTCAAACAATTCGCGCCGCGCGATGCCACGACGAATCCGTCGCTCATCCTCAAAGCCGCGCAGATGCCGGAATATCAATTTCTCGTGGACAAAGCCATCGCCGACAATAAAACGAAGTTAGCCGGCAAAGAACTTTTGGCGCATGTGCTCGATGACTTGACAGTTCTGTTCGGTCTCGAAATTTTGAAGATTGTTCCCGGCCGCGTGTCCACCGAGACCGATGCCGATTTGTCCTTCGACGCCGAAGCGCTCGTTAACAAGGGAAAATTATTCATCAAGAAATACGAAGCCGCCGGTATTCCACGCGAACGCATCCTTGTGAAAATCGCCTCGACGTGGGAAGGCATACGCGCCGGTGAAATTCTCCAGCGTGAAGGCATCAACTGCAATCTCACCCTGCTCTTCTCGCTCCCGCAAGCCGTCGCGTGCGCCGAGGCGAAAATCAAACTTATCTCGCCGTTTGTCGGTCGCATTATGGATTGGTATAAGGCCAAGGAGAAAAAAGAGTTTGCGCCCGCCGAAGATCCCGGCGTGCTGTCAGTCAAAGAAATTTATTCCTACTACAAAAAATTTGGTCACGCGACGGAAGTCATGGGCGCAAGTTTCCGTAACGTCGGCGAAATCACAGAGCTTGCCGGCTGCGATTTGCTGACCATCAGCCCGAATTTATTGGCGGAATTGCAGAAGTCCGAAGCGCCGCTCACGCGCAAGTTAAGTCCCGAACTCGCCCGCGAATCCAAAATCGAGAAGCTGCCGCTGGACGAAAAGAAGTTCCGCTGGCTCTTCAACGAAAATGCGATGGCCACGGAGAAGACCTCCGAAGGCATCCGTTCCTTCAATGCCGACGCGCAAAAGCTGGCGCATTTTGTGGCCGCAAAGCTTTGAGCTAAACTTGACTCACGAACGCGGAGAATTTAGTCTGTCCGTCCGGTTGGTGGCCATAGCTCAATGGTAGAGTCCAAGCTTGTGGAGCTTGTTGTTGCGGGTTCGAATCCCGTTGGCCACCCCAACCTTCTCTTAAAATTTCCGGTCATAATCCTTAGCTCAATCAGTTTTAAAAAATTAAGCCCAACCTAAGGATATGATCTTTGCGTCAAATCTCGAAGTTCGGCCGGTCTTTTTTCGCTTCCTTCACGCGTCCGAACGACAACTTTTCCCACACGCGTTCATGCCCGTAGTATAGCCCAATCTTGGTAAATAGCTCCACGGCACTGATGGTTAACGCTAGCTTGAATTTTCCCGTCACTAGATACGAGACAATCATCGTATCAATCGTGCCAGTGGTCCGCCAGGAGACAGCTTTGATTAGACTGCGGTAATGTTTGTCGGCCATAGGTTTTATTTGGTTTTAATTTTGAAGGGAAAACATGGCAGTTAGCAAGCATGAGAAAATAAATTTGCGGTCAGATGCCCATGTCAATTTCGTTTCCATTGCTCAGCGTTCCACGAATTCGTGAATGTGGTTTGGTCAGTATGTCCGTCAGCAAAGCCCACAT
>JBAXIY010000051.1:0-16743 GCA_037138135.1 Verrucomicrobiia bacterium
TCAATTCCGCAAGCGCGGCCTTGGCGCGTTCCTGATCGGCCGGAGCGATTTCGCGAATCTCGTAATTGAGACCTTCGTTCGCTTCGCCCGGACCCCAATAAATTGTCTTCTGGTTGACAACGTCGATGACGCCTTCAAAACCGCCTTCAACCGGCTTGCCTTCGGATTCAACCGGTCCCTGACCGAGCGGCAGGAAAATCGGGAACGCATACGCCTTGAGCTTCGTGCGCATGTCGTTGAGGGCATTTTCAAAATTCGCGCCCATGCGGTCCATCTTGTTGACGAACGCGATACGCGGAACATTGTATTTGGTCGCCTGGCGCCAAACCGTTTCCGATTGCGGCTGCACACCGGCAACGCCGCAGAACACAGCGACCGCGCCGTCAAGCACGCGCATGGAGCGTTCGACTTCGGCGGTGAAATCCACGTGACCGGGCGTATCAATGATGTTGATCCGGTGCGGCACGTTGTTGAACGCCTTGTAAACTTTGTCTTCACCGGGCTTGGCCGTTTTCTGCGTCCAGAAGCAAGTGACAGCGGCGGAAGTAATCGTGATGCCGCGTTCCTTTTCCTGCTCCATCCAGTCGGTCACGGTATTGCCGTCATCCACGTCACCGATTTTGTGAATCAGTCCCGTGTAAAACAAAATACGTTCGGTGGTGGTCGTCTTACCGGCATCAATGTGCGCGGCGATACCGATGTTGCGGGTGCGTTCGAGGGTGTATTCGCGATCGGGCGAATTCGGGGATTTGACTTCAGCGCTCATAAAATTTCAAAAATAATACTATTATCTTACACTAAACTTAATCGGTTACAGGAACAAAAAACGCCCCGGCGATTTCCGTCGGGGCGTGTTTTTAAAAACTTTCTAGAAACGGAAATGCGCGAAAGCTTTATTGGCCTGCGCCATCTTGTGAACCTCGTCACGTTTGCGGATGGCGTTGCCCTGACCTTGGAAAGCTTCGAGGATTTCCGTAGCGAGCGCGGCCTTCATCGGCGTGCCCTTCTTGGCATCCGCGAAATCCACAATCCAGCGCAGCGCGAGCGCGTTCTGGCGTTCCGCCGGAATTTCCAGCGGCACTTGATACGTCGCCCCACCGACGCGGCGGGCTTTCGTTTCGATGCGCGGCTTGGCGTTATCCACCGCGCGTTGCAAAATTTCAATCGGGTTGCTGTCCGGATTCTTGGCGGAGATGGTCTCGAACGCGCCGTAGACGATGCGTTGCGCCGTGCTCTTCTTGCCGGAAATCATCACGGTGTTAACGAGGCGGCTCACCAGCGTGTTCTGGTATTTGCCGTCTTTGGCCATCGGCCGTTTGGTAGCTGTATGTCTGCGGGACATGATTATTTATTCCTTAAATTATTTCGCGGCAGCTTTCGCAGCCTTCGGTTTCTTCACGCCGTATTTGGAACGGCTCACGCGACGTTTTTCCACGCCGGCGGCGTCCAACGTTCCGCGCACGATATGATAACGCACACCCGGCAAATCTTTCACACGGCCGCCGCGCACGAGCACGATACTATGTTCCTGCAAATTGTGGCCTTCATCCGGAATGTAGGCGATGACTTCGTAGCCGTTCGTCAAACGAACCTTGGCCACCTTACGCATCGCGGAGTTCGGCTTCTTCGGCGTGCGCGTCATCACTTGGATGCACACCCCACGACGAAACGGTGAATTTTCCAAGGCAGGCGACTTGGATTTATACTTAACTTTAGTGCGGCCCTTGCGGACCAGTTGGTTGATTGTCGGCATTTGCGTTAAATTCGCGGTAAAAATTACCGTTTCAGCTTTTGGAGAAACGGAGCGCGGAATATATCAAACGCGCGATTCGTGGCAACATTATTTTCCAGCTTTTTTGGAACACTTGCCCCGCCGACGGTTCTGACCTAATAATTCCAGCCGGAATTTCGCCCATGAAACAATATTTTCCCATGCTCGTCGGCTTGCTGATCTTCGCTAATCAGGTCTTTGCTGCCAACGCCGATTACAAGTCCGTTCTGATTTCCGCCACGACCAACGCCGTGCGCGTGCGCCTGCCGCTCACCGACGTCACCGGCAAAGTGCGCGTGAAAGAAAAATCTTCCGACGGTTTTGGCCTACCCGTTGCGCCGATGAAAATTTCGCTCAATGAAAAATTTTATCTGGAGTGGCAAATCGGCTACGACATTCCCAACACGAATAGCCCGACCGTCGTTCCCGAAATAAAATTTATCCGCAACGGTGAAACCAAATTTGGCCACGAACTTTCCAAAATAATTTTTGAATCCGTGCGGTTGGGAATTATTTCCACGAATGATTTGATCCGCGAAATTGATTCGTTAAAGAAAATTCCTGCAAAAGATTTCGAGGAAAATCAGGCCGTGCAAGTGGAGGTTTCAACCAACGCAACAAAAGATGGTTTTCAGAGTGCCGTGCAACGCCTGCCGCAGTTCACCAAAACCACGCCGCACGGCTGGGTGCAAATCCAACTGAAACAAAAACAACGCGCCGTCGGTTATCAGGCGATGGTTTATGTTTGTCTGCCGCTGAGCGAGGTGCTAACTATGGACGGCTCGCCGCGCGCCGCCGGCAAAGCCAAATCCAAGGAAACGGTTTATTATAATTTTAACCACGAGAACGCAGACCTATTGCTCGACATCATTCAAGCCTTTGGCATCGCCTCAGCGCAGCACAACGAGGACATCCAGAAAATCCTCGGGAAGATTTTGGAATCAGCTCGTTAAACCTTCTTCCGTCGCCAGCCCGCGATGAACATTCCGTTGCCGTTCAAATCCTGCGGCCGCACTGTCACCTGCGAAACGTTTTCCACGGTGCGCGCTTCAAACTTGATGGCATCCCAGATCAGCGGTTCAAAATCTGGTTGCGTAGCGTTGAAGTGTTCCACCACTTCGATGGATTCGGCGCGCGTCAAGGTGCAGACAGAGAAAATCAATTTACCCCCCGGCTTCACGCTTGGCGCGACGTGCGCGAGGAGCTTCTTTTGAATTTCTGACAGCTCACGCACATCGTTCGGCTCCGTCGTCCAGCGCGCCTGCGGATTGCGCTGCCACGTGCCGATGCCGCTGCACGGCGCATCCACGAGCACACCGTCGAATTTGGTTTTCGTCGGCAATTTCGCGCTGCCATCCCAATGCGCCGAGCGATAATTAAAAACTTTCGCGCGGCCGGCGCGACGTTTTAGTTTCGTGAGCCGCCACTCCGCGCGGTCGCTGGCCCAGAGCATTCCCTTGTTCTGCATCAAGTCAGACAGGTGCAGGGTTTTCCCACCTTCGCCCGCGCAGGTGTCCCACCACGTTTCGCCCGGCTGCGGCGCGCAGAGCTGTCCGACCAGTTGCGATGCGATGTCTTGGATCTCAAATTCGCCCGCATGAAATTCCGGCGTCTTGAACAAATCTTCCTCGCCGCGATACAAAATCGCCTCCGGCAGCAATGGACTCACCTCCGCCGCGAACAGCGTCCGCGCCAGCGACTCCGCCGTGCCGCGTTTGGCACGCAGCCATAATTTCGGCTCGCGCTGCAAGGAGAGCAGCCAGTCGTCGGTGACGTCCATTTCCGCTGCCGTCCACGCGGGCACGGCATTGGCGCGCAGCTCGGCGATGGGCACGCTGGCGTTGTTCGCCTGAAAGCGTTGGTTCAGGCGGATGGCGTGCCGCATTTTATTTTCCACGCCCCGTTCCTCGCGCAGCCAGACGTGCCAGCGGTAATAGAGAAAAACGGTTTTGGCGATCTCCGTCGCGTCGAACGGCGCGAGGTCTTTGATCTGCTTGAGCACCTCGCGCAACGCCGCGTCCGCCGGCTTGTCTTTACCGGTTTTACGGATCACTTCCGCCGCGATACCTTGAACATCATGAATCATGTTCCCGCAGCATACGCGATAGAACCGCGACAAGACAACGCCGACCATTCAGCCGATTTAACCCTTTGCCAACCCGCATGAATCGCCAAACCGACATTGGCCACCGAAAACTCCGTTTCCATTTCGTAACATGGTTTTAACCTTACCGCCGCACTTAAATCGGCCGGCACAGTCTATTATATTCCCATGTTGCCGCGCATTTTGATTGTGGATGACGAGGGAGATTTCATCGAACTGGTGAAATTCCGTCTCGCCAATCTCGGCTGCGAATTTCTGGTCGCGGCTGACGGCGTCCATGCCTTGAGCCAGGCACGCGAAGGTAAACCGGATTTGATCCTGCTCGATATTCTTCTGCCCGATCTGGACGGTCTTTCGGTTTGTGAAATCCTGCGCCGCCAGCCCAACACTAAAAAAATCCCCATCATCTTCATGAGCGCGCTCACTGGCGACGTGACCAAACGCACCGCCGCCATGCACGCCGACGATTTCTTCACCAAGCCGCTCGACTTGAATCGGCTCGAAAAACGCGTCTCCGAACTGCTCCGTCCGGGAATCGCCAGCAATTGACATTCAGTAAATGTCCACGCGCTTCGCTTGACAGTGATGCACGCAATCTTCATTTTCTTGTGGAGGTTTTTAAACCACACAACTAAATGAGCGCATCACATAATCTGTTCAACACGCTGCAAACCTTCGAACTCGGCAACGGCCAGCCGGGAAAATTTTACTCGCTGCCTGCCCTCGAAAAAGCTGGCGTCGGCCCCATCTCCAAATTACCCGTCTCCATCCGCCTCGTGCTGGAATCTGTCCTGCGCAATTGCGACGGCAAGAAAGTCCACGAAGCCAACGTCAAGGAACTCGCCAACTGGCAGGCAACCGAGACGCGCACCGCAGAAATCCCCTTCGTCGTCGCGCGCATCGTGCTGCAAGATTTCACCGGTGTGCCGCTGCTTGTGGATTTGGCCGCGATGCGCAGTGCGGTTTCCAAGCTCGGCAAGAATCCCAAGATCATCGAGCCGCTGGTGCCCGTTGATCTCGTCGTGGATCACTCGGTGCAGGTGGATTTCGCCGGTTCGGCCGATTCCATGACGCGCAATCTGGATTTGGAATTCACCCGCAACCGCGAGCGCTATCAGTTTCTCAAGTGGGGCATGCAGGCCTTCGACACCTTCAAGGTCGTGCCGCCCGGCATCGGCATCGTGCATCAGGTGAATTTGGAATATCTCGCCAAGGGCGTGTTGAGCGCGGGCGGCGTTTATTATCCCGACACGCTCGTCGGCACCGACTCGCACACGACGATGATCAATGGCCTCGGGATCGTCGGCTGGGGCGTCGGCGGCATCGAAGCGGAGGCGGGCATGCTCGGCCAGCCGGTGTATTTCCTCACGCCGGATGTCGTGGGTGTTCACCTCACGGGTTCCATCCGCGAAGGCGTCACGGCTACGGACGTCGCTCTCACGGTCACGCAGATTCTGCGCAAGGCGAAAGTCGTCGGCAAGTTCGTCGAGTTCTTTGGTCCCGGTGCGGCCGCGTTGCCGCTCGTCGATCGCGCGACTATCGCGAACATGGCGCCCGAATACGGCGCGACGATGGGCTTCTTTCCGATTGATGCCGAGTGCAGCAATTATCTCCGCGCCACCGGCCGCAGCGACGAAGCCGTCAAGACCTACGAAAATTATTACAAGGCGCAAGACCTCTGGGGCATTCCGAAGAAAGGCGAAGTCGTCTATTCGCAGGAAATCGAATTGGACCTCAGCACGGTGTTGCCCAGCGTCGCCGGCCCGAAACGTCCGCAGGACCGCATCGAGTTGCCTAAGCTGAAAAGCGAATTCACCACGGCGTTCTCGAAGCCCGTCACCGAAAATGGTTTTGGCATGAAGGCCGAAGACCTTGGCAAGACCAAGGCCGATGTCGCGCTTGCCAGCGGCAAATCCACCATTGGCCACGGATCCGTTTTGATCGCCGCCATCACGAGCTGCACGAATACCAGCAACCCGAGCGTGATGCTCGCCGCCGGTTTGCTCGCGAAGAAAGCCGTGGAAAAAGGTCTCACCGTGAACGCTTCCGTGAAAGCCTCGCTCGCCCCTGGCTCCCGCGTGGTCACGGATTATCTCAACGCCACCGGTCTCACGCCGTATCTCGACAAGCTCGGTTTCAATCTCGTCGGCTACGGCTGCACCACTTGCATCGGCAATTCCGGCCCGCTTGCCGCGCCAATCGAAGAGGCCGTTGTCAAAAATAATCTGGTCGCCGCCGCAGTGTTGTCGGGTAACCGTAACTTTGAAGCGCGCGTTCATCAGAACATCAAGGCGAACTTCCTCATGTCGCCTCCGCTCGTCGTCGCGTTCGCGCTCGCGGGCCGCGTGGACATTGACCTCGCTAACGACGCCCTCGGCACCGGCAAGGACGGCAAGCCTGTTCACCTGCGCGATATCTGGCCGAGCCTCCGCGAAGTGCGCGACCTCATGCAGGCCGCGTTGCAACCGGAGGTTTTCCGCAAGCTTTACAAAGATTTCGCCGCGCAGAATCCGAAGTGGAACGAAATCTCTTCGAGCACGGGCAATGTTTACGAATGGGATCGCAAATCCACCTACATCCAGGAGCCGCCGTTTTTTGAGAATTTCTCGATGACTCCCGGCAGCATCAAGCCCATCACCGGCGCGCGTGCGCTCGGTATTTTCGGTGACAGCGTCACGACTGATCACATTTCACCCGCCGGTTCGTTCAAGAAGACGACGCCTGCCGGCAAATATCTCGTCGAAAACGGCGTCGCGGTGGAAGATTTCAACAGCTACGGCTCTCGCCGCGGCAATGATCGCGTGATGACGCGCGGAACGTTCGCCAACGTCCGCATCAAGAATCTCATGGTTCCCGGCGTCGAAGGCGGCGTGACCAAGCTCCAGCCGAGCGGCGAACAGGTCAGCATCTACGACGCCTCGATGAAATATCAGGCAGAGAAAACGCCGCTCATTATCCTCGCCGGTCAGGAATACGGCACCGGTTCCAGCCGCGATTGGGCTGCGAAAGGCACTAACCTCCTCGGCGTAAAAGCCGTTGTGGCGCAGAGCTTCGAGCGCATTCATCGCAGCAACCTCGTCGGCATGGGCGTGCTGCCGCTGCAATTCAAGGAAGGCACCACCGCGCAGACCTTGAAGCTCGACGGCACCGAGACCTACGACATCGTCGGCCTCGACGCGAACATCAAGCCGCAGCAGGACCTCACGCTGAAGATCACGCGCAAAGACGGCACCGTGGAAAATGTCGCCGTCCGCTGCCGGATTGATACGCCCATCGAAATTGACTACTACCAGCACGGCGGCATCCTGCCGTATGTGTTGCGCCAGTTGGTCGCAAAGGCGTAAGGGAAACTCCGGGCATCGCCTCATGAACAAAGCCGAAATCGCCGCCACCTTGCGTCAGGAAGTCGGGGAACTCGAAGTTCTCATCAAAAAACTTCAGACGCGGCTGGAACGCTCCAAGCGGCTGGTGCTGGACATTGAGGCGGAAGTGGCCGGACCGGCACCGACCGGCCCGATGGCGGAAAGCAAATTCAGAAAAGCGATCGACCGGGTCTTCGGCGAGAAACCCCGGCGACCCAAACGCTGACGCATATTAATTCGACCGGCGATTCTCCGTTGCACCTGACCGGTAGTGAATTAGATTTCTCCTATGAAGAAAAAACTTTCCGCCCCAATGCTCGCGCTCGCGATCGGTTTATTTATCGTCGGCTGCGCTACGAACCGCGTGAACTGGGATGCGCGCGTCGGCACCTATACCTATGACCAGGCCGTCGTGGAACTCGGCCCGCCGGACAAACAAGCGAAACTGACCGACAATCAGACCGTGGCCGAATGGATTTCCCGCTATGCTGCCGGCGGCGGCGGGGTGGTCACGGGAATTTACGGCGGCGGCGTTGGCGGCGGCTACGTCATCCAACCAGCGCCCGTGTATCGCGAAAGCAAACTGTGCCTCATTTTTAGCACGAACCACATACTCACCGCGTGGTCGCGGAAATAGCCGCTAATTCAGCGCCACACCGCGCCGCATGAAGGTTGGGATGTCCAAGTCTTCGCCGCGATGCAGCGTCGGTTCGCTCTTGTCGAAACGGCCTTTGGTATAAATCGTCAGCGGCAGTTGCCCTTGCACGGCCTTGCCGGCGCCCGGTCGGCGTGAACGCGGTCGCGGCAGCACCACTTCGCGCTGGCCGCTGGTGGTCGTGGTGGCGGTGCGGCTTTCCGCGCGCGGCGTCACGCTGGCAGGCGCGGCGTTCTGTTTGGCGGCGATGATGGTCACACACAATTTTTCCTTCAGCGCCCCGTCCACCGCTGCGCCCAACATGATTTGCGCATGGCCGCACTGCCGTTTCACCTGTTCCATGACGCGGTTGATCTCGGCCATGGTCAAATCCTGACCGGCGGTCAGGCTCACCAGCACGGCGTCGGATTCCGCCAGCACGCGGCCTTCGTCCAGCAGCGGATGTGTCAGGATTTTTTCGGCAACTTCGCGGGCGCGCCCGGGCCCGGCGGCTTCGACGAAGGCAAAGGCGTTTTCCGCATGGCGGTCGCGGAGCAGATTGCACAAATCGCCAAAGTGAACCTGGATGATACCCGGCCGCGTGAGCAAGGACCAGACGCCGCGCACGCCTTCGCCGAGAAAACCGCCGGTCACGCGGAAGGTGTCCACGAGTGTGGAGTTTTCGTCGATAAGCTTGAAAATTTTCTGGCTGGGCAGGCAGATGACGCCGTCGGCGGCAGATTTTAATTGCTCCAAAGCCGCCTGCGCCTGCGCCTCACGGCGGTTGCCTTCGCACTCGAACGGCAGCGTAACGAACGCCAGCACGAGCGCGCCAGCCTCGTGCGCGGCCTTGGCCAACACGGGCGAAATGCCGCTGCCCGCACCACCGCCCAGTCCGGCGAGAATGAAAACGACATTCGCGCCTTCACACGCAGATTTGAGTGTGGAAAATTGTTCTTCCGCGAGCGCCTTGCCGCGCTCGGGATCGCCGCCGGAACCGAGGCCGCGAAATAATTTATTTTCCAGATGAATTTTCACTGTGGCGCACGACGCGGCCAGCGCGGCCGCATCGGTGTTGATGGCGGCGGACTCCGCACCGGAAAATTCCGGCGTGGCGAGCGCGCCGAGCAAGGCGTCGCCGGCATTGCCGACGGCGATGAGGCGGATTACCGGCTGGCCGGAGCCGGTCGGGGTTTCAAAAAGCGGGGTTTGATTTTCAGTTTCCATGGTCAGCCTTTCACGCACGCGGCAGCAGTTTTCCAAACACGCCTTTTATGCCCGACACCAGCGTCGGGCGCGCGCCGCGACTGCGGTTGCGCAGCGAACCGTATTTCACCAAACCGATGGCAGCGGCAAATTCCGGCTGGTCGAGCGCCGTGGTCAGCCCGCTCACGGCGTGGGCGTGACCGGCGGTGACATTCATCTGAAAAACATTTTCCGCCAGCGGCACGATGCCCGGCACACGCGAACTGCCGCCGCACAGAAACACGCCGGCGCGCAGGTAATTCGTCAGTCCCGCCGCCTCCAGATCCTGCGCAATGAGCTGGAAAATTTCCTCCAACCGCAAGGACATGATGCGCTGCAGGTGCTCGACATTGATGCGCTTGAGTTCCAAGCCGAGTTCATTGGTGATGCTGATGGTTTGCCCCTTGGCCGTAGCGGTGACCAGCGCCGAACCATGTTCGAGCTTCAATTTTTCCGCACGGCTCAGCGGGACTTTCAAACCGTAGGCAAGATCGTTGGAAACATGATCGCCGCCGACCGCCAGCACGCCGGAATGCCGGATGATGCCGTCGGAAAAAGCGACGAATTCCGTCGTGCCGCCGCCGATATCAATCACCAGCGCGCCCAATTCTTTCTGCTCGTTGGTCAGCAACGCAAGGGACATGGCGATGCCGTTGAACACCACGTCGTCCACTGCGAGCGAGGTGGCGCGCACCAACCGGATGACATTTTGCAGGCGGTTGGCGTGGCCGTGGATGACGTGCATGTCCACTTCCAGCCGCGCGCCGAGCATGCCGATGGGATTAGTCACGCCATCCTGGCCATCCACAAAAAAATGTTGCCGCACGTGATTGATGATCGTGTTCTCGGCGGGGAGATTGATGGCTTTGGCGTTTTTGACCACGTCCTCGATATCGTCCTGCGAAATCTCGCGGTCGGCAGAAACCACCGGATGCACGCCGCGATTGTTGAAACCGCGGATGTGCCCGCCACTCACGCCCAGATACACGCTGCGGATCTCCACATCGGCCATTTGCTCGGCTTCGGCGATGGCCGCGCGCAAATCTTCCTCGACCTGTTCGGTGTTGCAGATCTCGCCCTTGCGCACGCCGCGCGAACGCGATTGGCCCAGGCCGATGATGTTCAGCGCACCATCGGCGTTCTGCTCGCCGACCACTACGCAAATTTTTGAAGTGCCGATCTCGAGGCCGGCTATGATGTTGGAATCGTCAAACATTTTTCCTCCGGGATTTTAATGGTTTTACCACCTTCGGGGTCACCGCCGCCGGCACCGCATCGGCCAGCACCAGCCGCACTGGCACGTTGTTGGCCACCGCCAAATCGGCCGAAGCAATATTCGATTTTCTGGTTAAAGCATAATCATAGATCTGCCGCCAGCGCCGCAATTGCTGATCAAAATTGTCGAGCCCGAACGTGAGCACGCTGCCCTGCCCCGTCGTCGCCACGACCACGCCCGGCGCGGAAATATCCACACGCCGCAAATCTACCAACCCGGCCATCGGCGATTTGGCAAACGCCTCGATCAGTTGCAGTGCCGCCTGCACTTGCGGCAATTCCATGCGCCGCCCCGGCTGCATCTGAAAGGCATTCACCCCGGCGATGACGGGCAGTTGCGAATTCATCTGCGCCAGCGACACCGTGGAAAGACGCGGGTCCAGCGGTTGCATGACCATGCCGGCGGCATCGAGCTGGAAAACCGAAACGGCAATTCCATTCGGCCCGGCTGCGCGCGGCACATTGACCTGCGCAATCGGGTCGCGCTCCGTCACCCGAATCTTCAACGTGCGCGGCAGCACGCGTTCAACGGAAACCGAATCAATCAGCGAGACGAGTTCCAGATTGCGCTTCACCGCCGCGAGATCCAGCGCGATGAGATTGGCGCCCGGCTTCACACCCGTCCAGCGGCGCAACTGTTCCGGCGCAATCACGCCATCGGTCTGCACATCAACCCGCTGGATTGCGAAATCAGCATTTTCGTAAACAAAAGCATTGAGCGTGGCCTCACCAATCCGCCACACGAGATACAACGCCAGCACCGTGCTGACCGGCACCAGCAGCGCGAGCAACCCGAGCCGCAGGCGCGTCGCCTGCACCTGATCGGAACGCAGCTTCACATCCAGCACGTTGTGGCGGTGCAGGCGGCGATTTTTGTTTTGTTCGCGTTTAAACCACATTGGAAATCATTAGATTTTCGGGCGCAGCCACATTGGCCGACACCGCCGCTGCTCGCTGCAAAGCCAGATTAATCATGCGCTGGCAAAGTTCGGCATAATTCATTCCCGCCGCCGCCGCCGCTTTCGGCAGCAAGCTCGTCTCGGTCATGCCCGGCAATGTGTTCACTTCCAGCACCACCGGCGAGCCGTCGGCGCGCACCATCACGTCCACGCGCGCATAATCGCGCGCGCCCACGGCCTTGAACGCACCAAGCGCAGCCGCTTGAATACGCTGCGTCGTCGCCGCGTCAAATTCTGCCGGGCAAAAATAATCGGTTGCACCAACGGTATATTTGCTGAAGGCATCGTAAACACCGTTGTGCGGCCGCACCTCGACCACCGGCAAAACCGTTTCGCCGAGAATGCCTACCGTTGTCTCGCGCCCGAAGATTTTTTCCTCAACCAAAACTTCCGTGTCGAATTTCAACGCCTCAGTCAACGCCGTTCGCCAGCCCTCGGCATCTTCGACAAATTTAAGCCCGACGCTCGAACCTTGGCGGGAAGGTTTGACGACCAGCGGCAGCGAAAGATTTTCCGGGAAATCCGCCGTCGCCGCCTGCGCCGTAAGAAATTTCGCCGTCGGCACGCCCGCTTCAATGCAGCTTTGCTTCGTCAGCACCTTGTCGAACGCAATCCGGCTCGCCTCCGCATCGCAGCCGGTGTAAGGCACACCGAGTTCATCCAACTGCTTCTGCACCGTGCCGTCCTCGCCATAAGTTCCATGCAACGCGAGAAAAACTATATCCGTTCCAGCCGACAACACCCAATCCGATGTGCGCGGATCCAGTTCGTGAACTGTGTGGCCGAGCGATCGTAACGCCGCCGCCACCGCCGCGCCCGAACGCAAAGAAACTTCACGTTCCGCGCTCGGTCCGCCCAACATGACAGTGATGTTCAATTTGCGGTTCATTCTTCGCCAATGATTTCAACTTCCGTGTGCAAATCAATCCCGCGTTCAGCCTTGGCTTTCGCGCGTAAAATTCCAATCAACTCCAACACATCCTTCGCCGTCGCCCCGCCATCGTTCACGAGAAAATTTCCATGTTCCTGTGAGATACGCGCACCGCCAACTTTCGTATTTTTTAAACCCAACTCGTCAATCAACCGACCCGCTGGAATCGTCGCCGGATTTTTAAACATACAACCGGCGCTCGGCGCGGCGGGCTGGGAACTCCAACGCTTCTCGCTATACACCTTCATGCGTTTCTCAATTTCTTCGCGCGGCTCCGACTGGCATTGGAACACCGCGCTCAGCGCAATGTGATTTTTCAGCGTCGCACAACTGCGATACGCCACCGACATTTCTTGCGGCGATAATTCGGAAATATTACCAGCAAAATCCATCACGCGAACGGACTCCACGGCATTAAAAGTCTCGCCGCCCATCGCGCCCGCGTTCATGCGCAATGCGCCGCCGATGCTGCCGGGAATACCTTCCAGAAACTCCACGCCACTCAAGCCAGCGCGCTTGGCCTCGATGGCGACATTCTTCTGTTTCGCGCCCGCACCCGCGCGGATGCGTTGGCCGTCAATTTCAATTCGCGAAAATTCCGGCGACGACAAGCAAATTACCACGCCGCGAAAACCGCCATCGCGGACGAGCAGATTTGAGCCGCGACCGAGAATGAAAAACTTTACGCCACGCTCATGGCAACTCTGTAAAACCAACGCCAAATCCGCTTCCATAGCTGGCTCGACATAAACATCCGCCGGCCCGCCGACGCGGAGGGTCGTATGCTTCGCCATCAATTCATCACGCCGCAAAATCGTTTCCGGCGTCAGTTGCCGATGCCATTCAGCAAACATTTCATTAGCTGTCAGCAGTAGTTTTTCCGGTTTAGTTGCGGTTTCAATCACAAGTGATTCATTTTTTCTTTTTGCGCGCCCGCACGACGGCCAAAATCTGGTCAACGATGGCTTCCGCCGCTCGCGGGCGATGCCAACAGGCCATCGAGAGGAGGAGGGATTGACGAGCCGCACTGTTTTTGGCGAGGGTAACGACCATTTGCGTCAATATTTCCGGGGTGGCTTCGGCTTGTTCGAGCACTTTAGCCGCGCCGGTGCGGACAAATTCGCGCGCATTGGCCATCTGATGATTGTCAGTCGCCGCCGGATAAGGAATCAAGATGGACGGCACGCGCAACGCTGCCAATTCGGCAAGCGAGGACGCGCCCGCCCGGCTGATGGCCACGGTGGCGGCGGCCAGCGCTTGCGGCATTTCGTCCAGAAACGATTTGACGATGAATCTGCCGGGAGCGTTATGGGCGTAGGCTTGTTGCACGCGTCCATAATCTTTTTCGCCGGTGAGGTGCAAAAATTGAAATTCCGGCAATAGCCCCACCAGTCGCGGGAGGCTCTGGATGATAAGGGTGTTGATGGCAGACGCACCTTGGCTGCCGCCCATAATCAGCAGCAGTGGTCGCGCCGGATCCAGCCCCAGAGTGGTGCGCGAGGTGGCGGGATCACGCGGCATGAATTGCGAGCGCACAGGCGTGCCGATATCCACGACTTCGCATCCGGTAAACATCGGGCCGGCATGGGAAAAACCCACAAATACACCGTCAACCCAATGAGAAAGTTTGCGGTTGGCACGACCAGGAATGGCGTTGGACTCATGCAGAAAAGTCGGCACGCCGGCAAGTTTTCCAGCCAGAATCGGTGGTGCAGCGGTAAAACCACCCATGGCCAGAACGGCCTGCGGCGGTTTCATTTTGAAAAGTTTTTTGGCGGCGAAAAAGGAATTTATAAAGGCCAGAAAGAAACCGGGATAATTTTTATTCGTCAGGCCAACTGCGGGTAATCTGACAACATCCATCCCCCACAAGTCGTGCAGTGCCGTTTGGTCCACCTCCTTTTCCGAAACGATGAGGGTGACTTCGCAATTGCGCCGGACGAATTGGTTGGCAATGGCCAGACCGGGAAAGAGGTGTCCGCCGGTGCCGCCGCACGCAATGGCAATGTGTGGTTTGGCGTTATGATCATTCATAAAATAATCTGCGTTAGAGAAATATTTTTACCGAGCGGTTGCTCGCCGTTAAAAAATAATCTGGCGAAAGTATTCATGCAGCCTTGGCGGCAAAGGGATTGTCGTTCGTGACAAAGTCGGACGCGGAAATTTTCGGTGGCACCGCCTGCCGTGCGATGCTTAACAAAATGCCAACGCCCATGAGCATAGCCAGCAAACTGGAGCCACCGGCGCTGATGAACGGCAGCGCCAGCCCCTTGTTGGGCAACAGGCTGGTGACGACGCCGATGTTGATAATGGCCTGATAGCTAATCAGCGAAGTTATGCCAATCGCTAGCAGCGAACCGAACTGGTCGCGCGCGCGCAGCGCAATGAACAGTCCGCAAATGGTGATAGTTAAAAAAGCGATCAGAACGAACAGCGTGGCCACCAAACCCAGTTCTTCGCCAATGTTAGCAAAGATGAAATCACTTTGTATTTCCGGTAGAAAACCATGTTTCTGCATGCCATCGCCGAGGCCAAGGCC
The DNA here is from genome assembly GCA_037138135.1 of Verrucomicrobiia bacterium. Taxonomy (GTDB): domain Bacteria; phylum Verrucomicrobiota; class Verrucomicrobiia; order Limisphaerales; family UBA11358; genus UBA11358. Next base: position 14,821 of record JBAXIY010000051.1, read on the forward strand.
GGTTAACCCGCCAGAACCAATGGCGATTTTAGCCTGCTCCGCCTGCAAGGCGACGCCGCTAGCGTGCGCCTCGGGATGTAGCCAAGCGTTGATGCGTCCGCTGCGCATGGAATCATGTGTCAGCGAATAAACCAGTGCCGCCGCCGCGACCAGCACCGGCGGAATAACGTGCAGCCAGCGAACCCCCGCCAGCATCAGCATCGTGCCGCTGACCGCCGCGAGCAAAATAGTTGTGCCACGATCGGGTTCAATAAAAATTAAACCGAGTGCTGCCGCGATGATTATTCCGGGAATGATGATACCGCGTTTGAAGGTGTTCATCTTCCGTTGCGAATAATCGCCATACCAAGCAAGCATGATGATGAGCGCGATTTTGACCATTTCCGAAGGTTGGAAGGTCACGCCCGGTAAACGAATCCAGCGGTGGGCGCCATTGAGATTGATGCCGATGTGTGGCACAAAAACCAGCGCCGAGGCAGAGACTGCCGCCACGAAAACCGGCAGGGCGAATTTTTTTAGAACTTCGTAGTCCAGTGAAGCCAGCGTCACGCAAGCGATAAAACCGAGGAAACACCAGAGCAATTGCATCTGCAGCATATGCGCGCCGATTTCGGAGTGCGTATGCTTGTCCACCATGACCATGCTGGAGCTATAGAGCATCACCAGCCCTAACGCGAGGAGGCTGGTGACACAAAATGCCAGAATGGTGACGGCGACTTTCATTTCAACTTTTCAAAAATCCAGCCGCTGACCGGGCGACTTATTGAGCCGCCGGAGTCGGAGCCGGAGCGGTAACCGGCGGCAACGCGGGCGCGGGCGTGGTGTCCACCACCGGCGCGGGCGCTACGGGCGCGACCACCGCCGCTTCACCCTTCGCTGGAATTTTTAATTTCTGGCCGACCTTGATTTTGGTCGTGCTCAAACCGTTCGCGGTTTCGATTGCCTTAACACTCGTGCCATGCGCCTTGGCAATCTTCGTCAGCGTATCGCCAGATTTCACCGTGTAGCTCGTCGTGCTTTCGCCAGCGACCGAAGCCGTTGTCGACATACCGACATCAGCCGAAGTTTTCCCACCGGCGGGCAACACCAATTTCTGACCGATCTTCAGTTTGGTCGGAACGACACCTGGATTAGCCGCCTGAAGTGCTTTGAGCGTCACGCCGCTTTTCTTGGCGATCTTGGCGAGCGAATCACCTTTGACCACGATGTATTCCGCGCCTGCAACGGGGGCGACGGGTTCAATCGGCGGAACGACCACAGGCGGATTCGTCACCACGGGCGGAACCGTAATCGGTGGATTGGTAACTTCGGTCATCGGCGGATTAGTGCCCATGTCAAAGGCATTGGTGTCCAAGCTCGGCGGATTCAATTCATCCACCGGCTTCTCGCGTTTGCAGCCCTGAATGAGCATCGCGACGAGACCGGTGACGCAGACGAGCAGCACACAGGAAACGGCGATGACGAGCCGGGAACGGCGCTGGCTTTGTTGTTCGAGCAGCGAGCCTTTCGGGACGAATGGATTCGGATTATTCATAGGTTTGGCGCAATGGCGTGTTTTTTCGAGGTGTGTTTTATTTTTGAGTTTGGCGCAGCGGAACTTTCCCTCGAAAAATTTCGCAACGCTTTAAATTAATTCGGTTGTTTGGAGAGCTGGACGACAATTCACCGTGAACAAAATAACCGGCAGAAAGATGAACTGGTGAACCACTCTTGCTTACCGGCACACGCCCTGCCGCTCTGACACAAATTTTTAACAATCGCGACGCCGTTTCGCAAGCAACAAAGCGCGATTTTTCAATGTATTTTTGACAGTTCAAAGTTTTCATCTTAACGGAGTTTCAACGTAGCCAACGCCGCTACTGCGCACAGCAGGCACAAGATGAAAAACCGCATCACCACCTGCGATTCGTGCCAGCCTTTTTT
>JBAXIY010000052.1:0-15820 GCA_037138135.1 Verrucomicrobiia bacterium
ATGTCGCGCGACGGCACGCCGCCGAGCGAATAAAAACGGTCTTCGGGAAAATGCAGATTGTGGCGCTGCGTAATCATCTGCCACGCGTGCCAGTGCAGCGGCATCGTGTCGGCCAAAGTGCCGTCGCAGTCGAAAACCAATCCTTTGATGTGGGCGGGTAAACTCATGTTTGTAAGGCGGCCAATTTTTCTTCTATGTCGTGCGTCATCAACGGGTCAATCAATTCATCCAGATAACCTTCAATGAACACGGACAAATTATAAAGCGTCACCTCGATGCGATGATCCGTGACGCGGTTCTGCGGAAAATTGTAGGTGCGGATTTTTTCGCTGCGGTCGCCCGTGCCGATCTGGTCTTTGCGATGCGCGGCGTATTTCGCGTTCTCCTCGGCGATTTTTGCTTCGAGCAAACGTGAACGCAAAACCGTCATGGCCGTGATGCGGTTCTTTTGCTGCGAACGTTCGTCGGCGCAACGCACAATCAGGCCGGTTGGCTTGTGAATGATTTGCACGGCGGAATCCGTCGTGTTCACGCCCTGACCACCTTTGCCGGAAGCACGGCAACAGTTGATTTCAATTTCGTCAGGCTTGATTTCGATGTCCACCTCCTGCGCCTCGGGCAACACGGCGACCGTGCAGGTGCTCGTGTGAATGCGGCCTTGCGCCTCGGTCGCGGGCACGCGCTGGACGCGATGGACGCCGCTCTCGTATTTCATCCGCTTGAAAACGTCCGCGCCGTTGATCTGAAAAATGATTTCTTTGAAGCCGCCGAGGTCAGATACGCTGGAATCGAGCGTCTGCGTTTTCCAGCCGCGCGCTTCGGCGTAACGGCAATACATCCGATACAAATCAGCGGCAAACAAGGCGGATTCCGAGCCGCCCGCGCCCGCGCGAATTTCCACAATCGTGTTGCGTGAATCCGTGGCGTCCGGTGGCACGAGGCCAAATTGGATTTGTTGCGCCAATTTTTTCTCGTCGGTTTCGAGGCGCGCGATTTCTTCCTTCGCCATCTGCGCGAGTTCAGAATCAGGCAATTCCGTTTTAAGCAGCGCACGATTTTCTTCCAGGTCGGCGACGGTTTTCAAATACGCCGCGCCCGCCGCGACGAGGTCTTTGAGCCGGGCGTATTCGCGCGACAATTCCTGCGCAGCTTGCGGATTATCGAAAACCTTGGAATCGCTCAACAAGAATTCGAGCTCGGCAAAGCGCTTGCGGAATTTTTCGATGTGCGGGCGTAAGTCCATTTCAAATTTTGGCGGGCGCTACAAAAAACAAGCCGCCCGCAATGCCGGAATTTTCCGGTGTTGCGGGCGGCGTTGGTCGTAAAACTAGGCTTTTTTCTTTTTCTTCGTCGCGTGCTCGGCTTGAGCGGCGAGGGTTTTCGCGGCGCGTTGCTGGAACTTGTCCACGCGGCCGGCGGTATCTACGAATTTCTGCGTGCCGGTGTAAAACGGGTGGCAGGAGTTGCAAATACCGATGATGATGGTCTGCTTGGTAGAACGCGTCTTGATAATGTTGCCACAAGCGCAACGAATCTCGGCGTCCACATATTTCGGATGAATGTCCGTTTTCATAAAAAGGGCAGCCAAACTATCAGGAAAATGCCGGATGACAAGAGGGAATTTTGGGGTTGGGAGGCGAATAAACCGCCAAGACGCCAGAAACGCCAAGGGAAATTCAAATAAGGAACGCAGGCAGGTAGGAAAATTCCCACTCCTATTTTCCTACCTGCCTAATTAAAAATCTTGCCGCCTTTTACGTCAGCCGCTATCAAACTGCATGGACTCGCGGGAAGCATTCATTGCGCTGAATCTGATTGAAGGCGTTGGGCCGGTGCGCGCCCGTTCACTGCTGGAACATTTTGGCGAGGCACCCAAAATTCTTTCGGCTTCCAAACACGAACTTACCCGCATCCGCAATATCGGCGATGAAACTGCCGAGGCCATTTCAAATTGGGAAAAATCGGTAGATCTGGCGGGCGAATTGAAGCGCATCGCGGATTTCGGCTGCCATGTTTTGATCCAGTCCGATGAAAATTACCCGGCCTCGTTGCGGGAAATTTATGATCCGCCGCTGGTGCTTTACGTCAAAGGCGAATTGACGGCGAAAGACAAAAACTGCGTGGCGTTGGTTGGTTCACGCATGACCACGCATTACGGCATCGAGACCGCGCGCAAGCTGGCGTATCAACTCGCTTATACCGGCGTGACCGTGGTGAGCGGTGGCGCTCGCGGCATTGACACGGCGGCGCATCAGGGCGCGTTGAGCGGCAAAGGCCGGACGATTGCCGTTTTGGGAACCGGGATCAATTTAGTTTTCCCGACGGAAAACGCTGAACTCTTTGAGCGCATCGCGGCGAATGGCGCAGTGATGACGCAGTTTCCCTTCAATCGTCCGGCTGACAAACAATCGTTTCCCATCCGTAATCGCATCGTTGCCGGCATGACGCTCGGCACGGTGGTGGTGGAGGCAAATCTTTCCAGTGGCGCGCTTATCACGGCGAATTTTGCGACGGAATATGGTCGGCAGATTTTTGCAGTTCCCGGCAGAATTGATTCACCGCGCAGCAAGGGCTGTCACGACCTCATCAAAAAAGGCGCGAAGCTATGCGAAGGTGTGGAGGACATCTTGAGCGAGTTTGAATATTTATTTCCAGCGACCAATCGGCCGCCATCGCCCGGCGAGACGGGCGTGCTGCCGGTGCTGGAATTGAGCGACAATGAAAAGCTGGTTTACGATTCGCTGGGTCACGACGAACTGGCCATTGATGAAGTGATCCGGAAATGCGGCCTGCCGAGCTCGGCGGTTTCCGTCGCGTTATTCAGTCTGGAAATGAAACGATTGGTGAAGCAACTGCCCGGGAAAATATTTTTGCGAAATCGATGAAAGTTCGCCCGTCAAAGCGTCAATGAGCGCAGCAGTCGGCCGGTGCTCCGGCCACCAGCGCTGGACTGACGTAAGGAATTCCAATCGCCATGCCGCGCAGGATCAGCAAAGCCGCTAGCAGGCACACGCCAAACGGAATCGTCCGGTTCAACGTCATTCGCAATGCTGGCGGAAACAGTTTTCTAGAGAGGCTCAAGGACAGCATCATCGGCAGGGTGCCGAGGCCGAAAAACGCCATGTAAAAAATCCCCGCACGGATTGAGCCGCGCGCGACGGCACCGGCCGTTGCGACATAAACCAATCCACATGGCAGCAGGCCGTTCAACATTCCCAGCACTGCGAGCGACCGGAAACTGCGCTGGCGCAATTGCGTGCTCATGGCGGACTTCAGTTTTGTCACCAGCCGAATGACGGGTGCGGACACGGCGATTTTTTTTGAGACCAAAAACCCGCCCAGCACCGCCAGCCCGAGCGCGATGGATAGCCACCGCTGGCAGCCGGCGAGAAAAAGTGATTTACCGATGAATCCGGCGACCAGGCCGAGCAGGCAGTAAGTGGCGATACGACCAAGTTGATAAGTGAGGCGGCCGGCAAAAAATCGCGACGGCCCGCCGGGTGGAATTGGCAGTGCCAGCATCAACGGCCCACACATGGCGGCGCAGTGTAGGCTGCCGAGCATCCCCAAAATGAAGGCGAGGCTGAAGTCCATTTTATCTTCCGGCGACGGCTATTTTTTGTTCGAGAAAAAAGCTTTGATTGGCAGCCATCCATTTGAGGCGGACAATCCAGAGTCCGCTTGCCAGTTTGGAAACATTGATTGCCTGAGTGCCGTCAGATTGCGGCTCCAGTCGCAATTCGCGATCCAGCCCGGGTTCGGACGGGCGGTAAAGTTGGATTGTGCCGGAGAAATTTTGCGCGAGGTGCGACAGCGGCACCGCGATGGTGACGGCGCCAGTGCTGGCGGCAAAGGCAATTGCCGCGCCGGATTTTTTAGCGCGATCTACGCTGTCAATTTGGGCCTGAAATTTTAATTCCTGCTCGTAGTAATCGGCCTTGACCAAATGTTCCCGGTGGGTTGAGGCGATGACCACGACGCTGGCCATGCCGACAAAGAAAAGCCCAAACGCGGTGAAAATGCCGAGCGGCCATAGGTTGCGGTTGGTTTGCATAATTTAATTTCGCGGACCAACGAAGGCCGTCTTAAGGGTTTGCAATTTCTTAACTCCGGCATAAACGCCCACGACAATCGGAGTTGTGCCGGAATTCATGGTGGCCTGGTCAAGTTCCACGAGCAGGGAGTTTTCCAGCAGCTTTTGCGGCGGGACGACAAGCTTTCCGCCCATGACCTGCAGCGAGCCAGCGGGAGATTCCAGCCGCAATTCGACCGGCATTTCTCGCGAGGTTTTGTTTACGATGCGCACCGTATAGAGATTGCTGTAGTGACCATCATCCATTTTTTGAAACATCGAGCCGGGGGCACGCAGCATCGTAACCTCGACATCGGCGCGCGTAAAAATCATTACCGCCAGGAGCGACACCAGCGCGGCAAGCACCACGCAATAACCGATGAGTCGCGGCGTGACGCGCAGGCGCTCGCCGCGTTCGATGCCGTTGAGTGAGGCGTAGCGAATCAGGCCGAGCGGACTACCGACTTTGGCCATCACGTTGTCGCAAGCGTCAATGCAGGCGGTGCAATGAACACATTCCATCTGCGTGCCATTGCGGATGTCGATACCGGTGGGACAGACGGAAACGCATTGATTGCAGGCCACGCAGTCGCCGAATCCTGCAAAACGGCGTTCGCCAAATTTTTGATCATGCTTGAGCGGACCGCGCTTTTCACCGCGCTTATGATCGTAGGCGACGACGATGGAGTTTTCGTCGAGCAGCACGGATTGGAAACGGCCATAAGGACAGATGAAGGTGCAGGCTTGCTCACGAAATCGGGCGAAGATGCCGTAAAACAGAAGCGAAAACCCAATCATGAACGACAAGCCGGTCAGGTGTTGCGCCGGCGGGTCGGTGACAATCTGATAAAGTGCCTGCCAACCGATGATGTAGCTCAATAGTACGTTGCCGACGAGAAACGAGAGCGCGTAAAAAACCGCTTGCTTAAAAACTTTTTTGAAAGCCTTTCCGGTGCTCCATGAGGCCGTGTTCAAGGCGCGTTGCTGATGCGCGTCGCCTTCGATGAAGTATTCGATTTTGCGGAAGACCATTTCCATCATCACTGTTTGCGGACACGCCCAGCCACACCACACCCGCCCGAACGCGGCGGTGAAGATGACGATGCTCGTGAGGCCGACCAACGCGGCGATGGCGAAAATGATCATGTCCTGCGGCCAGAAAATCTGGCCGAGCACGACGAATTTGCGTTCGACGATGTTCAGCAGCAGCAGCGGATTACCATTGATGGTGATGAATGGCCCGGCGAACATGATGAACAGCAGCAGCCAGCTGAACCAGGTGCGCCAACGGAAAAACCGTCCGCTCACCTTGCGCGGATAAACCCACTTGCGCCGGCCGTCTTGTTCGGCGGTGGCGATGTGGTCGCGGAAATCCGACCAATCCACATCCTTGACAGAGGACTCAGGTTTTTCTTTCGGGAGCAGAGTTTTCAAAGCAGTTTTTCCCGACGCGTTGGCGTCAACGCGTCGGGATTTAATTTTCACTCAAACGCGCTTGGGCCGGCGGGTTTGGCGGGCGCCTGATTTTCTGGAGGTTTGCCGGGTGAAAGCAGCTTGGTTCCGCGCAGCGTGTAAATGTAGCTGGCGACATTCTGGATTTGCTCCGGTTTCAAAACGGTTTTCCAGGTAATCATGCCTTTGGCGGGCACGCCGTCCCAGATGATCTTCACGCTGTCGGCGTAGCTGCTGCCGTGGATCCAATAATCATCCGTGAGGTTGGGTCCGACCAGTCCGCCGCCGTCCACGCGATGGCACGGCGCACAATATTTGGCGTAGATCTGACGGCCATTTTCCAGCGCCAGCGCATCGGTGGCAGGTTGAAGCGCGGCCATGCCGGACTCGAACTTACCCATCGCGGCAGCTTTGACTTGCTCGCCGGATTTCATTTCGTTGGCGTATTCAGCGGCTTGCAAATCGCCGCTGCGGGTGACGTGGTAATAGACGAGATAGACCGCCGCGTAGATGATGGTGATGTAGAACAGCCACACCCACCAGCGCGGGAGGTTGTTGTCGAGTTCGCGAATGCCGTCGTATTCGTGATCGAGCAGCAAAGGTTCTTTGGGATCGTTGCTCATAATTTTTCAGATTTGATTTTGTCGGTTGAATTTTTCTCGCCACCGTCCAGCGGTAGCTCGCCCATGTGATTCAGATAATTTTTCTTCAGCGCAAATGCCCAGACGAGCACGCCGAGGAAGAAGCCAAAGAACAACAGGAAGGAAAACAGGCCGTAACCATTGATGCTGCCCGCTTCCCGCAGGATGGAATGAATGATGTTATAAAGCATAATATTTCCTCGTTTTATTTGGCGGCAGTGGGCGGCGCGGATTTGATGTCGGTGCCGAGCCGTTGCATATACGCGATGAGCGCGATGATTTCGCGGTCCGGTTCGGCGGTGATGGAACCTTGTTTCAGGTTGGCAACGATTTTTTCCGATTGCGCCTGCAGGTCTTTTTGCGCGGGACCGTTTTCAAAACCAGCCGGATAGGGCACGCCGATTTTGCGGAGCGCATTCAATCGCGCGGGCAAGGTGTCCGTTTCCATTTTCTGCGTCAGCAACCACGAGTAACGCGGCATGATGGAACCGGGCGAGGTGGCGCGTGGATCGTCCATGTGATTGAAATGCCAGGCATCGGGATACTTCCCGCCTTCGCGCGCGAGGTCAGGGCCTTTGCGTTCGGAACCCCAGAGGAACGGATGGTCATAGACGAATTCACCGGCTTTGGAATATTCGCCGTAGCGCTCAGTCTCGGAGCGGAAGGGGCGGATCATCTGTGAATGACAACCAAGGCAGCCTTCGCGGATATAAATGTCGCGCCCTAAAACCTCCAGCGGCGTGTAAGGATGCACGCTGGCGATGGTCGGGACGTTTTGCTGAATGAGGAACATCGGCACGATCTCGACTAAACCGCCAACGAGGATTGCCACCGTGGCCAGCACGGTGAAGAACAGGGGCTTGCCTTCAAGCACGCGATGCCAGCTCGGCTTGCCGTGTGTCGCCACGGCTTTTTCAAGCGGTGCGGCTTGCGCCTCGGTGTCCGGCTCGAATGTCCCCGCCTTCGCCGTCTTGTAAAGGTTATAGACCATCAGGAATGTGCCGACGAGGTAGAGCGTGCCGCCAACCGCGCGGAGCTTGAACATCGGCACGACCTGCACAATGGTTTCCAGAAAGTTTGGGTATTGCAGGAAACCTTCCTTGTTGAACTGTTTCCACATCAAACCTTCGGTGACGCCCGCGACGTAAATCGGGATGCAGTAGAACATCATGCCCATCAGCCCGATCCAGAAATGGTAATTCGCCAGCTTCGTGGACCACAAATTCGTCCGGTAAAGACGTGGAAACAAATAGTAGAGCATGGAGAACGTCAGAAATCCGTTCCAGCCCATCGCGCCCACGTGGACGTGGGCCACGGTCCAGTCGGTGTAGTGCGACAACGAGTTCACCGTCTTAATCGAGAGCAACGGGCCTTCCAGCGTGCTCATACCGTAAGCCGTGATGGCTACCACCATGAATTTCAACATCGGATCCTGCCGCACCCGGTCCCACGCGCCGCGCAAGGTGAGCAGGCCGTTCAACATCCCGCCCCAGCTTGGCGCGATGAGCATCAGCGAGAACACCATGCCGAGCGATTGCGCCCAGTCCGGCAATGCGGAGTAAAGCAAATGATGTGGCCCGGCCCAAATGTAGAGAAACACCAGCGCCCAAAAGTGAATGATGGAAAGCCGATAAGAAAACACCGGGCGGTTCGCCGCTTTGGGCAGGAAATAATACATCAAACCGAGATACGGCGTGGTCAGGAAGAAGGCGACAGCGTTGTGGCCATACCACCATTGCACCAGTGCGTCCTGCACGCCGGCATACATGGAATAACTTTTTAGCGCGCTCCACGGCATTTCCATCGAGTTCGTGATGTGCAGCACCGCAATCGTGATGGCCGTCGCGATATAAAACCAGATCGCCACATACATGTGCTTCTCGCGGCGCTTCACAATCGTGCCAAACAAATTGATGCTGAACGCCACCCATACCACGGCGATGGCGATGTCAATCGGCCATTCGAGTTCCGCGTATTCCTTGCTCGTGGTGTAGCCCAACGGGAGCGTCACGGCGGCGGCCACGATGATGGATTGCCAGCCCCAGAAATTGAACCAACTCAACCAATCGCTGAACATTCGCGCCTTGCACAGGCGTTGCAGCGAGTAGTAGATGCCCATGAACATGCCGTTGCCGACGAAGGCGAAGATCACCGCGTTTGTGTGCAGCGGCCGGATGCGGCCAAATGTGATGAACTGGAAGTTCAGGTTCGCGTCCGGGAAAAATAATTGCACGGCGGCGAGCAAGCCCACCAGCATACCGACGACGCCCCAGACGATGGTCGCAATCGCAAATGCGCGCACAATCCGGTTGTCATATTTGAAGGTTTCAATTTTCATAATTTAGTTCGCTTCCAAAAAATTAGTTTTTCAATCGGCGGCGCAGCCAGCTGGCCACGCCGCCAGTCAATCAGGATCAAAACCGCCAGATCACGTCCAACGTCAGCCGCGTCTCAAAAATGCCAACCGGATGAACCACGCCGACTTCATAGGCCACGCCGACATCCAGATTTTTCAGAAGCCGCGAACGCGCGCCGCCACCGACCGTGAGTTGCGTGGTTCCGGCCGCATCGCTGCTACCGAAGTTGATGAGGTCGTAGCCTTCTGTGTTGAGGGGGACAGCGCTGAGCGACTGGCTCGACTGGCTTTTGCCGTCCGTCAAAATGGTGTAGCCATTCATCACCGCGAACGGGATGAAATACTGGCAGGTGTAGTAATCCAGTTGCAGGCTGTAATGCAGTTGCGATGTCTGTTGCGCAAAATTATTGGGAATGCGGAAGCCGGTGTTTGCCGTGGCGTGGAGGCGGTCAAATCCCTTTTCTGCGGAGACAAAAACATTCCATTCGCCAGAGCCGTGGCCCTGAAAAACATCCGTGCTCCCGGTTGGCACCGACAAGGTAAAGCCCGGCGTGACAATCGCCTGATTGTCCTGATCATCCACGAGCACGTATTTCAAACCCGCGGTCAAGTCACCCCAACCATAACTGTGGCCGAGCGTGTGATCCGGCTGAAATTCAATGTAGCCATCTTTCGTCGCAATCAAGCCGAGCTTGTCCGTGAGCGCATAACGCAATTGCACCGCCATCACCTGCACTTGTCCGCCCAGCGGCACACTGCCACCGCTGAAATGAAAAGTGTTCGGCAGCCAATGATACATATAAACCGGCCGCACCTCGCTCGTCACCCGCGGATCTTCAAAAAAGATCGGGTTGGCAACTGGGGAAATAGTGTTATCGAGCCAGTTGCTTTTGCTGGCGTCCGCCGCGCTCGCGCTATTGGTTAAGGCCGCCAGCAAAACGGCTGCTGAGCTGGCGATTTTGATTTTGGATTTCATTTTATTTCGTGTTGGTGCCGTTCCTGAGTTTGTTTCAGAACCGGGTCGGAAACGGCTTTGACCCCTGCTCTGTTAAAATCATCTTCCGCCAGCACGCGCAATGAAGGCGTCAGCGTGTCCTCGTATTGCCCGCTACGAACTGCCCAGACAAAGCCGGCCAAAAACAACAGCGCCACCGTCAAGCTCGCGAAAATCAAAATGATAACGACGCTCATGCCGCCTCCTTCGCGATGGGTTGAAGGTTGAAGTTTAAAGGATGAAGGTTTTGGCGAACGGAACCTTCGACCGGCAACTCCGCAACGTGTAACCGGCGTCCGAACCACGCCGTCGCGCCGCAGGCGAAGGCCACAACAGTCGCCGAACTCAATGGCATCAGGATTGCGCAGACAATCGGCGCCAATAATCCCGCCGCCGCGATGCTCACGCCAATCAGGTTGTAAAGCGCCGAAATCACAAAGCCCGCACGCACCACGCGCGCCGCGCTGCGCGAAAACGCCAAAACCCTTGCCAGCCGTGGCAATTCCGCTGCGTCCAAAATTACGTCGCTGGCCGGCGAAAAAATTCCCACCTGCTCCACCACCGCCACACCGACCTCCGCCTGTTTCAGCGCGCCGGCATCGTTCAAGCCATCGCCGACCATCATGATCTTGCGCCCACGTTGCTGAAGCTCGCGAATGAAATTCAATTTATCCACCGGACTTTGGTTGAATTTTAAAATGGCATGTTCGCCGAAAAGTTTTTGGAATCGCGCCGCCTCGCGTTCGTTATCGCCGCTCAACAACGCCAGTTGAAATCGGCCGCCAAGTTGGGAAATGAGTTCTGCGACTTCCGGGCGCAGGGAGTTTTCCAGAGAAAAGGTGCCGCGAATTTTTCCATCAATCGCCGCGCAAACCGCGCTTCCACTGGTAGGGCGAGTATTGCCGTGAGCCGTCGCACTCACCCACGCCCGCGATCCAAGCAGAACCTTGTGGCCAGCAATTTCGCCGCTGATGCCACCGCCCGGTGTTTCCTGAAAGCCGGCGACCGGCAAGGCTGTGAACACAAGCGATTTCACGATGCGCACCGAATTCGGATGCGTCGAGTGCCGCGCCAGCGAACCAATCCATGAAATTTCTTCCGCACTCAAGCCGCCGTTGTCTTTTTCTGCCTTCTGCCTTCTGCCTTCTGCCTTCACGAACTCCACGCCGCCCGCGTCCGCCGTGGTCAGCGTTCCGGTCTTGTCCAAAACAATCGTGTCCACTTCCGCCATTCGCTCGATGACCATGGCGTTTTTCAAAAAGATTTTCAGTCGTGCCAGAATTCTTTGCGCCGTGCCATGCGTGAGCGGTGCCGCGAGCGCCAGTGCGCAAGGACATGCGACAATCAGCACGGAAGTGAAGGCTTTCAGCGCCTTGGTCGCGTCGGCAAAAATCCAGAACACGGCGGCCGCCGCGGCCACGCCGATGACCAGCCGCGTGAAGCGTTTGCTGTAGCGGTTGGTCAAAGAGTCCAGATCGGTGTCGCGTTGTTTGCGGAAGGCCTCGTGATTCCAGAGCGTCGCCAGATAACTTTGCGCCACCGGCTTGACCGTCTTGACTTCAATCGCGCCGCCGATCTGCCGCCCGCCCGCATAAAGATGGTCGCCGGCGGCGCGCGTGACTGGCTCTGATTCGCCGGTCACGAAGCTGTAATCGATACACGCTTCGCCGCTGATCAGTTTCGCATCCGCCGGCAGGAGTTCTCCGTTTCGCAAAATCAAATGATTGCCGGTAACCAGTTGTGAAATGGCGACGTTCGCTTCGCCGCCGGAATTCTTACGCACCACCGAAAGCGGGAAAAACCCTTTGTAATCGCGGTCAAACGTGAGCCGGTCGTAATGCCGTTTTTGAAACAACCGGCCGCAGAGAAGAAAGAAAATCAGTCCGCAAAGTGAATCGCAGTAGCCGGGGCCGCGCTGGGACAACACCTCGAAAATGCTCGCTGCGTAAATCGCCGCGAGGCCGAGCGCGATGGGCACTTCCATCGTCAGCACGCGCTGGCGAACGCTAAACCATGCTGCCCGCCAGAAATCTGCCGCACTGAAGGTCACCACCGGCAACGCAAACGCCAGGCCCAGCCAGCCCGCGACGTGCTTGAACCACGGCCCACTAAAGCTGTCCAAGCCGAAGTAAAACGGCAGCGACATCAGCATGATGTTGCCGAAGGCAAAACCCGCTACGCCAATCTGCAACCAAGTTTTTTTGGCTGCCGGCGAGGTCGGTTTTTTTTCCAGCGTGCCGAAGGTAAATTCCGGTTCGTAACCGATGGACGCCAGCAACCCGGCGAGTTCGCTGAGCTTGATCCGCTCCGGCGCGAATGTGATTGCCGCTTCCCGCCGGGAAAAATTGACCAGCGACCGGCCGATGCCGGGATGCAATTTGAAAAGATTTTCCAGCAGCCAGACGCAGGCAACGCAATGGATAGCGGGCAAGTGCAGCGTGACCTTGACCTGCGTTTTGTCCGCATAATCAAAGAGTTTTTCCGCCACTGCCGGGTCATCGAGAAATCGCCATTTTTCCGCCGCCGCTGGCGCGCCGATGCGGACACCAGCGCGCGGATTCAGCGTGTAAAATTGAGCCAAACCATTTTCCTGCAAAAGGGTGTAAACGGTCTGGCAACCCAGACAGCAAAAATCCTTGTCCGCCAGCGCGAAGGAGCGTTCGCGGCAAGGCTCGCCGCAATGAAGACAACTCACCGTTGGCGCGGCGATTTTATCCATCTGTGCTGGCGCTTGGTTGGACATTAATTGGTTGTTATTGGTATAAAAGTGCCAATCGACTGATGGAATGACTAACCGTGGATTACCTTAATGCGGCTTTTTATTGCTCAGGTTTGTCTGGCTACGCGCACGCCATTTCGGTGCTCTGCGTGGGGATTTCTATCGGCAAACCAGCTTGCTTCATTGCGCGCAATCAATTAAGAACAACCACGAACAAGCGTATTTATGGCGAACTATTTAATTATTGGTGGCGACGGCAAGGAATATGGCCCGATCACGGACGAGGACGTGCGGAAGTGGATCAGCGAAGGACGGCTGAACGCGCAGTCGCTGGCGAAAGCAGAAAGCGACGCCGAGTTCCGCCCGCTGGCATTGTTTCCTGAGTTTGCGGAGGTTTATGCACAGCCGGAGGTGCTACCGACAGCAGGCGTAGAATCCCCAAGTGCGACACACTTGCTGGCCTTGCAGAAAATAAAAGTTCCGGCACTAGCTTTAAAAGTGGTTGCTGGCCTCAATTTTGCACTCGCTGTTTGGGATGTAATCAAGCTGGTCTTTTTACCGGTGTCAGTTGATCAAATAGTTACGGACTATCCCCAGTTAAAAGACCCTGCGGTAATGAAAATTTTGCATTTGATATACGGACCCTTGGGAATTGCTGAGGCGGTTTTTGGTATAGTTATTTCAGCTTTGATATTTGCCGGAGCCAGCAAAATGCAATTATTAAAAAATTATGAGTTTGCTTTTGTAGCCGCAGTCCTTTCATTGGTGCCCTGCATGACCCCATGCTGTGTGTTGGCGTTGCCTTTTGGAATTTGGGCATTGGTTGTGATGAATCATAAAAATATAAAGTCGGAATTTTCTTGAGCGAATGGCAGCCACCCCAACATTAACCCGTAAGCGCATCATCACTTGCGTGCTCTTAAATTTGTTGGCAACCCCCGGTTGGGGCACGCTAACGGCTCGCCGTTGGATTTCAGGAGTTGGGCAGATTTTTTTATCAGTGGCTGGGTTTGTCTTGATCATTGTTTGGTTTTATAAGCTGGTAATCGTTCAGTATTACGGCCTCATTAATAGCAGCGCCCAAGTCCATCCAGTTGGCTCAATCGGCTTAACTGGTGCGACCTTATTTGCGTTGGGTTGGTTGTGGTCTCTGCTGACAAGTATCGACTTGTTGATGTCTGGCTCGAAAGCGCACCGGCATTCACTCGAAAGTTTCGCTGCTGGCCAGATTAAAATGGAGCCGGCAAAAATTATTCTTGGCTTGGCTAAATTACCGGAGTGGACCCGCGCCGGCGAAATCATTTCGCGCACTTTCGTGTTCAAAGATTTTCCTGCCGCGATGAAATTCGTCAACGAAGCCGCCGAACTTGCCGAGCAGGCGCAGCATCATCCCGATGTGGACATCCGCTGGAACAAGGTCACGCTCGCGCTTACCACACACGACGCTGGCGGGTTGACGGAAAAAGATTTCGCGCTCGCGCGCCAGTGCGATGCGCTGGCCGCTGCACGCTAAAACACCTTGGGCACGCCTTCGTCGAGAATTTTCAGGCGCGACGTGAGTTTTTGCTGCGCGGCGATTTCTTTCAACCAGCGCGGCGGCTCGGCCATGTCTTCAAACGATAATTTAAATGTGCCGTAGTGCATCGGCACCAAAACTTTTGCGCGCAAATCTTTGAACGCCTGCACCGCTTCGTCCGGGCCCATGTGGACTTTGCGGAAACTTTCCGGGTGATACGCGCCGATGGGCAGCAGCGCGATTTCCGGGCGCAACTTTTCGCCGATTTCCGCGAAGCCTTCAAAATAAGCGCTGTCGCCGGCGTGATAAATTTTCCGGCCTTGATGTTCTAAGACGAATCCGCCGTAGCCGCGATGATGATCATGCAACGTGCGCGCGCCCCAATGTTTGCTTGGCGTGAATGTCACTTTCCAATCGCCTTGCGAAAAACTTTCCCACCAGTCCAACTCCACGATGCGCGCGAAGCCGAGTTTTTTTGCGAGGTCGCCGACGCCCCACGGCATGACGCCGATTTTTGTGGACGGCAATTTGCGCAGCGTCGGTTTGTGAAAATGGTCGAAGTGCGCGTGCGTGAGCAAGACCAGATCAATCGGCGGCAAATCCTGAACGCGCAAGCCGGAGCGCTTGAGCCGCTTCATCAGAAACAGCCAGTTCGCAAAGTTCGGATCCACGAGGACGTTCAAGTCGTCGAACTGGATTAAAAAGGACGCGTGACCAATCCAGGTGATGGCGACCTGCCGACGTTTCAGTTTGGGAAAAATCGGCGGGCGATGCGTGCCGGTGCGCGGCGTGAACCAGCCTTTGAGAATCAGCTCGTGAAAAAAAGTGCGCGGGTTGAAATGCTTGGCCGGTGTCAAATCCTTGAACGAGCGCGGCAACTTGCGGCGCGGCGGCACGGGACGGCTGGCGGATGGTTTGGTCACGGCGCGAAAACACTAGCACTCGTAACGCGTTCGACCAATTTGAAAATTAAAAACTCGCGCGAAGTGAGCGAAGAAAATTTGCAGCCAGTCTAGTTGTTAGGCAGCAAAATCCTCATCTGACATGATACTGGGCGGGCAAAATAATCGCCGCATAAAATGCAATTGCAGCGAGAAGTAAAATCGCCAGCACAATGTTCCGATAAATCGGCTTCCAAGTCCGAATGTAAGAAATGCCAAACCAAAAACCAAAAAACGATAAAATCGGACACGCAAAAACTGCCAGCATGGAAGAATGAACAAAGCGGGATGTAATCAACGCGAGCATGAATGAAATCAAACAAGCTGCGCCTTCCCACTTATAGCCTATCAATTTTTGTGGTCTAGCTTGTTTCATGGATTCGAGGTTGCGCCTGCCAAAATAGTTTTTCAAGCGTTTTCGCGCCGCGCCAAAATGCAGACACGGATTACACAGATTTTCACGGGTTTTTAATCTGTGTTAATCTGTGCAATCCGTGTCAAAGATTCTGTGCTTCCGCCGCCGCTTCGTGTTAAAATTTCCGCATGGGCGAACTCGATAAACAACTTGATACGTTTCTCCGCAAAAAACCGAAGCTCGGCAAAGGCGTTTTCATCGCCAGCTCCGGCGTGGTGCTGGGCGACGTGACGCTCGGCGCGCACAGCAGCGTGTGGTATGGCGCGGTGTTGCGCGGCGACATCAACCGCATCGTCGTCGGCCATCACACGAACATTCAGGACAACGCCGTGCTGCATCTCGCGGATAAATTTCCGTGCGTGCTCGGCAACTGGGTGACGGTCGGCCACGGCGCGATTGTCCACGCGTGCCAAGTCGGCGACGAAGTATTGGTCGGCATGGGCGCGGTGATTTTGGACGGCGCGGTCATCGGCAAACAATCCATCATCGGCGCGAAAGCGCTCGTGACGCAGGGAACGAAAATTCCGCCCGGATCGCTCGTGCTCGGCGCGCCCGCGAAAGTCGTCCGCAAGCTGACAAAAGAAGAACGCGCCGGTTTGAAATGGTGGGCGCAAAAGTATGTGGACAACGGCGCTTACTGCTTGAAGCACAAAATCAATGTCGGCGCGCCGCTGGCGAGCTGAGCGGATTAAACCGTGCGCATCTGCACGGAGT
>JBAXIY010000053.1:0-15630 GCA_037138135.1 Verrucomicrobiia bacterium
CCGACGCGCAAAGAAGCAGGCTGCATCAATTATGATTTACACGCGCTGCCCGAAGTTCCGGGCAAATTTCTCTTTCACGAAAACTGGACGAGTCAGGCGCATCTCGACGCGCATTTGAAATCGGCCCACATCGCCGCGTTGCTGCCGCGCGTGGATGAACTGTGCGTGGCGTTTCCTGAAATCAAAATCTGGGAGCAGATCGCTTAGCGCGAAATAATTTCGGCGACGAGCGGAGTTTTAGACGGACACCTGGCGGAAATCTCAAACGCTGTTTGCAGTTGGGCGACGGCTGCTTCCACCTGATTTGCGTTCGTTGCATGAATGCGGCAAAGCGTTCCCGATTTTTCCAAGCGTTCACCGAGCTTGGCGATGCAATCCACGCCGACGTCATAATTGATTTGCGAATCTTTTGCGAGCCGCCCGCCACCGAGGTCGCGAATCACTTCACCAATGACGCGCGCATCGCATTTGGAAACGTAGCCGGATTTTTGCGCCTTCAATTCCACAACAACCTTCGCGGTAGAATCGAGCGCAAGTTTCTTGTTGAACGCTTTCAAGTCCGCGCCTTGCGCGACAATCATCTCATTCCATTTTGCGCGCGGCTTGCCGGAGTTCAAACACGCTTCTGCCAGCACGCGAGCAACGGCGAGCGATTTAGCTTTGCGCGTTTGGACGAGCAGATGCGCAGCGGAATCGATAACAAGTTCGCGTAAATCATTCGGGCCTTTGTTTTCAAGGCAAGCAATACTCTCTTTGACTTCCAGCCAATTGCCGGCAGCACGACCGAGCGGCGTGTTCATGTCCGTCAAAATGGCGCGCGTGTTGACGCCGCATTCGTTCCCGAGCGCGACCATTGCCTGCGCGAGTTTGCGCGCGTCTGCCTTGGTTTGCATGAAGGCGGCACAGCCGAACTTAACGTCGAGAATAAGCGCGTCCAGATTTTCCGCGAGCTTTTTGGAAAGAATTGAAGCGACGATTAAAGGAATGCTCGGCACAGTGCCGCTGGCATCGCGAAGCGCGTAAATTTTTTTGTCGGCAGGAACCATCGTGTCCGTCTGGCCGCAGATGACGCAGCCGACGCGCTGGACTTGCTTGATGATTTGCTTTTCTGGCAGAAGCGTTTTGAAGCCCGGAATGGAATCCAACTTGTCGAGCGTGCCGCCGGTGATGCCGAGGCCGCGACCGGAAATCATCGGCACCCGAAAGCCGAGGCAGGCCAGCAGCGGCGCGAGCGGCAACGAAACTTTGTCGCCGATGCCGCCGGTGGAATGTTTGTCCACGAGCGGGCGTTTGTCTTTGGGAAATTTCAGAACGTCGCCGGAATCGCGCATGGCGAGTGTAAGCGCAGTGGTCTCGGCGGTATTCAGCCCCCGAAAATAGATGGCCATCAACATGGCCGACATCTGGTAATCAGGAATATTTCCGGCGGTGAATTCGCGGATAAAGGCTTGAATCTGCTCCGGCGCAAGAATTTTTCCTTCGCGCTTCGATTCGATGAGAGACAAGAAATTCATGCGGCAACTCAATTCTGCAATTTCAATCTTTCACTTTTGATTTGGTCGTAAGAGCGGTCGCGAATTGTTTCGCCATCTGCGGGAATCAATCCAGCCTTGAAATCCAATTCTGAAAATGAAGATGCGACCAATTCAGGTTCTATCACAGAACCGCGACATTGGAGATCCAGCACCCATCCTTCATCTTTATGCCGCAAGATTGTGAATTCAGTGCAAGGAAAAGAGCGAGGCTGTTTGCTCCCGACTGGCTCATAGTCATAAAGATATTGGCCATTCAGATAAAGAACGCCGCCGTCTTCTAATTCAATAAAATAGTGAGATCCCTCGTCTTCAAACTCCTCAACGCCAAAAGCTCGGTGCGCCTTGCAATCGCTCTTGGTCAACAAACCTTTTTGTTCAAGTTCAAAAATTTGTTCCTGAGCACTTTTATAGTCCGAAAGGTCGGCTTGGCGTCTGTTGAACAAAAAGAAAGCTACAATCGCCAGAACTAACATGAATGCTGCCAAGGTAATTCCAGTTATTGCGGGTGGAAAGTTTTTGGGCAGCACGCTGGAAACAAAACCGACAGCGAGCAGCAAACCAACAAACACAAATAGGCCTGCGAGAATTACGCGCATGTAAAATTACTTTACCAACCACAACTCCCACCGCCCATAGAAATTATCCGTTGAACTTCTTAGCCGCGATAGTTGAGTTGTGGCCACCGAAACCGAAGGAGTTGTTCACGATGACGTTCACCGGCATCGGGCGCGCGGTGTTCGGCACATAGTCCAGATCGCACTCGGGATCGGGATTTTGCAGATTGATGGTCGGCGGCACGATGCTGTGTTTGATGGCGAGGGCGCACACGGCCATTTCCACGGCACCGGCGGCGCCAAGCATGTGGCCGGTCGCGCCTTTGGTGGAGCTGACAACCAACTTCTTCGCGTGGTCGCCGAAAACACTCTTGATGGCCTGCGTTTCGCAGACGTCACCCTGCGGCGTGGAAGTGCCGTGGGCGTTGACGTAAGTCACGTCTGTGAGATTCAAACCGCCGGAGCGGAGCGCCATTTTCATGCAGCGCGCGGCGCCTTCGCCGCCGGGTGAAGGCGAGGTCAGGTGATGTGCATCGGCGGTGTTGCCGTAGCCGGAAATCTCACAATAAATCTGCGCGCCGCGTTGCTTGGCGTGTTCTAATTCTTCCAAAACCAAAACACCCGCGCCTTCGCCCATGACGAATCCATCGCGGTCATTGTCGAACGGGCGTGACGCGGTTTTGGGATCATCGTTACGAGTGCTCATCGCGCGCATGGCGCAAAAACCACCGATGCCGATGGGAATGACGGCCGCTTCCGAACCGCCAGCGAACATAACAGTCGCATCACCGGCCTTGATTGTGCGCCAGGCTTCACCGATGGCGTGGTTGGCGGTTGCGCAAGCGGAGCAAGTGGCAAAGTTGGGGCCGCGCAAATTGAAATACATCGAGATGAGTCCGGATGCCATGTTGCCAATGAGCATCGGAATGGTGAATGGCGACATGCGGCCGGGGCCCCGTTGCAGCAGGATGTTGTGCTGGTCGGTGGTCGTGGCGAGTCCGCCGATGCCGGAGCCAATCATCGCGCCAATTTCGTCGCAATTTTCCTTGGCCAGATCGAGTCCGGAATCTTTCAGCGCACTCCACGCGGCGTAGATGGCGAACTGGGAATAACGGTCGGTGCGCCGGATTTCCTTGGGGGAGGGAAACGCGGGCGACGGGTCAAAGTTTTTTACCTCACCGGCAATCCTAGTGTCAAATGCCGACGCATCGAACGCGGTGATTTTATCAATCCCGCACTGGCTCGTGATCAGGTTTTGCCAGAAAGAATTGAGGTCGTGCCCCAGCGGTGTGACGAGCCCCATGCCCGTGACGACCACCCGACGGTCGGAATAGTTGTTTGCCATGACAAAATCAAACGGGGCAGTTCGGGCCGTGTCTAGCCTAAACTGCCCCGGTAGTTCAAATTTTGATTACTTTTGGGCTTCTTCGACGTATTTGATGACGTCGCCGACGCTTTGGAGTTTTTCAGCCTGTTCATCCGGCACTTCGATGCCGAATTCCTCTTCCAGCGCCATGACCAGCTCAACCGTGTCGAGCGAATCCGCACCGAGGTCTTCGATAAATTTGGCCGCCGGAACGACTTGTTCAGGTTTTACCCCGAGTTGTTCGACGATGATGTCTTTTACGCGCTGTTCGAGTGGTTTGTCTGACATAATTATGGTTGTTTTCTAGCCTAAAATTACCCTGTCCGTCAAGCCTTGAATCCAAACCTTTATGATCTAAATCATGATTTACTTGGAAACACTGGCTGAATTCAAAATTCACGAGGCGGGCGGAAGTTGATTTACATCACCATCCCGCCGTCTACCGTCAATACTTGCCCCGTGACATAGCGCGCTGCCGGGCTTGCGAGATATAGTGCCGCTGCCGCGATGTCGTCCGCCTGACCAAGACACCCCAGCGGAATCTTCTTCAAAATCTCCGCCTTCAACACTTCGTTTAGTTCCGCAGTCATGTCCGTTTCAATGAAGCCCGGGGCGATCGCATTTACCGTGATGCCGCGGCCCGCAAGTTCCCGCGCCACCGATTGCGTGAACCCAATCAAACCAGCTTTGCTCGCCGCGTAATTGCTCTGCCCCGCGTTGCCAATCAGGCCGATGACCGATGAAATATTGATGATGCGGCCAGAGCGCTGCTTCGCAAACGCGCGTGAAAACGCCTTGGTAAAAAAGAATGCGCCCTTCAGGTTCGTGTTGACCACCGTGTCCCAGTCCGCGTCGCTCATGCGCATCAGTAAACCGTCGCGCGTCACGCCCGCGTTGTTCACGAGAATGTCCACCTTGCCGCAATCAACGAGAATTTTTTCGGCGGCGGTGCTGACGGCGGCGGAATCTGCCACATCCACCGCGAAGGCCCACGCCTTACGCCCCAGCGCGGCGATTTCATTGGCGACCTTCTCGGAATTTTCCTGCGTGCGCGAGACGACGACGACATCCGCGCCTTCCTGAGCGAATTTCAAGGCAATGGCGCGGCCAATCCCGCGACCGCCTCCCGTAACGACAGCAATTTGATTAATAAGTTGGCTCATAAATGATTATTCAGCCCCAGATGAAACACAGATTGAAGGCAGATTCAAAGCGCAATTTTCCCGGCCGGGGAAATCTGCGGCTAAAAAATTGATTCCAAAATCTTCTCCGCCGCCAAGCGCGGGTTTTCCGCCGCGTAAATCGGGCGGCCGATCACCAGCCAGCTTGCGCCCGCCGACATCGCCTCGCGTGGCGTGAGCGTGCGCTTCTGGTCGTCGGCTTTTTCCGCACCGGTGCGGATGCCGGGCGTGACGAGCTGGATTTCCGGTGGCAGAATTTGTCGCAGGTCCGCGATTTCCAGCGGCGAACAAACGAGCCCGCGCAAACCGGATTTCACCGCCAGCGTCGCAAGCCGTTCGACTTGTTGGCCGACGTTCGCCTGACAGCCGATTTCAGTGAGCGTGTTCGCATCTGAACTCGTCAGCACGGTCACGCCGAGCACGAGCGGAGCGGCAAGGCCAAGTGATTTCGCCGTGTCTTGCGCCGATTTTTCCGCCGCGCGCATCATCTCGCCGCCGCCGCTGGTGTGAATCGTCAGCATCTGCACGTCGAGTCGCGTGGCGGCAGCAACGGCCTTGGCGACGGTGTTCGGGATGTCATGAAATTTCAAATCGAGAAACACGCTCGCACCGGTTGCGCGCACGCGGCGCACGATGTCCGGTCCCGCAGAAACAAAAAGTTCCTTGCCAATCTTGAACGCACCGACGGCGGGCGCGACGAGTTCCGCGAGTTTCAATGCCTGTTCTGCTGACGGCACGTCGAGCGCGACGATGATGGGATTTTTGTTAGCCACAGATGACACAGATAAACACAGTTTCGGGAAAAGTGCATCCGCGAATTTTGACTTGGCCACAAATTTTTCCTAACCTGTGACCATGAAGATTGTCCGCTACACCGACAAGGATTTTGCCGCCAAGCTACGCGCCGTCGCCGCTGACTCGAGTTTGTTCGACGCCGAAATTGAAGCGCGCACCAAGGCGATTTTACACGACGTATTTGTGCGCGGCGACGACGCTGTGTTGGAATTCACGGAAAAATTCGATGGCGCAAAACTTACCGCCGAACAGCTCGTTGTCACGTCAGCGGAATTGTTCAACGCCTCCATCGCCGCCGATGAATCACTGCGCACGGCGGTGGCGGAAGCGGAAAAAAATATCGCGTTCTTCGCCAAAAAATCCCTCCGTAAAGGCTGGTCGGCGAAAAATTCCCACGGCGCGAGCGTCGGCGAGAAGTTTGATCCGTTCACGCGCGTCGGCGTTTACATCCCCGGCGGCACGGCACCGCTTGTTTCCACCGCGCTGATGACCATCACGCTCGCGAAAGTCGCGGGCTGCAAAGAAATCGTCGTCACCACGCCGTGCGGTAAGGATGGCTCCATCAATCCCGCAATTTTGTTCGCCGCGCGCGCGGCGGGCGCGACGGAAATTTACCGTGTCGGCGGCGCGCAGGCGATTGCGGCGCTGGCTTACGGCACGAAGACGATTCGCCGCGTGCAGAAAATTTTTGGTCCAGGCAACGCCTACGTCAGCATGGCCAAACGGTTGCTCGTTGGCCGCGTGGCGATTGATTTGCTCGCTGGCCCAAGTGATTTGCTGGTCATCGCCGACGACACGGCGAATCCCAAGTTCGCCGCCGCCGACATGCTCGCGCAGGCGGAACATGGTTCCGGCCACGAACGCGTCTGGCTCGTGACGACCTCCGCGAAAATTCTCCGCGCGGTGGAAAAAGAAATTTCCCGGCAGTTGCCCAAGCTGCCGCGTCGCGAATTCATCAAGCGCGTGCTCGACCGGAATACTTGGCTGATTCAAGTGGCGGGCGTCACCGACGCCGTGGCGCTGGCGAATCAGCTTGCGCCGGAACATTGCGAAGTCATCACGCGCGATGCCCGGCGTGTGAGCGGCAGCATCGTGACGGCTGGCGCCATTTTTCTCGGCAACTGGTCGCCGACGGTGCTGGGCGATTACATCGCCGGGCCAAGCCATGTGCTGCCCACCGATGGCGCGGGCGCGTCGTTTGCGGGTCTTACGGTGGATCAATTCCAGCGCCGCACCAGCGTCGTGGAATACAATCGCGCATCGCTCAAGAAGGCGCTGAAGTCGGTAAAAAAGTTTGCTGAACTTGAAGGCCTCGGGGCGCACGGGAAAAGTGCCGAAGTGCGGGTAAAATAATTTTCGGTTCAGCCTTTCACAACCGACCGCAACGCGTCTGTCAGGCCGGAACTTCGCTGTAACTGCGTCGCGATGGCGGCGCGCAGGATGTTTTCCGGCGCCAGAATGTGGACGGATTTTCGGGCGCGCGTCAGGCCGGTGTAGAATAACTGGCGCGTGAGCACTTGACTTATCTTCTCCGGCAGCACCAGCAGAACGTGATCAAATTCCGAACCCTGACTCTTGTGAATGGTCAGCGCGTAAACCGGCTCGTGTTCCGCCAATCGCTCCCGCGCGATGGCGTGGATGCCTCCCGCTTCGTCGGGGAAATATACCAGCGAGGAAAATTCTCCGTCCCGCCAAATCACTCCGGTATCGCCATTGAATAATTTTAGGGCGTAATGATTGGCCGTCACCATCAATGGCTTGCCCGCGTAGCTGCCGGATTTGATTTTATCTGGCGCAATGAATCCGGCTTCCGCCAGAATTTCCTCCACGAGTATGTTGATCGCCTCGGTGCCGAACGGACCTTCGCGCACGGCGCAGAGAATGCGGAATTTCCCCAGCGCGGCGAGTGCGGCGGCGGGCGAAGCGGATTTCAGCACGTCGCCGTAATGTGAAACGACAGCCTCGCTCAGCGCCGTCTTGAGCAATTCCGCGGATGGCAACGGCTGCCACGCCAGCGCCGCCGCGTTGGTTTGCTGGAGCAGTTTCATCGCCGCGTCGGCGTTACCTGAATTCACTGTCACGTTG
Organism: Verrucomicrobiia bacterium; assembly: GCA_037138135.1. GTDB lineage: Bacteria > Verrucomicrobiota > Verrucomicrobiia > Limisphaerales > UBA11358 > UBA11358. The sequence continues at coordinate 7,517 of JBAXIY010000053.1, forward strand.
ATTTCATTGAGCGCCGACATTTCGCCAGAACGATAATTTGTTTGCAGTTGAATCACTGTATCCGCCAAGCCTTCGCTGGCTAAAAAGTTTTTTTCAACAAGTGCTTCCCCACCACACTGATCATAGTCATTGCAAAATGGTTCCCTGAAGCCGTTAATCGCCGCCGCGCGACAAAGGTCGGCCAGCACATTACCCGCATCTACCGGCGGCAGCTGATTCTGGTCGCCGACCAGCACGAGGCGTGCATCCGGTTTGAGGGCTGGGAGCAGTTTTGCCATGAGCGGCAAGCTCACCATGCTAGCTTCATCCACCACCAGCACGTCCACCGGCAAAGGGTTTTTGGCGTCGTGCCGGAATTTTGCGGAACGCGGTATCGTGCCGAGCAGCCGGTGAATCGTCGTGGTGAGGTCTTTCGCTAGCAGCCGAGTTTTAACCGCCTCCGAGCACGCAAGGCTTGCGATCGAAGATGCCAGCGCTTCCTGCAAACGCGCCGCCGCCTTACCCGTGGGCGCGGCGAGTTTGACTCGCAAACTTTCTCCGCCCGGCTGTTCTAGCAATAGTGCTAGCAAGCGCGCCACCGTCCAAGTTTTGCCTGTGCCGGGACCGCCGATGATAACGGAAAACCGCTGTCGCAACGCAGCGAACGCTGCGACTTTTTGCCAATTATTTTTGTTTGTCGAGGCGGAAAATAATTTTTCCAAGCTGGTCACAACCGCTTTGGCGTCCAGTGCGAATGGCGGTTGCTGGCGGCGTTTTAAAATTTCCTCCGCCACCGTGCGCTCGTATTTCCAGTAGCGCTGGAGGTATAGTCGTCCGGCTGCGTCCAATATCAGCGACGTGCTCGCGCCCGGATCGCCGACGACCGGTGTGGCGCGCAAAATCTTTTCCCAGCTGGCCAGCGTCGGGAGTTTTAGCGGGGAAACGTTTTCCGCCGGCGATGCTGGGAAAGTTTGGCCAGCCAGTTCACCAAGACTGAAACAGGAATGGCCTTCGGCCAGACGACGGCTCACCAGCGCCGCTGCTAAAATTAGTTCGGGACAATCTTTGCCGGAAAACTTCTGCATCAGCGCGGCAAAGTGGCGATCCAGCGGACTGAATGCGGCGCTATCCAAAATCGCGGTGGGCGGAGTCTTTTGGTTCATGGTTTTACCTCCGTGCCGGAACTGAGCAACTCCGATAACTGGGCAATTTTTTCCGCCGTTGGCCGGGCGTGGAGAATTCCCAGCTCCGGTTTTTCTGGCGTGACGCCGCGCAGAAAAATATAGCGGACGCCGCCGAAATGCTTTTCGTAATCGTAGTCGGCTAGTCGCGCGCGCAAAAATTTGTCCAACGCGACGGTGTAAAGGTGATACTGCAAATCGTAGCTGCGTTCCGTGACTTCGCGTTGCATCGCCGCGACGTCGTAATCTTCGACCCGATGCCCGAGCGAATTGGATTTCCAATCCACGATGTAAAAACGCCCGTCGAACTCAAAGATGAGATCAATAAAGCCTTTGAGAAAACCTTCGGCGGGCAAGGCTTTGGGCGATGAATGTTTTTGGTCACGAATCAACTTTGCCAGCGATTCGGCGTCGAGCTGGCCGACCGGAAAATGAAACACCATTTCGCTCAACCGCTGCGTCGGCCGGATATTTGCGAGCGTGAACACTGGATTATCCAAGGCCAGCGGCGCGTGGCGTAAACGCTCCAGCATGGCCGCCACTGCTTCAACGTGCCTCGCCTCGGCCAGGTCGAAAGCCGCCAATTGTTGTTCCACCAAAGCCGTCGTCAAAACCTTGTCATCATTGGCGAAATCAAACTTCTCCAGAATCTGGTGCAGGCAGTCGCCTGTGCGCGCGCCAGTAGGCAGGGCGAAAATTTCTGTGGCGATTTCCGCCTCGGTGTCCGCCGGTTTTGCGGCCACGTCCGTCGCGTCGCGGTCCGGCAAATCTGACACAGCGGCGTGCGCCGACTGCGACAATTGTGTGAAGCTGGTCAGAAACCACGACGGCTTGAGGTCGCGCGCGCAGGTTTTTGAACCCAATTTTTCATCGTCCGGTTTTTCCGGTCGCCACGGTTCGCCCGGTGCGAGCGGCAGATCTGCAACGGCGAGGCTCGCCGGGGATTTTTCCGCCAGTGCGAGCCAGCCATTTTTCCAATCCGTGGCGGTGGGCGACTGCGCGTTCAAAAATTCAACGGGATCGGCCAAGTTTTCGCTCTGGCCTTTTAGCAGCCACGCCAGTGCGGTAGATTTCTTTTTGGTCGAAGGCGCGCTGACCAAGTAGCACCGGTGGCGCGCCCGCGTCAGGGCGACGTAGAGCAACCGCACTTTTTCCGCGAGTTGTTCCTTGGTGGTTTGCTGTATGTGCGCTAGGGCTGGTGCGGTATTCAAATCCCACGTTAGCGCTTGCGTGGCCGGATCGTGGAACAGCACCACCTCCATGACCGTCTGCCGCTGGCTTTTGATTTTGCCAAGTTCGGCGTCCTTGGTCGCAAACGGGCAGAACACCACCGGATATTCCAGGCCTTTCGAGCGATGAATAGTGATAATCTGCACGGCGTCCTCGTCGCTTTCGAGCCGGAGCTGAAATTCATCCGCCGTCACCGCGTCGCTGGCACGGCGTTTTTCGAGCCACTGCACAAGCTGGGTGGGACCGAGATGTTCGGCGCGGCTGGCGGTTTCCAGCAATTCAGCAAGGTGCAGTAGGTTGGTGATTCGGCGTTCGGCATCGGTAAAGCGCAAAAGTTTTTCAATAACTTTTTCTGCGCGGAGCAGATCAGAGAACATGGAAAAAAATCCGTCTCGCTCCCACTGGGATCGATACCTGGCAAAATCTTGTAGGCGCATTTGCCACCCGGCTTCATTCACCGTGAGTTCCGATAATTGATTTCCGTCCAGACCGAAAATGTCCGTCGTCAAAGCGCATTTGATACCCGCCTCGCGGCTGGGATTCAGAATCGCAGTAAGAATCCATTGTAACTCGCGCGCCTCGGCTGACGCAAAAACACTGTCCATCGCCTGTTCCACGCTGGGGATTTGCAGGTCATGCAACGCCGTCTGCACCCAGCCGGCTTGCCGGTGTGATTCCACGAGCACTGCGATGTCGCGGGGATTGAGCCGCCGATTTTCGATGCGAACCTCGGCGCGCAGGAGTCGCGAAATCTCGGCGGCGACGGCGGCGGGCAATAATTTTTGCGCCGATCGGGCCGACCACCCGCCATTGTCCTCATTCGCGCACCAAACTTGAAACGGCGGCGGACGATTCCCGTCCGGCGGAAAAATAATTGGTTGCGCGTCCGCCTGTTTCGCTGCCTTCACCGGTTCAAAAGAAATCTGTTCCTCGACGAACGCCGTTGTCTTTCCCGCGCTGGCAAAAATCGTGTTCACCGCGCCGACCAGCGCCGACTCGGAACGCCAGTTCGTATCCAGTTCGTATTGGTGGCCGGCACTTTTGGCTGCAATGAGATATGTCTGCACGTCCGCGCCGCGAAAACCGTAGATGGCCTGCTTCGGATCGCCGATGAGGTAAAGCCGATGCTCCGGACTTTTGGCGAAAATCTCCTTGAAGATTATCCACTGCAACGGATCGGTGTCTTGCGATTCGTCAATCAGCGCCACGCGAAATTTTTTGCGGACGGAATTTGCCAGCGCCGAGCCCGACGACCCGGCCAGCGCCGTCGCTAGGCGGCTGATGAGGTCGTCGTAAGATTGCTGCTTCGCCTCCTGTTTGCGTTGCACCAAAGCCGCGCGGGCCGTGCTCAAGAAATCCAACCGCTGCGCCAGCACCAATTCCGCCGCCAGCACGACCAGCTTTTCGCACGTGTCAAACAGAGCCGGATACGGCTCCGGCATTTTTGTTTTTTTGCCGACGGCGGCGCGAACTGCCGAGACAGAAAAAAACTCGATGGCGTCCCAGATTCCCGCAGACATCCGGCTAGCGTCCAGCCCGGTATCGAGCCCGGCCATCGCGTCGGTAATAAAACTTTCCTTGGCGTGTTTGCTATTCGCCCATTTTTTCCCGCCGATGAAATAATTCATCAGCGCTCCGCGATCTTGGGCGAGCGTCGTCCATTCCGAAGCGCATTTGGCAAAAGCTGTTTCCAGTTCAGCAACGACTTCCGGCAGCGGGCGGCGCGGCGCTGCGGGCAGCAGTTTTAATTCGGGGTAAGTGAGAAAGCGCTTGAGCAGCGCGGCAAAAAAGTCAGGTGTCAGTTTTTGGTGCAGCGCAAGGCTTGCCTGCACCGCGCCGCTGGCATGGACTTGGCGGCGAAAATAATCCGCCGCGATTTCGCGGATGAAATTGTCCTGATCGGCCACCAGTTCCACATTGAACAAAATGCCGCTCTCGAACGCGCTGTCCGCCAACGTGCGCTGGCAGAAGCCGTGGATAGTGGAGATGGAAATTAGATCGAAAATCTCCAGCGCATTGCGGAGGGAATTGAGCGCGGCCGCGCGGCGGTTTTGCGTGCGGTCAATCAAGGCGAGCAATAACGCGTCATCCGTGGGTTCGCCCGCCAGCGCGCGCAACGCTTCCGCCAGCCTTCGGCGGATGCGGTCGCGCAATTCGGCAGTCGCCGCCTCGGTGAACGTCACCACCAGAATGTCGCTCGCGGGGATTTTTTCCTCGACGAGTAGGCGCAGAAAAATTCCCGCCAGCGCAAACGTTTTGCCCGTGCCCGCGCTGGCTTCCAGCCGCGTGACACCCAAGTCCAGCGGCGTGTTGACCAAGTCAAAGGTCATGGCGAACCCTCCTCGGTTCGATGTGCCAGCAGTGGTTCGACAATCGTTTTCGCCAAGTCGGCAAACTCTTCGTCCAGCGGTTCCGCGACGTTACGGAAACACAGATTGAAATACGCATCCTCGGAATCGCCTTTGCCCAAATCACCGTAGTCTTCACCGACCCATTTTTCCTGCGCCAAATCCATGGTGGATTTTTTGGCGCGCGGGCCGGGCGGGGTGGCGAAGGCAAAGGAAGAGGCGGGGAAAAACGGCAGCGGCCGGGTTAGACCGAGAAAATAGATTTCCAAAAGCTGCTGCAAGATTTTTTCGGCGTTGGGAACTTCGTTGAATTTCCAGTGGCAGTCCTCGGCGATGAGGCAGCTTGATTTCGCTTCCGGTGCAGCCGCGAGTTGCAGCGCGAGATGTTCAATCCACAAATTCAAATGCGTGGCGGGCTTGGCTTTTGCGGGACGGCAGTGGATGAGCCCGACGCCACGGAACACTGGCAGTTCGCCTTCCAACCGGAAATCATCAATCTGTAAATCGACTGGCAGGCGGATTTTTTCCGCTGCGCCAATGCGCTGCTGGAGCATCGTGATGAGCGGTTTGGTTTCTGCAAATAAATCATTGGCTTCCAGTCGGCCGGTCGCGCCGGGCGGCAACTGGCCGCTGCCTTGCCACGCGGCCAAAAGTGTTTCCGGCGAACGCTGCGTTAACGCCGCCTCGACGATTTCCTGTTTCAGCTGAAAGGCATCGCGGCTATCCACGGTGAACGGCTCCTCGTCGGACAAAATTTCATTGTCCCTAGGCAGGCGGAATTCCAGCCGACGTTCGATAAAAAACTTCGCAGGATTGTCAAAAAACCTTTGTAGATCGGCTAGCGAAACGGTTTTCCATGACGCGTCTGGTTCGGCGAGCGGCTGGGTCAGAAATGGTTTAGCCGAATCACGCTGCGTGCGGTCAGTGATATGGCGGCTGATTTCGGCGTCCGCAGACGAGTAGCTGAACAGACGTGAGTTTTCTTTTTTGTCCGCTTGAAAATACGCCGGATTAAATCCGTGCAGCCGGTGGCGTGTCACGAGGAGATCCTCAATCAGCGGCGATTTCTCGGTGAGAATCTTTTCATTCGCCGGCGTGCCTGCCAGCCGGAAGCGCGGGGCGAGGTAGTCGAGCAATTCACTGACGACGACGGAAGGCGGGCGTGGGCTGTTGTCGCTGACGGACTGGCCGACGTAGCTGATGTAAAACTTTTCGCGCGCGGCGAGCAGCATTTCCAGAAAGAGATAACGATCGTCGTCGCGGCGCGAGGCGTCGCCGGTTTGGGGCTGCGCGGCCATCAGGTCAAAACTCAACGGCGCGGGGCGGCGCGGAAAACTTTGGTCGTCCAGACCGAGCACGCAAACCGCGCGAAACGGCACGTTGCGCATCGGGTTCAGACCGGAGAAAGTGACGCGGCCGCGCAGAATCGCCTTGCCCGCCGGCTCTTCCGAGAGTTTTGGCAGAATGCGTTCGAGCATGACCGGAAAAGAAATTATTTCCTCGAAGCCGGAAACTTTTTGTTGCTGACGCAGGCTGTCGAGGATTTTCCGGATGGTGTTGGCGGCCAATTCTTCATCCGGTTCAGGCAAAAATAATGCGTCCAAGATTTGATTCAGCGTGGCCGCCCAGTCCGTCAACGTGCGGGGCGCGGCCAGTTCTACCAGCGTTGCAAAGAATTGTTTTTGAAAATCCAGCCAGCGACCGAGCAGTTCCGTGGCCGTGCCTTCGATGTCGGAGCAGGGCAGGAGTTGGTCGAACAGCGTGCTGCCGTCATCCGCCATCGCGTAGCCGAGCAGCAGGCGCGAGTTGCCGTGTTCCCAAGTGTGTTCGGCGAATGCGGGCAGCCCGAGATCGGCACGCTGCGCGGCGTCTCTGCCCCAGCGGATACCGGCACTCTGAAGCCATTCGCGGATTTGCGGCAGTTCCGCTTCGGCGATGCCGAAACGCCGGCGCACGGCGGGCGTTTCAAAAAAATCCATGACGTCGGTGGCGGTGAGCCGGCTGGAAGCCAGTTGCAACAGGGCGGCGAAGCCGTTGACGAAGGAGCTTTCCTGCCGCGCGCTTTGATCGGCAAGCGTGTAGGGAATCGCGTGCGAACCGGCGGCGGCGTAGTCGAATACGCCTTTAATGAAGGGCGCGTAAGCCTCGACGTTCGGCAGCATCACGAGAATGTCTTGTGGCGAAAAAGTTGGGTCATGAGCGAACCAATCAAGCAGGTGGTCGCGCAGGACTTGGAGTTCGCGCACCGGACTGTGGCAATTGTGAATTTGCACGGAACGGTCGGAGCGGCTGACCTCGATTTGTGCATCAGCTTGACCGCTTTCCAAATTCAAAATGGCGCGCTGAATTTGGCCCAGCAGATGGTCGGAAGTTGGTTCGCAAAAGTCATCCACCTCTTTGTTCACCATCTGCAAATCGGTGATCAGTCGCAAAAATTCCCGGCCGGTTTTGCCCCACGACGCTAGCAGCGGATGGCCACGGTCGAGATGTAATTCGCTCGGACTCAATTCGCCGCCGCCAGCGACTGACTGGATGTTTTCATCTTCCAAGGCGGACGTGATGTCGCCCCAGTATTCCGCGCACGGCGAGAGCCAGAACAAATGCACCGGGATGTGCCGCGCGACGGACTGAAATACTTCGAGATAAACCGGCGGCAGACTGGTCGGACAAAAAATCGTGAGTCGCTCCGGCAATTTAGTTAGATCGCAGTTTGGGTGCTTGAGGGCGTTGAGCAGTTCAAAAAGAAATTTGCCCTGACACGCCAGCCCATCGCTCATCGCTGCGCGCCACAACTGCGCCTGCCAGTGCGTTTCCTGCCCGCGCTGCCACGCGTCAATCCATTGCGGTCGATAAACGCTGTATTGGTCGAACAAGCTGGCGATTCGTTCGGCGAGTTGAAATTTCCGGCGTGGATCGGCGGAGTTGGTGAGATAATCTTTAATTCCGCCGAATGCTGGTTTTGTCAGCAGCGGCTCCAGTTTTTCCATGATGCGCCAGGTGAGCGCCTCGGGTTCGATTAAGCCGCCTCGAATTTCCTTGGGTAGCAACCGTTGCATCAATTCGAAAAAGAACGCACGGGGAAAAGACAGTTCCAGATTAGCGGCAATGCCGTGGCGGCGGGCGAGTTCGAGTCTTAGCCACTGGGCCAAACCCTGTGTTGGCACGATAATCTGTTCCGGGATAAATGGTGAGCTTAAAGGCGGCCGGAGGGTTTCCCCGGCGAGCTGCCGCGCTAGATTTTCTAGCCGATTACTTTTGTAAAGAGTGAAGCTCACGTTGGGAAACCATTGAACGTTGCGATTTGAAGCACAACCAAAAATAATGGCGGGAATGGCGGGGCTCGAACCCGTAACCTCTGCCGTGACAGGGCAGCGCT
>JBAXIY010000054.1:0-15568 GCA_037138135.1 Verrucomicrobiia bacterium
TTGACAAAACCTTTGGCCGCGACGCGCTGGGCGTGTTCAATCTGAAAACGGCGATGGCGAAACGGAACATCACCGGCGCGCCGGGAACGAAAGAAGTCACGAAGCAACTGGCGCGCTGGCGGGAACAGCTTTCGTAACGCATGAACGCAGCGCTCAACGATCTGCTCAAGGCGACGTCGCGCTCGTTTTATCTGACGCTGCGCGTGCTGCCCGCGGCGGTGCGTCCGCAAATCGGCCTCGCCTACCTGCTCGCGCGCACGACGGACACGATTGCGGACACTGAAATTTTGCCGGTGACGCAGCGGCTGGAGGCGTTGCAAAAACTTCGCGAACGGATTCTCAGCCAGAGTTCCGCACCGCTGAATTTCGGCGCGCTCGCGCAGTCGCAAGGTTTGACGGCGGAAAAATTATTACTGGAAAAGACCGAGGAGAGTTTGGCGTTGCTGCAAACGTTGTCGGCGGCAGATTTGAAACTGGTTCGCGAGGTTTTGACGACGATCACGAGCGGGCAGGAAATGGACTTGCGGCGGTTTGGTCAGTTGGCGAAGTCGGGCGCAAGCGCCACGGGCCAGCAGATCATCGCGCTGGAAACAGCGGCGGAGCTGGATGATTACACGTATCGCGTGGCGGGCTGCGTGGGCGAATTTTGGACGAAGATCTGTCGCGCGCATCTTTTCCCTGATGCGCGGCTCGATGAAAAACAATTCATCACGGACGGCATCCGTTTCGGCAAAGGTTTGCAACTGGTGAACATCCTGCGCGATCTGCCGGCGGATCTGAAAAACGGCCGCTGCTATCTGCCGACGCAACGGTTGGACGAAGCGAAGTTGTGGGCGGAAGTTTTGCTGTCGCCGGTGAATGCGCAGAAGTTTCTGCCGTTGTTCCACGATTATCTCGACAAGGCGGAAGCGCATCTGGCGGCGGGCTGGCGTTATACGAACACGCTGCCATTCGGACAATTTCGGGTGCGGCTCGCGTGCGCGTGGCCGGTGCTCATCGGCATTCGCACGATTGAAAAACTTCGCGCCGCCAGCGTGATGGAGTTGCAGCAGCGCGTGAAAGTGTCGCGCGGCGAGGTGCGCAGCATCATTTTCTGGTCGGTGTTGTGCATCCCGCTGGCATCGGCGTGGCGTGGATTGTATTCACCGGTCGTAAAAGCAGTTGATTCCGACCGCGAATTGGCGTAAGAAGTCGGCATGCTGATTTCCAAATTTCCCCTGTGGATTTGTGCGCTAGCCTTGGGCGGTGCCTTGGTGGTTAATGCTCAGGACAATCCCGCTCAAGCGGCCGCGCGCGCGGCGTTGCAGCAAAAAATGAATGAACTGGACGCGAATCCAGCCGCCGCGACACCTGCACCCGAAGCTGCTCCGGCGGCAACGGCTCCGGCCGCATCAGCACCCGCCGTCGCCCCAGCAGTAGTGGCGCCAGCGGCCATTGAACCCGTGCCAGCCAGTGCCGCGCCCGTGGTGGAAACGCCCGCCCCAGCCGCCACAGCTCCCGCTACCACCGTGGTAGAAGCACCCGCGCCCGCCCAGACGGAACCAGCTGCTCCCGCCAAAGCGAAAGCCGATGTCAAAGCTCCCATTGCAAAACCGACGCCAAGTTTGGCACCCGCACTGTCGAAAGATGAACGCTTGATGTTGCTACTGGCCCGCTATAAGGCCGATCAAATAACGCCCGAGCAATACCACACCCAGCGCGCCGCCATTCTGGCCGAGCCGTAAGCAAATTTTTTTAACCAACCCGTCGGAATTTTTCCGGCGGGTTTTTTGTTTTCAAATCCTGCTTTCCCAACCTTGAACTTTGTGGCGCGGACATTAAACTCTCGCCCGATGCATAATTTTAGTTTTGTCAGCAATAAGTTGTTCTGTGAAGGCGTGAGTGTGGAATCGCTTGCCAAAAAATTTGGCACGCCGCTCTACGTCTATTCGCAACACACACTCGAAGACCATTTTCAGAAGCTCGACGCCGCGCTCGCGCCGCTCAATCACCTGATCTGTTTCGCGATGAAGGCGAACTCAAATCTCTCCGTGATGCGCGTCCTCGCGAATCGCGGCAGCGGTTTCGACGTGGTGAGCGCGGGCGAATTGCAGCGTGTCATCGCGGCGGGCGGCGATCCGAAGAAATGCGTTTTCGCCGGCGTGGCCAAGTCGGAAAGCGAAATTGAATTCGCGTTGCGCAAAGGGATTTATTCCTTCAACTGCGAGAGCGAACCGGAAATCATCCGCATCAACAAAGTCGCGGCGCGGTTGAAAAAACGTGCGCCCATCGCCGTGCGTATTAATCCGAATGTCTCGGCCAAGACGCATTCCAAGATCACGACCGGCACTTACGAGAACAAGTTCGGCATCCAATTCGAGCACGTCGAAGCGATTTATGCGCGCGCCAGCAAGTTGAAAAATATCTGGCTGCGCGGCGTGCAAATGCACATTGGCTCGCAGCTTACAGACGTGACGCCTTACGAACTCGCGGTGAAAAAAGTTCTGCCGCTCGTCAAAAAACTGGCGGCGAAATACAAACTGGAATTTTTTAGTCCCGGCGGCGGCTTGGGAATTATTTATAACCCGGCGCTCGCCAGCGGTTCGGCGGCGTGGTGGAAATCTTCCGCCGCGAAAGGCATTTTGACGCCTGCCAGCTACGCGGAAAAATTGCTACCGCTCTTGAAGCCGCTGGGCTTGAAGATTCTAATTGAGCCGGGTCGTTTCATCGTCGGCAACGCGGGCGCACTCGTGACGAAAGTCGAATACGTGAAGCGCACGGGCAAAAAGAATTTCGTTATCGTGGACGCGGCGATGAACGATTTGATCCGTCCGGCATTTTACGATTCATTTCACGAAATCGTGCCGCTGACGAAAAAAGGCGGCGCGACAGTTTCGTCCGATGTCGTCGGCGGCATTTGCGAATCTGGCGATTATTTTTGCAAGGATCGTCCGCTCGCGAAAGTGGGCGAGGGCGATTATCTGGCGTTGTTGAGCGCGGGTGCTTACGGCTTTGTGATGGCGAGCAATTACAACACGCGTCCGCTCGCCGCAGAAATTTTGGTAAGCGGTAAAAAGGCCGCCGCCGCCCGCGAACGTCAGCCCGTAAAAGAAATTTGGGCGGGCGAAAAAGTTGTGGCATGGTTAAAATAGTTTTGTGAGCGAGGAACATTCCATAGCGGCCTACTGGTCGGACGGCATGGACGAAGCCGGTCTGGCCGATTGGGCGCGGCGGCTGCGCGCGCGGCTACCGGCGAAAGAAATTTCGCTCGGCCTCGTGTTCATGTCGCCGAAATTTTTCCCGCACGCAGCGCAGGTTTTGGAAATTCTTCGTTTGCATGCTCGCATCCCACTGCTCGTCGGTTGCTCCGGCGGAGGTCTTGTCGCGAATGCCGAGGAACTCGAGAGCGCGGGCGGACTTGTGCTTGCACTTTACCATTTGCCGGGCGCGAAACTTAAGGCCGTTCGCTTCACCCAGGATCAAGTCGAGGCGGCGGAAGTTGAAAATTTCTGGCAGTCGGAAACCGGCATCGCCAAAGATACCGCCAACGGCTGGCTCGCTTTCATTGATCCGTTTCATCTCGACGGTGAAAAGTGGCTGCGCTCATGGAATCAAAGTTTTTCCTCGGTTCCAGTTTACGGCGGCATGGCCAGCGGCAATTTTCCCGAACCGCTCACGCAACTTTATCTCGACGGTGAAGTGTTTGAGGACGGCGGTGTGGCCATCGCGATCGGCGGTGACGTGGCGCTGGCCGGAGTGATTTCGCAAGGTTGCACGCCCATCGGCGAGGCGTGGACGCTCACCCGCGTGCAGCAAAATTTTATCCAGCACATCGGCAATCGCCCCGCGTATGCCGTGCTGTCCGAGACAGTGCAGCAATTATCGGCGGACGAACAACGCAAGGTGCAAGGCAATCTGCACATTGGTCTCGCGGTGAATGAATATCTTGAAGAATTTCAGCGCGGCGATTTTCTGGTGCGCAATCTGATCGGCGGCGACCCGAATTCCGGCGTGTTGCAGGTTGGCGCGTTGCCGCGCATGGGGCAGACAATCCAGTTTCAGCGGCGCGATGCAGCGACGGCCTCCGAAGACTTGAACGAGCTGCTGACACGTGCGCGGAAAAATCTGGCCGACATGGAAATTTACGGTGGCTGTCTGTTTTGCTGCAATGGCCGCGGCAAAAATCTTTTTGGCCGTCCCAGTCACGATGCCGCGCTGGTGCAGGCGCATTTTGGTCCGACCGGCGTGGCAGGATTTTTCTGCAATGGCGAAATCGGACCGGTCGGCGAAAAAAATTTCCTACATGGTTTCACCGCCGCCATCGCGCTGTTTGTGAAAAAGTAAGCGCAATTCGCCATTGCATTTGTGCGGCCAGCGTCCATCCTCAACCCTAAAATTTGTGCCTGACGAAAATTCCAATTTGAAATCACCTGCGCCTGCGCGCGGTGCCGGTGGCAATCGCCGTCGTGGTCGTCGCGGCGGCCGTGGCCGTGGGCCGCGTCCCGTGGTCGCCAAACCCGTTGCCGAAGAAACTTCACCCGCGCTGGAAACTGGCGAGCTAATCGCCCCGCCAACGGAAACAACCGAACACGCCGGCCATCACGAGGGCGACACCTCCGGTGATTTTCGCGAGCCGCACGCGGAAGCGCCCGCCGACTTTGCCTCGCACGAAACCGATTCGCCGGAAGCGCCGGTGACGGAACCGGTAGCAGAAGATTCCCACGCACCGCAAGCGCGGCCGCAACGCGATTTTCCGCGCGAACCACAACGTGATCGCCGCCCGGAACATCGTCCCGAACCGCCGCGTCCGAAACCGTGGGTCAAGCCCGCTGATTTTCGTCCGGCAGAAACTTCCGCGGTCAGTCAGGCCGTCGCACTTGCCACGGAAATTGCCCAGTCGCTGAAAGAGATGATTGATCATCTCGACGAAGTGCTGGAATTGGTGGAAGTGGCCGAACGCCAGAAACTCGCCGACGAGCGTGAAATTGAAGAACTGCGTCGCGCCCTGCGCCGCATCCAGCCGCCGCGTCGTGAGCAACAACCACCTTTGCCTTCTCGCGAACCCCGCCGTGACGAGCCACGCCGCAATGAACCGCGCCGTGATTATCGCGACCAAAATCAACGCCGCGACGAACCCCAACGTCCGCCGCCGGAGCCGCGCGAACCCGCTGCTGAAGCACCCGAGCCGCCGCCAGCCGTCGAGGGCGGCGAGCAACCGCACACGGATTGAGTTTTTTTCCGCGCCATGACCCTCGCGGAAAAACAACAGCAACTCACGGCTCAACTGACCGCGTTGAAAAACGGGCAGGACCGATTGGCGTTGCTCGTGGAACGCGCAAAAAAATCTCCGCCGCTCACCCCCGAATTGCGCGTGGAAGAAAACCTGATTCCCGGCTGCCTCGCCAAATTGTGGTTCGTGTCGGAATTGCGCGACCAAAAATGTTGCTTCCAGTGCGATTCCGATTCGCTCGTCGTCAAAGCCGTCGCCGGTATGCTTTGTGATTTTTACAGCGACCAGCCGCCCGTAGAAATTCTCGCGCATGACCCCAAATTTCTCGCGCCGCTCGGCATCACTCAGCATCTGACGCCAAACCGCCGCAATGCGCTTTCTAAAATCTGGGAACGCATCCGCCAATTTGCCGAAACGAATGTGGAATGAAATTTTACGACGCGCACAATCATTTGCAGGACGACCGTTTTGCCGGTCGCCAAAGTGAATTGCTCGTCGCGTGTAAAAAAATTGGCGTCGCAAAAATGGTCGTGAACGGTGCGTGCGAAAGCGACTGGCCGCATGTTCTCGCGCTTGCGCAGGAAAACAAAATTGTGCTGCCGAGTTTCGGCTATCATCCGTGGTATCTGAACGAACGCACTCCGGACTGGTTGAAAAATCTGGAAAAGTTTCTGGATGAAATTCCAAGCGCCGTCGGCGAAATCGGCCTCGACCGTTGGAAACCAGATTTACCTTACACTGGTCAGGAAGAAGTTTTTCTCGCGCAACTAAACCTCGCTACCGAAAGAAATTTGCCCTTGAGCATCCACTGTTTGCAGGCTTGGGGACGCTTGCTGGAACTGTTGCAAACCCATCCACGTCCGGCGCGTGGTTTTGTGCTGCACAGTTATGGCGGATCGGCGGAAATGATTCCCGCGTTCACCAAGCTTGGCGGGTATTTCAGTTTTCCTGGCTATTTTTTACAGGAACGCAAACTGAAGCAGCGCGAGACTTTTCGCCAAGTTCCTGCCAGCCGATTACTCATCGAGACCGACGCGCCCGACCAGCATTTGCCTGCCGAAATAAATCAATTTTCGCTCGCCGATGCAGAAGGAAAACCGTTGAACCATCCAGCTAATCTTGGCGCGATCTATGCGGGCCTCGCGGAATTTCTCGGTGAAAAAACGGAAGCGCTCGCCGCGCGCGTCGAAGAAAATTTTCTGCGCATGTTCAGCGGCCTCGGGTAAGGCCGGCTCCCGCGCGGGTAAGGGCGCGCGCCGCACCCCGCCGGACGCCAGCCGTCCGCGTCCGGCTTCGCCCCCGATGCCGACGGCTTGAGGCCGGACACGAACGGTTGCCAGCCCGAATGCTCCGGCTTCCATCCTGCGGCCTTGGGCTTGAGGCTGACGCAGGCTTTTTCCGGCAAAACCCCTTGTTTTTGCCAGATTCAGCCGATTTTCAGCGAAATGCAGGAGAAAACCGCGAACCACGCCAAATACGCGAACACGGATTGGAATACGCTGAAGGCGTAACGGACATTAGCCCAGAATCTAGGCGCGTGATTTCAGAAGCCGGAATTAAGCGGACAGCAGCGGAAACAGCCGAAAGCGCTGGTTTCAGAAGGTCGTTGCCCAAAACAGGGTGTATTGAAATGGTTTGAGGGCGATTTTTCATAGATTGAACTCCAAGTTAGATGCCTCTTTAACGACTTCTTTTACGACCGTTTTACGGCGCTTGGGAAGGGCAAAAGTCGCGATTTTTGCCATTTTTTGAGGTTTTGCCGCCATAACCGAAGCTTGGTTTGCTTCATTCGACGCGTCCGAAACTTGACCGGAAACAAAAACCGCCCGAACGGTCAAAACCATTCGGGCGGCGGGTTAAAAGTTTCCGGCGGGATTATTCCTGCACGAACTTGATGACGCGGGTTTTTTCCGTGCGGCGGCGCAAGCCTTCGTCGAGGACTTCGGTTGGGCGAAGGGCGCGGTGAAGCGGCGCGAGCCGTCCTGATAAAGAATGGCGGTGCTGGAATCTTCAAAGAGAATATTGGAATCCGGGTTGCCCCGGTCGAATTTTATTTTGATGTCTTCAGTCAGTTCGTCGTCCGGATCTTTGCTTTCCCAAAATCCATAATCCAAGCGGAGACTGTTTTTAAGCGTGCCATCGGGACGGACGGTTTTTCTTTTCTGCGGATTGTAATAGTCGAGTTCTTCAACGAGCAGCAGATCGCGCGGGCGGGCATAGGCGTTGATGAGCGTGGAGAAAGCGCGACGGATGGTGGTCTCGTTTCGAGCGCCGCCGAAACGGATAATTTTATCCACTTCGGAGCGGTAGGCATGAATTGAACCCGGATTTGACATGGCGCGCTGGCACAACTCCGAAGACGGGAAGTTCTAAAAAGAAATGACGCGATTCAACGCGCCCTGCATCAAAGCACGACCAAGTGCCTGCACAGAAAGCAAAGCCAAGCCGCGCCTATTTGAGCGCGCTCGGTCAGTCGTTTGACGGGCTTGAAAATTAGCGGTTTTCGGGACAGCCCCGTAGCCTGAGCTACGCAAAGTTGTTAGTTAAATAATTTGGTCGTTTTGGTTTATTGAGTTTGAACGGACGCGGAAAGAGTAAGCACGGAAGTGGGCAGCGGCAAGCGGTGGTCAGGGAACTGCCCGCCCTACCTTTCCGTAATCTGCCGCACCACAAATCCCGCCGCCGCGAAGCCGAACGCGCCGGTCACGAACGTCGCCGAGCCGAGGCCGCCGTTGCAGTTCAACCGCGTGCCGTCCTCGGCAGCCGAACGCATTTCGCACACTGTGCCATCGGCTTGCGGATAAACGGTGCGTTCGACGGAATACACACACGGCAAACCCATCGCCGACTGGCCGGGGGGAAAACCGTGTTCCTGCCGCAGCTTCCGCCGCACTTCCGCCAGCAATTTGTCGTGACTCGCCTCTGACAAATCGCCCAGGCGGACGGACGTCAGTTCGCGCCGCCCGCCCGCGCCACCACAGGCGATGACGGGAATTTTTTCCGCGCGGCTCCGCACGAGCAGCAAGATTTTATTTGTCACATCGTCAATCGCGTCGACGATGAAATGATATTTTGGCGCGAGCAACTCTGCTGCGGACTGTTCGCTAAAGAATTTTTGCTCCGCCGTCACGCGGCAATCGGGATTGATGGCGCGAATGCGTTCGGCCATCGCTTCGACTTTTGCGTGGCCGACGGTTTCCGTGAGTGCGTGAAGCTGGCGGTTGATATTCGTCACGCAGACTTCATCCAAGTCCACCAGCGTGATTGCGCCGATGCCAGAGCGGGCAAGCGCCTCCGCCGCCCATGCGCCCACGCCGCCGATGCCGATGATACAGACGTGAGCCGCGCGCAGTTTTTCCAAACCGGCTTGGCCGTAAAGCCGGGCGATGCCGCCGAATCTGGTTTCAAAATCGCTCATGTTATCAACGTAATTGTTGTCGCAAAGTTTCACTGTCATCAGTTGGCGACTGGCACGCGTTGTCAGTGCAAACAAATGCGGTCGCCATATTTTTTGCGGACAAAGTTTTGGCGAACGGTTCCACCGCGCCGGTGTTGCCAAGAATAATTTTGTTCGGCTGATAAACCGAGTGCGCGGCGCGGCGCAGTTCGTGAAAGGATTTTGCGTTCGCGTCGCCCGCGATGACGACACGACGCGGTTCATCCAGCCAGAAATCCACTGCCTGCAACATGAACGCCATCGCCGCCGGCTGGGTTTGTAACCGGTGCGTAAACAGCTGCAAGGTTGCTTCGGCAGGCAGGCGGAAATCCTCACGACCGGTGATGGCGGCGAGTTTCAGCAACGCGAGCGTGGCGACGGAATTGCCGCTCGGTTCCGCGCCGTCGTAATCATCCTTCACGCGGAGAATCAGATCAGACGCGCTGGCGGGGCTTTGCCAGAAACCACCGTTCGCTGCGTCATAAAATCTTTCAATCATCGCCTCGGCCAATTCGCAGGCGAAATCCAGATGCTTCGGTTCCAGCGTCGCCTCGTAAAGCCGGATGACCCCATCGAGCAGGAAGGCATAGCTTTCGAGCAATTGAACATTGTCACGTTCGCCGTCACGCCAGCGGTGAAAGAGCGTGCCGCTCTGGCCACCTTGGCCGGAGTTCCATAACTTCGCTTGGATGAATTGCAGATTTTTCTCCGCCGCCGTGCGGTATTTTTCTTCGCCTAAAACTGCGGAAGCGCGGGCGAACGCGCCGAGCATCAGGCCGTTCCAGGAGGCGAGAATTTTATCGTCAAGATGCGGGCGGATGCGTTGGGCGCGGACGGCGAGCATTTTGCATTTGGCGGAAGCGAGCAATGGCCGATCGGCGGCGGCCACCAGCGGATTCACGACGCTCAACACGTTGAGTCCCGGCAACGGGTTGGGATGGCTGTGGTCGATGAAATTGCCCAATTTGGTGATGCCAAAATAATTTGTGGCTACGATAAATTCATCCGGCGCGAGCAGCCGGGAAAGTTCGTCGTGCGTCCAGCAATAGAATTTCCCCTCCTGACCTTCGCTGTCGGCGTCTTCGGCGGAAAAGAAACCGCCGGCGGGATGCGTCATGTCGCGTAAAACGTAGTCCAAAATATCGCGCGCCGTGTCTGCGCGCCGCACGTCGCCGCTGATGAGAAACGCGTCAAGATACAACTGCGCGAGTTGTGCGTTGTCGTAGAGCATCTTTTCAAAATGCGGCACGAGCCACTCCGCATCCACAGCGTAACGCGCAAAACCGCCACCGAGTTGATCGTGAATGCCGCCCGCCGCCATTTTATCGCACGTGTGCAATACCATTTTCAACGCGGCGTCATCGTTGAAACGTTTCGCCGCGCGCAAAAGAAATGTTGGAATGCTCGGCTGCGGAAATTTTGGTGCGCCGCCGAAGCCGCCGTGAACTGAATCGAATGATTCTTTGAACATTTCCGCGGCGCGTTGCAGCGTCTGTGGCGTGAGCGGAGAATTTTCCCGCGAGTCGCGCGCCGTGATAAGTTCGAGTCGCGCGTGTAATTCGTCGGCGCTGGCGGCGATTTCCATTTTCCGCTCGCGCCAGAGATTTGCGATTTGTTCCAGCAATTGCAAAAAACTTGGACGACCGTAGCGCGCATCTGGTGGAAAATAAGTGCCGCCAAAAAAAGGTTTTAATTCCGGCGTCAGAAAAACGCTCATGGGCCAGCCGCCGCTGCCGGTCGTGGACTGCACGAACGTCATGTAAATTTTGTCCACGTCCGGTCGCTCTTCGCGGTCAACTTTGATGCTGATAAAATGTTCGTTGAGAAATTTGCCGACATTTTCCTGCTCGAACGATTCGCGTTCCATCACATGACACCAATGGCAGGTCGAGTAGCCGATGCTCAAGAAGATCGGCTTGTTCTCCGCGCGTGCCTTGGCAAACGCCTCATCGTTCCACGCGAACCAATCCACGGGATTGTGCGCGTGCTGGAGCAGGTAGGGCGATTTCTCGCGGGCGAGACGGTTGGTGTGTTTCACAGACATCGCGAAGAATCTGCCGCAAAACCCTAGCGCCCGCGAACAATTTTGCGTCGTCACCCGCGCGCGACTGCGCTAGGCTGAAATAATGCTGACGCAAAAGCCGTGGCGCGCCGAAGCCGTGATCCAACTGATTGCGGGCGTCTTCGCTTGCCTGTGCGTCGGCGTGTTGTTGGCGGGCGTGTTGCAAAAAATTGGCGTGCCGGCCTTCAAAAAAGAAGACAGCCTGGCGAATATTTTGCTGGCGACCTCGAGCTTCCAAGGCGCGTGCTGGGTGTTGATTCTTATATTTCTCAAACATCACGGAGTCAACTGGCAAGCCGCATTTGGCTTCTGCAACACGAACCTGACCAAATCACTGCTGCTCGCCGCCGGCACATTGGTGCTGGTCTTGCCGATCATTCTGGAACTAGAGCAGTTCTCCGCCCAGTTTCTCCAAAAAATTGGATGGCCGCTGGCGGACCAACATGCCGTCGAGCTGATCCTCAATGCGAAATCCCCGTGGCTGCGCGGCTATCTGGCTTTTTTTGCAATCGTGCTTGCGCCCGTGGCCGAGGAATTCATATTCCGCGGCGTGCTGTTTCCATTCGTCAAGCAACTAGGTTATCCCAAGCTCGCGTGGTTCGGCGTAAGCTTCCTGTTTGCGCTCATCCACGTCAACGCGCCGACGCTAGTGCCACTGTTTGTGCTCGCGCTGGTGCTGACTTGGCTTTACCAGAAAACGGACTGCCTACTTGCGCCAATTGCGGCGCACAGCCTCTTCAACACCGCCAATCTAATCATCCTTTTCACGCAGCAATGATGAACGAATTTGATCTCATCGCGCGCCTGACGAAATCGCTGCCAACCAATGAAAGCGTGGTTGCGGGCGCGGGCGACGATTGCGCCGTGCTGGATCTGGGCGTGCCGGAGAAATTGATTTTGTTCAAGACCGACGCGGTCGTGGAAGGTATTCATTTCACGCGCGAAATGACGCCGGAAAAAATCGGGCGCAAGGCTCTGGCGCGTTGCCTGAGCGACATCGCGGCGATGGCCGGAACACCGACCGCCGCGCTCGTGACCATTGCGCTACCAAAAGATTTTGACGCGGAATTTGTGGCGAAAATTTACGAAGGCCTGAATGCGCTGGCACAAAAATACGGCGTGGCGATTGTCGGCGGCGAGACGACGACAAATCCAGAGCGCATCCTGATTTCCATCGCGCTGCTTGGCACGGTGCCGCGCGGAAAACAGATTTTGCGCAGCGGTGCAAAAGTGGGCGATGCGATTTTTGTGACGGGTGAACTCGGCGGTTCGCTCGCAGACAAACATCTGGACTTCGAGCCGCGATTGGACGAGGCACGCTGGCTGGCCGAACATTTTCACCCGCACGCGCTGATGGATTTGAGCGACGGACTCGGCGGCGATTTGCGCCACATCTTGAACGCGAGCAAAGTTGGCGCGCATCTTTTGAAGTCCGCTGTGCCGATCGCGCGCGCCGCCAAACTGCGCGCGCGGGAAAATTCCGGTGCCAAGCCCCCATTTATCGCCGCGCTGACGGACGGCGAGGATTTCGAGCTGCTGTTCACTATTGCGAGCAAAGACGCAGTAAAGCTGCTCGACGCGTGGAAGAAACAATTCCCAAAATTGAAGCTGAGCTGCATCGGAAAAATTGTGGTGGGGGAAGGCATCTTAATTCGCGATAAAATCGGCACACACACATTCAACGCCCATGGCTACGTTCATTTCACATAGTCCGGCGGACACGGAAGCGCTCGGTGAAAAGTATGGGCGCACAGCCACGCGCGGTCTGGTTATTGCATTGAGCGGCGATCTGGGTGCGGGCAAGACCCAATTCGTGCGCGGCATGGCGCGCGGGCTAGAAATCTCCGGGCGCGTGCATTCGCCGACGTTCACATTGGTGAACGAATACGGCGGCGGACGACTGAGGCTGTTTCATCTGGACTTGTATCGACTGGAAACACCGGAACAGATTCTGTCGGCCGGCATTGAGGAATATCTTCAACCGGACGGTGTAGCTGTGATTGAGTGGGCGGAACGGTTGGAAGGTTGGGAAAAACTGGTTGGCGTGAAAATTGAAATTGTGAGCGAGACAGAGCGCAAAATTATTTATGACGATTCTGGCGTTTGAATTTTCTTCGGCTCAACGCAGCGTGGCACTAGCGTGCGACGGCGTCGTGTTGTCTGAGGCGGCTGAGTCCGGCGGCCACCGCGTGACCAATGCCTTTGGCCTGAC
This sequence comes from Verrucomicrobiia bacterium, assembly GCA_037138135.1. Taxonomy (GTDB): domain Bacteria; phylum Verrucomicrobiota; class Verrucomicrobiia; order Limisphaerales; family UBA11358; genus UBA11358. The sequence goes on from JBAXIY010000054.1 coordinate 12,920, forward strand.
CGAAAAAGTTTTGGCGGAAGCAAAAGTCTCTCGCGCGGAAATCGAGGTAATTGCCGTCGGCATTGGGCCGGGCAGTTACACGGGTATCCGCGCAGCAATTGCAATTGCGCAAGGTTGGCAACTGGCCACCGGCGTGAATCTACTTGGTATCAGCAGCGCGGAATGTCTGGCGGCACAGGCGCAGGCGGCGAAAATGTTTGGTCGCGTCAATGTCCTCATTGATGCGCAGCGCGGGGAATTTTATATGGCGGGCTGGGAAATTTCGGAAGGTGGGCGTAAAGAAATCAGCGGGTTGAAAATCGTGGCGGCGGCGGAAATTGAAGCCATGCCATCCACACACGCCATCTGCGTCGGACCAGAGACTGGAAAGATCCTATTCCCAAGCGCAGCTATGTTAGCGCAATTGGCCGCGACCCGGACGGATTTTGTGGCAGGCGAAAAACTGGAGCCGATTTACTTGCGAGAAACTACTTTTGTCAAAGCCCCGGACGCAGCGCGGACTTATTAGGCGCGGCGGGGAGTTACACTTTCTTATCCCAACCTAGCGCCAGTCCCAGCCAACCGACCATGAAGCTTAGCCCACCAAGCGGTGTGATTACTCCCAGCCATTTTAAATCCGTCACCGCCAGCAAATATAACGAGCCGGAGAAAATAATAATGCCCGTCAGAAAACTCCACCAAGCGACGGCGGGGAAAACTTTTCGTTCCGCGAGCAAAAATAGCATCACCGCGTGGATGAAATGATAGAAGACAGCTTTCTCCCAAATTGCCGCGGTGCCATTGTGCGCCAGTAAATCCTTCAGACCGTGCGCACCGAACGCGCCAAGCGCCACAGCCAGCAAACCCGCTGTCGCCGCGATGCGGGTGGCTGTGGCGGAATTCATTTTTTGTCCATATCGGCTGGGGCATTGGTTGTGGCGCTCGCCGTATTGCGCAATTTTAACTCGCGTTCGAGGAAGGTATCTTCCGGCGCAGTGGCCCACGCGGTGAACCAGAGGTTGCCAAGAAATTGTCCGCTCTTAACCAACTGGCCTTCCAAAAACGCCCGGCCCTCCGCACCGCGATTTTCTTTGTTAGACAATTTACCATCACGATCCATTTGGTAGAGCGGTTCCACCAATTGATTGGCCGCTACGATAAAATCCACCGACGTGTGAAAAATGCCGTTCGGGTCATCAGACGCCGGAATTGTTCCCGCTGGCTGGATGTGCGCTGATAATTTTTTAACATCAATTCCGCCGGTCTTTTTGAAAAAACCGCCGTCAATCCACCCGTGAAAGCCGAACGACGTCGTGTAATGGTTCGGATTGTTGTTTGTGGTCCAGCCGTGATGATACATCGTCGTGTGCAGCGGCTGGCTCGCGTCGCCAACGAAATGTCCCATTACGCCCATCACATAAACAATGTCTTGCTTGGCATTTTCGATTTCCGTCGGCGTGCCGCCAAATTTTTCCAGTGCCGCCAGCGTGGCAAAACCAGATTGCAATTTTTGATAATTCTCCGTAATCGCCCACGGCAGAAAGCCGCTTAATTCCCGCGTGTGGTCGGAATCCTTTGCTGGGTCAATCGCCGGAAATCTTTCCGGATGCGCCGTGCGTGACTTCACGATGTCGGCAGCGAAATCATAGCGCAGCGGCGGCAATGTCGCCGGTGTCAGGTCGTAAAGTTTGATGTCGTCCAGATCAAGGTAATGATCCGGCCCGCTCGCGTGACCAAGCGTCAGCCCCGTGCCGTTCTTCGTGCTCGTCTCATTGCGCCAGCGATCCGCCTCGCCAGCTAAAAACGCAATGCGATCGCGCGTTACCGGCGCCAGCACAAATGCGGGGAAATTTGTCGGCAGCGACGCCAATGCGAGTTCATTCACTGCATGATGACCATCGTAATCCCACGCGGCGGCGTTGAACACAATCGAGCCGAACAGTGCGGCAGCGGTAAAAATATTTCGATTCATAAATCAGGTTTTAGCGTAACTGAACGCGCTGCGGTTGCAAAACTGTTTCGCGCGGCAACAAAATCCATGTTCAACCGCCGACGTCCGTGGTTTAATTTCCGTGTGACCATCATCACCGACGAAAACTGCACCGGCTACTCCCGCGCCGGCCATCCGGAAAATCCCCGGCGCGTCGCGGCCACCGTCGCGCTGTTGAAAAGCCAGACGGAATTGCCCCTCCACTGGGTTACGCCCGGCGAAAATAGCTCGGACGAAATCATCCTCCGCGCCCACGCACCCGAAGTGCTTGCGCGTTTGAATATCCCCGAAGACTTTGATGCCGATACGCCTTTCTTTGAAAATATTTCAAGCTACGCCCGTGCGTCTGTATCCGCTGCGCTTCATGCCTTGAAATTGTGCCGTGCCGGTGAAACGGCTTTCAGTCTCATGCGCCCGCCGGGCCATCACGCCACGCGGGAAAAATCTATGGGCTTTTGCTATCTGAACAATATCGCTATTGCCACGCTCGAAGCCTGCGCGACCGGCGCGAAACGCATCGCGGTATTTGATTTTGATGTGCATCACGGCAACGGCACCGAGGACATTTTGTTGAACCAACCCAGCATAGAATTTTTTTCCGTCCACCAACATCCCAGCTATCCCGGCACTGGCGAAGTAAGCATTGGTAGAAATTGTTTTAATTATCCCGTCTGGCCGAA
>JBAXIY010000055.1:0-15440 GCA_037138135.1 Verrucomicrobiia bacterium
CCCGCCCAGACGACTTGCCTGTGCCGGCGCGCCTAGCTTGAAAAGAGAACGGCCGACGACGAATCAAACGAGTGTGCTGCCCTTCACGCTGGCAAATTACGGACGGGATATTTTGTTTTTGCGGGCAATGGATTGGACGGGTGTAGATAGTAATAATGACGGCGTGCCGGATTGGTGGCTGTGGGAATACTTCGGCACGCTGGCCTTGAACGCGACGAATCTGGACGGCGACGGCAACTCGCTTTTGTCGGATTACACCAACAACGTGGTTCCGAATGCGTTTAGTTTTACCGGTATATCAGTGACGAATAATTATGACCCTTCCAGTTCGGTTCCGGTGCAATTGGCAGTGACGGGTTATCCGTATTATGTAGCGGTGTTGGTGGACGACACGAATTTGAATAATGCGGCGTGGAACCCTTACAGCAGTGCGACCGTGACCGTGAATCTTGGTTTGGTGGAAGGCTGGCATGAGGTGCGGATTGGGCTGCGCGGTTATGCGGATGCCGCGACCAATGCCGTTTGGCAATGGAAACGGTTGAAGCTGGATTATACACCGCCACAACTGGTTGTTACCCAGCCCATGAGCGGAACGGTTTCCGTGCCGATGATCCAAGTGCAAGGCTTCGCCAGCGAACCGCTGGCTAGCATCACTTACGACATCAGTAATGCGGCGGGGATTTTCACGAACCTGACGGGTTATGTGACCGGCCAAAACTATGACACGAATCTGCTGGCGTTCACGACGAACTACTTTCAATGCTATGACATTCCGCTGACGAGCGGCCTGAACACGATTACCGTCCATGCCGTTGACTTGGCTGGGAACACAACCACGACGAACGTCAGTTTCACCTTGGATTATTTCGGCGACCACACCGCCCCGGCGTTGTCCGTGGTTTGGCCGTTGGCTGGAGCATCCATTGTGGACACTAGTTTCACTCTGCAAGCATTGGTGGATGATGCGACGGCGACTATCAGCGCCTCCATTGTGAACACGTATGGCAGCACCAACACCGTAGCGGGCTTGGTGGAGCGTGAGGGCAAAGTGTGGGTGCAAGACCTGCCATTGGGCGCGGGCGCAAACACGCTGACCATTACGGCGACGGACACGGCGGGCAATACCAGCACCACCAGCCTGACGGTGTATCAAAGTAGCGTGCAGGTTACGGTGCAGCCGCTGACCCAGTTGAACCAAGCTTTCGTGACGGTGAGGGGAACGGTGAACGATCCCAACGTCACGCTGACTGTCAATGGCGTAGCCGCCACCATTAGCGGTGATGGCACTTGGGAGGCGGATAATGTGCAGGTGAAACGCAGCGGGGCGGCGATTTTGAACGTGGAGGTTTCCAGTGCCAGTCAAAACCGGATGGCACACGCTTTAAGCGGCAGAATGTTTCAAGCTAACGATTCGTCGTCAGGGACGGACGGCTCAAAACAATATGTTGTAAGACAGCCGTTAACAGTGGGGCTGACAAGTTATACCGGACACCAGCATTTGGATTCATATGGCAATGATGATGCCTATTCTCACTGGGATGAAACGGTTGACTGGACTTATGATGCAGGTGGGTTTTGGCACTATACTGAGACCGTCTTTTATGCGCCCAACGATTATGAAAACTTTTCGAGTGACAATACCTATGGTCTGCCGGCAGGTGATCCAGCCATCTTCGAGGGGAGTGCCATTTTGCCACCATGGGAATATGCCGATGTGTCGGCACTGAAGTTTTATGACGGTTTCACTCATTGGATTTGGGAAAATACAACTCAATCTCGGGTGATGCTTGAAGTCCAAAAACCAGCTTCGGCCACGGGTGAGAAATTGTATCTCGTTCAGGCGGCAGCCTCGGAATTTTCTGACCCCACTGATAGCAGGGTTGATTCTACTTACGGATCACTGATGAATAATAGCGATCTTTTTGGTGATGCGCCGTTGCCTCCGGAATGGCTAACGATTCAGAACCAGACTTTAATTAACAGCGGTGTAACCAATGATGACGGCGCGGTTTGGGGTTACACAGTGATCCAAGCTCGGGCGGGTGCGAGTGTAGACGTCACGCCATCGGCCAAGAACTTCTATGCCCATGATGACTACACGTTCGACGTGCAAGCGACAGAGATAAACCTACAACTTGCGGTAGATAATAACCGCGACGGCAACATCACTTTTGACATGGCCGACCAGACGACCGCAGCCCATCCATACCGTTTTTGGCTAAATAATGATTACGACGGTTATAGCGGCAGCATTGACGATTATGCCGATCTTGATCCGTCCACAGGAAATGATGCGACAAACACGACTATTAATTGTCAGCGAGATTTGGAGGACTATACGCGGCTCTGGCTCAATGTCGGTGACTTTGTCTCAAAGTTAGAAAGCGGAGAGCTGGTGGTCGCCCTGGAATGGACTAACACGACGGGTAACCCGCAGGTGCGTTTGTTTTTGCCAGAAGACTGGGAGGCGGGCGGAGCAGACTATCTGACGGACAAAAACGCTGCCGCAGCACAACTGGCCGATCCCTGCGGGCAGTATCTGACGGATGTCAACGGTCAGTCGGCGGTGAAGACAAATGCACCATTTCTAATTCCGTCTGATTATTGGTATTGGAGCAGTTGGATTAATGAGACACCAACAAATTATTTACTATTCGACGCTATCAGCCGTGGGAGCGGGCAACTAGTGCTTGCGCTGTATGCGAAGGATGGCGTAACGAAGCTGGCGGAGGGGTCGGGACTTTATCTAAAATTGCAGCACGTGAAGGAAATGTATGACCGTTATACCGTGGGAGAAAACCCAAGTGCTGAACCCGCGACCACGGCGAGCCTCGCGTCGGGGTATTCCTATGACTCCACAATCACGGCGGAGAATAATTACATCCTATTTGTTCATGGGTGGAATTTGGAGACATGGGAGAAAGATGCGTTTGCGGAAACCGCCTTCAAACGGCTTTACTGGCAAGGTTACAAAGGCCATTTTGGCGCGTTCCAATGGCCGACGGGGTATGGGTTTGGTGGCGATGCTTGGGACGTGATTACAGATTCCCGTAACTTTGACAATAGCGAGTCAAACGCTTGGGCGTCAGCGCCGGGATTGCTCGGCAAGTTAAACGATTTGAATTCCACTTATCCGAACCACGTTTATCTCATAGCGCACAGCATGGGCAATGTGGTGGCAGGCGAAGCACTGAAATTAGCTGAGACAAATCAAGTCGTGAACACGTATGTTGCCATGCAGGGGGCGATTTCGGCACATTGTTACGACAATAATACAGAGGATGCACCTTTCCCGGTTTTTCCAGGAATTGTGGATGACAATACGCCAAATCGTTATGCCCATTATCCGACGAATGGGGCACCGTGTTATTTCAATGGCACGGCAGGTGCGGCAACTTATGTGAACTTTTACAACGCCAACGATTTTGCTTTGAACAAATGGCTCTTTGACCAGCAAACCAAACCGGATCACGGCCTGACTAGCTATCCGGGCTATCATTATTCATCTTCCAGTGGTTTCTATAAAATCACCGGCGCAGGCACAAGCAGCACGCATTATCTTGATTTCCCGACCAACGTTTATGAAATTTTTGCCTACTGCGACGAAGCGCGGTGCTTCGCGTTGGGAGCGCAGGTGGATGTCGGTGGAAAATTTTCAGGTGCGCAGCTTGATTTGAAAACTATATGGCCAGACGACACTTCAACATCTGACACAAACCAAAAATATAAAGCGCATAAATGGCATAGCGCGGAGTTTAACTTTGATAATATACAGCAAAAAGATTTTTGGAACGCAGTTTTAGGACAGTCAGGATTTGGACTGCAATAATATGAAAACAAACAAGCTTATCTGGTTCGGTTTTATTATGATATCTTTAATTATTGGCGCTCTGTTTTTTTGGCATTCAAGCAACTCGTCATCGCAGCAGGCAAGTAAATCAAAAGCGATAAATAATAGCACCTCAATCACTGCATCTCCGCCAAACCAGCCTGTCGTAAGTTCAAATGTGCCAGTCGCTGTAGCTGAAGCGATACACAGCAACACAGCAACGTTTGCTGCAGCATATGAGCAAGGAAAAATCAGTAAAGCCCAAGCCATTCAAGAAATGCTGATGGAAGAAAACAAAAAGCCTCTGGATTTTTTCGGCAAAGTGATTGATCAATATGGAAAACCCGTTGTTGGAGCAAAAATTAAAGGCACAGTCTTGTTAAATGTAAATTATGTGCGAAGTGCCGATGAGGTTCATTACACGGAAACGGATGCAAAAGGAAATTTTAGCTTTGTTGGCCTGCACGGTGTTCAAATCGGTGCATGGCCTGAAAAAGTAGGTTACAAAATGGGGGAGCGCGGTGCGGGCTTTCAAGCACCAATCGGCGGAAAATCAAGCCCAGATAATCAAGCGATTTTGACTATGTGGAAAATTCGTGGGCCAGAACCTATGAAATGTATTAGTTTTGAGTCTCGAATTCCATCTGACGGGACTTCATCTGCATTTGATACGGTTACGGGAAAGCAAAGTTCTAATGGGGATTTGCAAATCACTTTGCTGCGTTCACCTTTGGAAGTCCGAAGAAGTGGCCAAAAATTTGATTGGTCGGTTAAAGTTGAAATACTTCATGGTGGAATTGCAGCGGAGAATGACCCGTATCCTTATTGGGCACCGGAAAGTGGTTATCAACCGTTTTTTCAATTCGACATGAGTTCAAACAATGTTCCGTGGGACTCCACAACAACTCAAAACTTTTACATCAAAAATGTTCAAGGGCAATATGGGCGAATGCAGGTGAAACCTTATGCCTCTGCAACACCGGCTGGAATTAAAATTGATTTGTGGCTTAATCCTTCAGGTTCGCAGAATTTAGAATTTGATCCTACGAAACAAATTCATTGAATGGGCGCATCACAACGTGTTGACGAAAAATAGAACTCGACACGCCAACCATAGCACCAGCAATGCCATAGAAAAATAGACGCTGGCGGAGCTTCTCGGCTATGAACGCGACGCAAGGAAGCGAAGTTCACCTACATCAGACTGAACCGCCAAACACCTTGCCCTTCTCGCAGCGTTGTCTTGGAAATCGCCTGATACCAGCCATCCCCGATTATCCCAGCCCCGGACAACGCGCGCCCATCCGAAAATTGACCCTTCGGATTTTCGTCCCGTCCGGCCAGCCGTCGGCAATGAGGCTGAATTCTGTTCGTGGCGCTCATTGTTTTGTCGTGGTGGCTGGCGCTGACGCGAGCCAGCTAAAAGCCTTGAAATCACATTTGAACGTTGTTGAATGATTCTTCACTTGGTCGAGGCTGGTTGCTCTGATTAAATTCACCTGACGTAAAATGAGCGAAGACAATCCATTTGCCGGGCGAGTGCCCAAGACCCATTCCAGCCTGAACCAATCCAAGCTTGGCTGGATTATCGCCGGCATCCTGACCGTGCTGCTCATCGCGGCCTTGCTGCTCTGGGCCATCGCCGTCGGCAAGGCGCGCGGACTGGAATTGCTCCGTTCCAAGCTCGCTGATGCCAACGCCAGTCTGGCAAGCGCAATGGCCGATAATCAGAAGGACAAAGACCAGATCACAGCCCTGCAAAGTCAGGTGGCTGATTTGGAGAAGGAAAAGCAGGATGCCGCCCAGATGGCAAAAGGTCTGGAGGATGAGATGCGCGCCGGCCTGGAATCCAAGGACGTCACAATCTCTAAACTACAAGGCAAGCTCACCGTGAACATCCTCGACCGCGTGATGTTTGATTCGGGCGAGGCGATCCTCAAACCCGATGGTGAATCCGTGATGCGAAAGATTGCCGTCATTCTCATTCAACATCCCGAACTCAAGATTCATGTCATCGGTCACACCGACAACGTGCCCATCCGCAGCCGGTTCGCGAGCAACTGGGAATTGTCCATGGCGCGCGCCCTAGCGGCCGTGCATTTTCTCACGGAGAAGGCTGGTGTTGACCCGCATCGTGTCGGAGCCGTCGGCTACGGCGAGTATCGTCCCATCGCCGACAATGCGACCGCCGATGGCCGCGCCAAGAACCGGCGCATCGCCATCACCATCCTACCGGACGAGTTCGCGGCGGCAGACGTCGTGTCCCCGGTGAAACCCAATACAACCGATTCCCAGCCGGCGGGGACAGGGACAAATGAACCCGCGGCACCATAGCGCGTTTAACTGATTCAACCATGGCTGTATCCAAACGCATTCCCACCGACGGTGGGCCGGCCTTAGCACAAACGCCCTTTGCCGAGCTGTCCAGCGACGGTCTGCCGTTCGCGCCCGAAACTTTGCCAACGAGCATCACGACGCCACCGAAGCCGGCACGCAAGCATCGCGGGCGGGTGGATATTCTCCGGGTGAAAGCCGGGCGCGGTGGCAAGACGGTGACGGTGGTTAAAAACTTCGTGGGCATTGGTCTGCCGGAAAAAGAACAACTGGCCAAGGCGATGCAGCGCGCCTGCGGCACCGGCGGCACGGTGAAGAACGGCCAGATTGAGATTCAGGGGGACAAGCGCGCGGAGGTTGCCCGCATCCTGACCGAGGCGAACTTTCAGCCGGTGTTCGCCGGCGGCTGACACATAAAGAAAAGCCGACCCAGAGGCCGGCTTCCCATTCCCCAATTCCCGAACTCACTCACCCCGGGCATTTCAGGTTGGGGTTGGAAGTCAGCTTTTCTGGCTGACCTGTTTGATGAGTTGGGCGAGCTGATCAATGCCGGGCGAGAGTTGCGATTGTCCGGCGTGTTCAAGTGCTTCAAAGTTCGGATAATCGGCGATGGGCATTTCAACCCCACCCCCGAGCACATCTTTGAGCCTGCCGCCAAACGCCGCAATCATCTCGTTCAAAGAGCCGATTTCCTTGACCAGCTTCTCGACATTGCGTTGTTCCCAGAAGCCGCCCTCATCGCTCACCGAGCCGAGACAGCCAAGCTGTTTGGCTCGGTCGAGCATCGCGATGACGGTGAGATGACAGCGCAGGAAGTTCTGCGCGCCGCCGCACCGGGGATCCGAGGAATATTGCGTTTTCACGAACGAACTCCAGCGCCAGCCGGACAGTTTGGTTTTCAATTTGCCGAAACGCGGATCAACGAACTCGGCAGGATACTGGCAGAGGCCGAAGTTGGATTCTTCACAGCCTTCGCCCGGCCATGCGGTAAACGCAATCATCCGGCTCGGCGAGACCCGGCAAGAACTGTATTCCGATTCGCCGGGGAGGTGACTGAGGCTGACGGAGCCCTGCGCCTGGATGAGCAGCCAGCGCAGCGGATCGTCTTGACCACGTTTGTCGTAGTGGCACTCATCCCCGGCCAGATCCACGAGATCGCCGACTTCCTTAAATGGCAGATCGTGGGCTTGCTGGTGCAGGGCTTCGACGAGTTTACGGGCGGCAGCCGCGGTGCCCTTGGCTTTCAGTTTGTAATGGATGGTGAGACCCATATTATTTCCTTTGGTTGATGTTAAGGTTTGGAGGTTTGGTTTCAAAGTTAAGATCCGTAGTGATTCCGCCACACCCGGTAGATTTGGGCGGCCCCGACGACGGCGAGAAAGCCGACGAGGTAAGGCCAGATTTCGTAGAGGATGAAGATGACGACCAGGGCGAGGATGCCCAGGCCGATCAGTTGGTTGGTGCTTTTGTTCTGCATGGGCAGCCTTTGGGTTGAGGGTTAAATTGAAACCACCAGCCACGATGACTGGCGGTTTTGTCTCCCACGGGAGACAAAATTGATAAACAAGATTTGATTAGAAAGGCCGGGAGCCCATTGCGCTCCCGGTCAGTTGGTGGGTGAGGGCAATGACCTCGAAGTTCAGTAAAAGTAGCCGTTGGCCCGGAGCGACACGTAACGGTGCGCCAGATGCTCAGGACAATTGATTTGAACGCGAGGGCGTTGGAAACATCCCAAATCAGAGCGTATCGCCTATTTGAGTTCGTTGTTTTGACGGATGAATGTTTCGAGTTCGGAGTAACTGACAAAGACGCTCTTGCCGACTTTGTAAAACGGCAAGCCTTGCGAGTGGTAGGCCCGCAACGTATTTGGACAAACATCAACGGCCAATTTACTTTTACTGAGTCGAAAAAATCCAAATTTACTGATGTCTTGATTATATGTCGTGGGTTTCATCATTTGACGGCTTGTTCGGGATTATCGATGAGGTCGGTAGCCACACATTCGCGGACACCGATCACCTTGAACTCACGCGGTTGATAGTTTGATTTCATAAATTGAGAAGGCCGGACACTTGTCGCCAAGCATCCGGCCAGTGGATTTGAGGGTTGGTTTTAGAAGCCGGACTCGTAGCCCGCTTCGGAGGTTTGAACTTCGCCGAGGAGCTCTTCCGGTGTGACCTGATGTTTCAGGCAGGCCGCGACGATGAGGCTGGCGGCTGGGTTTTCAGCGATGGACTGCAGGGCAACCACGAAGTCCTCGTCGGTGAGCGAACTGGCGCTGCACCGGTCGGAGATCTCCCGCACCGCGTGCCCCGTCCGGATCCAAACCGGTTGATCCAGCCGATGTGGATTCGGCCACTCGTCATCCGGCCAGCGTTGCAACTGAATGCCTCGTTGATGGCGGTCCGCCTGATGGCCGTTCGCCAGGACCTCGACTACGTGCTTACGCCAGACATCCGGGAAGTCCACAACAACCTTCTCGCCCATCTGGAACCGCGCCAACTCATCGTGCAGGGTCGGAGGCACCTGTTCCGCCAAGGCTGGATCCACCGGCCAGAACCGGCTCAGATCCGGCGCGAAACAGTTTCCGTTCAGATAGAACCGGGCATGCAGGTCATGCCGTTCGGCATCCATCCGACCCACGGTCAGGTGCAGCCCGTCCTGGTTCCGCTCATTCGCCTCATCCGTGCTCGACTGAAACGCACTGGCCGAACAATGATGATGCACGGTAGCGAAGTAGAGCCAGTCGCCGGACGGCTCCGAGCCCCACGAGGCAAACCGCGCCACCGCCTGTTCCGGAGTTTCTGGCGTGGCGATTTCACGGGCGCTCATGCCGGTGCGCGCCTCCTGGGGAAAAGCCCAGGCACCCCAGCGGCCCAACTTGGTGTTCACATACAGGCGCACCTGGCTTTCGCTGTCCATCTCCTTGTGTGTCCAGCGGAAGAACGATAGCACCTCATGCCACATTGCCGAATCAAACTTCGGCCCGGTGTAATCAATCTGCCCTTTCCCAGACTTGAGCTCGTAATCAATGCGGCAGGACAACAGCCCGGCCACGTCCTTTTCCTGGCTCAAACCGGTATCGGCCAATTTGGTCAGTTTCATGTGAGTTCCTCCAGCAGGCCGGGATGACGTTCGCGCAGGAAGCCGAGCAGCCGATCACGCACCTGCGTCCGCGAGAACTCGACGGCTCCGTTGCCGGCATCATTGGAATCGTGCTCGTCATAGTCGTATTCCCCGTAGTCATCCAGGTTAGGCTCACACCGTTCCCACGCCTCGGTATCAATCAGTTCAGCGATTTTGTCGACAACTGCCTCAACGCCCGTTTCATCATCAATGGCTGCGTGGATCAGGGGCAGCAGCTCGTCTGCATCGAGCGCAAACTCATCGCTGCCCGAACGACCAACCGAGTAGCGCGCCCGGCCATACTCGGTCTCCGAGAACTCGACCTTCACAGCAAACCCATCCCCGGCATGTGTGCGTGGCGCGTCCGGTGGCCGGATTCTTTTGATACACGTCGTTTCCACCCATTCCTTGATCTGCTCGAACGTCACCCGTTCCGGTTCCGGCAGTCGGCCGGTCTGGGACAGGATCAGACCGCGCACCACCGGGTTCCGCGGTGCCAACCCGATTAATTCGATGAAGGGGCTGGCAAACACTTCATCAATCTTGCAGCGGTTGGTGACAACCGGTTCAGCGATTACGCCATTCATAATTTCCTTTTGTTATTTGTTTATTTGTAGGTTTCGAGTTTGCTCAGGTTGGCCACGAACTTGTAGGGCAGCACGGCCACCGTCTCCGCATCCATGCGCGGTGCCTTGAAGTTCCAGAGCACAAACAGGTGCTCAGCCAAAGCCGCCGCCATAAAGTTGGCCGAGACCAGTTGCCGGTTGACCACTTGCGCCTCACCAGTGCAACCGATGGAGGTGGCCCGCGGATCACCGCTCGTATCGCTGCTGATCTCCGGATAATAAACCCGGGGATCACGCGCGGTTCCCGACCACGTCCGCCGGTAGTAGTAGGCTTCCGAGGAATGTGTTTCGTTCGCGGCAAAGATGGCCTGACAGCCACTTTCGTCGCAGACCTCCAGCGCCTCCAGCCGGGTGCGGTGGTTGTCCACCAGGCAGAGCAGCCAGTCATTGCGCTGATGCCGGATCTTCCCACGCGCAAACCATTCCGGAATGAACCGGCAGCGGTGGCGTGTGGCCAAGGCCTCGGCCTTGTTCATGCCCACCTGCCGCGCGTCGAACATTTGCCGGTTCAAGTTTTTGGTTTCGAGGGTGTCGCCGTCGATTAACGTAATCTCCGCCGGCGGTTTTAATAGACAGAACGAGGGGACGATGGCCGAGCCAACTCCCCCGCAGCCGATGATGTAATACATGTTAATTCCTTTTTTTAATAGGTGGCCGTAACGCAGTTACTTATTCCTTTATGATCCCGGCGATTAGCCGGCCGAGCTTGTTGGGTGGATTGGTTTGTTGTTCGTAACGGTCCAGCGCTAGCTGGATCAGCGCGTGCAACTGTTCTTGTTCTGACGGGTTGAGGAGTGCCCTAAACCGGTCATCATGCAGCAGCAACGCCGCCATGACCGGGACGGTCGGCTTGATCAACGGGGTGACGTCTTCACGGCACAGTTCGTTCCAGCCTTCTTGGAACCGTTCACGCGAGACGCTGGCATGTTGTGAGGGACAGGCTTTTAGCGTGGCCACGATGGTGGGTGATTTGGCATTCATAAAATCACTCGATCCATGATGGCGGTGGAGACCTTGTCGCAGAGGGTCGTCCAGTCCGCGGCGGTGATGGGCAGCGTCTCGAACGTCTCGTTGGTGGGCCGGAACCGGAAGAACTGCTGCGATTGCGCCACCGTCCGCATCAGATCCGCATTCCACTTCGACCGGTTGAACTGCTCCAAGCTGGCGACGAGCGCCTGCTGCGCGGTGTCATGGCTGTCTTCAAACTGCCCGGTGCAGAGGCTGCATTCGTCATGCAGGTTCGGTAGCGGCAACCGGTAGCCGTTGTTGTCTTTATTGTAGGCGAAGAGCCAGTTCCCGCCGACGATGACGCAGTCGTCTTCGACGGTGGTGCGAACCACAAACACCAGTCGGACTTCCGGCGGTGCCGTCCAGACCATCGGCATCTCCAGATCGGTCATGGAGGCGAACATGGGGACGAGCACGCTATTGACCAGCTTGAACCGGGCTTTGAGCGGGATGCGATTAATGGCCACCGACCAGATGGTGTCGTTTAACCCGACATTCGCGTGCGCCACGCCCCAGTCGGGGATGGCCAGCACGTTGTGCTGTGAACGTGTGACGTCAGCCGTCAGCTCGTCGAGCACTTCGCCTTCAGCCTTCAGATCCCGTTCCCGGATGGTGCGCTCGGTGAGCGTGCCGTTGTCGCGGATGATGATTTCGATTTTTTCCATAAATAAAAAAACGCCCGCCCACCGGTGAAGGCGAGCGGGCGTTCAATGGGGTTTACGCCTTGGTGTTGGCCGCCGTTTCCAAACGCACCGTGGCTCCGTCCGGGATCACCGTGCTCCGGCTCTGCTCGATGCCGTTGACCAGCGCCTTGGTGTTGTCGCCGTAGCCCAGCGCCGCCTTGAACGAATCGCATTCCTGCAAATCGCCAAAGGTAAACCCGCTTTCCACCTGTTTCGTGATGCTGTCCACGCCGTATTCAACTGTGATCTTTTTCATTTTTGTTTTTTCTTTTTTTGGTTTGTTGTTTGTTGTGTGCGAACTCCCAGCCATGCCCGTTGCGCACTCACGCAGGAACCGGCCGGGAAAGTGAAAAGGCCGGGCACCATGAAGATGCCCGGCCTGGTTGTGGATTTGTTTAGTAGCTGATCTCGCAGTGTTCCAGCTCGCCAGCTTTGGCTTTGGCCAATCCCTTGATCCGTTCCGGAAACGACTCGAAGTCGAGCAGCAGCACCAAACCGGGGTGTGACTTTGACAGGCTTTGCAGCCGCAATAAGTCCGGCGTGCCGATCTCGAACTGGCTGACGAACCGGCACGGTGATAACTCCAGCGGATCGTAATAGCGTGCCCGCAGGATTTTCTCCCATGCACTGGCTCGGAACCGATGCACGTCACGCCGTGACCCGATCACCGTCAGCCGGCATTCGCACCGGCTACGCATGACGGCCTCCGTCAAACTTCTTACAATCGTGGAGATATTCGCAGCCCATGCACCCAAAGCCGGGTGCGGGGATGAAGTTCTCCCGGTCCAGACCGTCCACGTAGTCTTCCATCAGCCGGAACAGCCGTGTGCGTTGATACTCCAGCATCGGTTCCGCCTGCGTGATGACGAGCTTCGGCACCTTGGTCTTCACCAAATGATGCAGTTCCCGGCCGGATTCCCGCTTGCCAGTCGCTTCCCGATACAGCACCGAGTAGCAGTCGAGCTGAACCCCGTTCTGATGCAGCGCCATCTCCGGCTCCAGCGTCTTGGCCGCCGTCTTGAAGTCCACGATACGACCGCCAGCCCGAACGAGATCCAATACCCCGATCAACACCGGCAGGCCGTGCTGGGTCAGGTCGGCTTCGACCGGCACCTCAACGGCCTCCGGCATTTCATCGGCCTTGATGGGTGTGTCGGTAAAATACTTTTCCAACACGTTCCAGGCCGAGTTCTTTTGCTCCGGCTCCTCACCATCCCAGTCAATTTCGCTCTGGTCGAGCCAGCCCGCATCAAACACCTGCTTGAGCTTGTCGATCTCAAACGGCTGTCGGCGCCACCGCGTCAGGTTCCACTGCTGCAACACCAGATGCACCACGCTGCCGTAATGCAAGGCCGTCGTCTTCGGCTTCGTGAGCTTCAGCACATACCGGAAGTAAAACTTCAACCGGCATTGCAGCCAACAGTTCAGCCGGGAGGCGGATACGGTCCGTTTCAACTTTTCGATGGGCGCGGGTTCAGCGACTGGACCGGATCCGTTTTCAATAATAGCAATCATCGCCCACCTGCCTTCGGCGGACTGAACCGCTGATTGCGGGGTTGGCTCTGGCCCGTCTGTTCCAGCAACTCCTCAATCAGGCCGGACGCCTCCAGCTTGTTGAGGGCTTTGACGCCTTTGCCAAACCGGTCCTGAGCGAGTTGCTCAACCTTGGCTTTATCCAGCTTGTGCTCGTCCGTGATCTTGCGGATCAGGTCGCGCTGCTTGGCCGAACATTGCCAGGCGTCGGTTTCCACCGGCGGGGTGTGGCCATTGCCATTCGGCAGGAAGCCGACCTGCCGGATGTTGTGGTCGACGCTGTTCTGCAACACGGCATACAGCCGCGCGCTTTCTTTTTCCGCCTGCGTGATGTCCGCCAGCTCAGATTTTAGGGTGACGCTGAACTGGTGGCTGCTGTAACCGGGCAGACCAATCTTTTTACTGTAGTTGGCTTCGAGGGTGATCATGTGATTTCCTTTTTGTTTATGGTTTTAGTTGTTTCGGATTTTCGTCGGTGAACCGCACCGTGATCTGGGTGTGCGGCTGACCTTCGCGTTCCAGCCAGAGCCGCACGAACTCCGCCACCGAGGCCCGACACTGCGGCCGCACTAGCTCCAGATGTCTGGCATCCCCGGCAAACTGGTTCAGCGTGGGCGTGATCGATTGCTGGAGTTCTGCCAGCAGTCCGCTGGTTGAGCCGCGGGCCCAGCCGCGCACTGCCAGCGTCGTCAATCGATCGGTGTGGATGGCTGGCGGCAAACTCGGCGTGATGACCGGGGCATGAACCGTCAGTCGTCCGTGGTTCAGTTCCAACTGCCACTGCTCCCGCAGACACAGGTGGTAGCGGTAGGTCACCGGCACCTGCACCTGCACGATGGACGTGCCGAGATCGATCCAACCCCAGCACGTGGTCAGGTCGCTCTGTTTGCTGAACGTCTCGTTGAACGTGGCGGTCGCTAACTCCAGGTTGAGTTCCTGCGTCAGTTCCGGGATGGCGGAGATAAACCGCTCGGTCAGGTTTTCGTCGTTGAACGATTTGGCGGGTGGTATTGGTGCCGGCTTCTGGCCGGAACGCAGCAGCAGCAGGGCCGTCAACGTGGCACCGCCGGTGATGAGGATGGGGGTGAGATGATGATTTTCGATAGGAGGCTCCTTTCGTGGAAAGCAAAAGCCCGGGCGAGCCAGGGCTTTTGTCAGGGATGGTGAGGCCGGGGCTCGTGTGAACCCCGGCCGTTGTTTTAGTTCGCGGCCGCACCCGCGCGCCGGTCGTTCCGGCACGCTTGCGCTTCGCGTTCGCAGTTCAGGGTGGTCTGCCAGCCGGGCAGCCGCGCGATGTCGGCCAGCACATCCGCCCCCATGAACTCCAGCAGCTTCGTGCCGAGCTTCCGGCGATACGTCTGCATCGTCGAATCACTGACGCCCACTTTGCGCGCCACATCCCGGAGCGTTTTGCCTGCGCACAGAAACTCCACCAACAACTTTTCAATCCGCGATAGCTGAGCCAGGAAGTTGTCCCAGTCCATTTTACGCGCGGCGATCGTCGCCGGATCTTCGTGGTCGTTGGCGATCACATCTTGGAGCTCGATGATGTCGCCACCGCCTTCGTCTTCGCCTGCCGCCTCGTTGAGCGAATGCACGGCGGTTTTTCCTCTGAGCTGGGTCGCGGTGCCCATGACGTCGACGCTGTTGGTGCCCATCGCGCGGCGGCCAGCCTTGCAATGTTGCAGCGTGTAATACGCGAAGTTGCCGGGGCTGATCTGGCCCAGCTTGCCCAGGTTTTCGGCCCGGATGATCATGCGAGCGGCGATGACGGTGGCGTCTTGAATGAGTTCCTCGTGATCCTCGGCGCCGACACAACGGACGGCGCGCGGGATTGATGAACGGAGACGAGGGACGACTTCTGCCTGCAATATCCAACTTGCTTGGGGGGACATATTAATCCTTTCAGTGGAGTGGTTGATGGAAACGAAAAATCCCCGGCGCTGAAAAGCGCCGGGGACTGAAAGGAGACCTACGTCCCTATTCACTGTTTATAGCACAAAAAGAGGGGCTATCGCAGGGAGGTGGGGGCAGGGGACATGCTACTTCTGACCTTTCAATAGCAGAGTGCCGAGATGAAATCCGTTGTATCCCGCGTTGTATCCCGCGACACATTTTTTGGGGTTAAATGAGGTGATATGCCGCCATGCGCACATATTGCAAAACATTGATACAACTCAATGTTCTCAATGGAAAGGTGACGAAAGAGCAAGTGAGGTGAAATGGGATAAGTTTACCTAATTTGGTTAGAAGGCAGGTGCTCTATCCAACTGAGCTACAGGCGCAAATTGCTTAAATCAT
>JBAXIY010000056.1:0-14999 GCA_037138135.1 Verrucomicrobiia bacterium
ACTGCACGCTCTGTCGCGGGCGCGGGTTGATTTCCGAACATCGCTGGAACACCTGTGTGACCAGTGAAGACAAGGCGTTTCGCGCGAAGGTCCGGGCCGGACGGGCCACCGGGGAAGGCAAACCTGAAATCTGAGACCTGAGGGGCTATGGCCAAAACCAAATCCGAGAGGCGCTATATGATTCACCAAATTGACAAGCTGTGGTTCAAGGCCCTGGGCAAAGTGCATCGCTGGACGATCCGGCAAGGGCGGGCGCATTGCCTGCGGCAGAAGCAACGCCGCTTCAATCGGCTCATGAAGGCGCAAAATCCTCACCTCAACTAACCGGCAACCTGCCGGCTGGCTATTATGAAATTACGTCCTTATCAATCTGCGGCGGCGGAGGCCATTTTCAAGGAGTGGCTGGAAAACGATTCAACACTGGTGGTGATGCCCACCGGCGGCGGCAAGACGATCCTGTTTGCCGATGTCATCCGGCGTGTGTTTCCGCGCCGGGCATTGGTGCTCGCCCATCGGGAGGAATTGATCTTTCAGGCGAAGGATAAAATCCAGCGGGTGACCGGGCTTTCTACCGACGTCGAGATGGGCGACTACCGCGCCGATGGCGGGTTGTTCGAGCAGGCGCGGGTGGTCGTCTCGACCATCCAGACGCAATGTTCCGGCGGCGACGGTGGCGGGCGCATGGCGAAGTTCGACCCGCAACGGTTCGGGCTGCTCATCATTGACGAGGCGCATCACGCGACGAGTCCAAGTTATCGGCGCGTGATTGATTACTACCGCACGAATCCCGCGCTGAAAGTCCTCGGCGTAACCGCCACGCCGGACCGCGCCGATGAGGAGGCGCTGGGCCAGGTGTTTCAATCGGTGGCGTTCGACTACGAGGTGCATGACGCCATCAACGATGGCTGGCTGGTGCCGGTCGAGCAGCAGATGGTGCATGTGCATGGGCTGGATTATTCCAGCATCCGCACGACGGCGGGCGATTTGAACGGCGGCGACCTGGCCGCCGTGATGGAGGCCGAGAAAAACCTGCAACAGATGGCTTCGGCGTCACTGGAAATCATCGGGCAGCGCCGGGCGCTCGTCTTCACCGCGTCGGTGAAGGCGGCGGAGTTGACGGCGGAGATTTTCAACCGGCATCGGCCCAACATGGCGGCATGGGTCTGCGGCAAGACGGACAAGGAAGAGCGCCGCACGACGCTGGCGGATTTTGCCGCCGGCAAAATCCAAGTCGTTTGCAACTGCGGTGTGCTCACCGAAGGTTTTGACGATCCCGGCGTGGAGGTCGTCATCATGGGCCGACCGACGAAAAGTCGGTCGCTGTATTCGCAGATGGTCGGTCGCTCGACAAGACCGCTCCCGGGCGTGGTGGACGGGCCGGAGACACCGGAGGCGCGCAAGTCGGCGATTGCCGCGAGCGCGAAGCCGAGTTGTCTTGTGGTGGATTTTGTGGGCAATGCCGGCAAACACAAGCTGGTGACCAGCGCCGATATTTTGGGCGGCAAGGTGAGTGAGGAAGCCGTCGAGCTGGCGATGACGCGGGCCATCAAGGCCGGCGGGCCGGTGAAGATGGCCGAAGCGCTGGACGAGGCGGAAGCCGAGTTGCGCGAGCAGGCCCGGCTGGCGGAAGTGGCTCGCCGGGCGCGGCTCACGGCCTCGGCGCGGTTCACGACGCAGTCGGTGGATCCATTCGACATTTTACACCTGGAACCGGTGAAGGCGCGCGGCTGGGACAATGTGAAGTCGCTCACGGAAAAACAGCGGTCGCTGCTCGCCAAACAAGGCATCAATCCCGACAACGTCACGTTTGCCCAGGGCAAACAGCTCATCGGCGAAATCCTGCGGCGCTGGGACGGGGATTTGTGTTCGTTCAAGCAGGCGAAGGTGCTCAAGAAATATGGTTATCCGACGGACGTCGGATTCAGCGATGCCAGTCGCATCATTGATGCGCTGGCCAAGAACAACTGGGTGCGACCCGCACCTGGCAAAACGACGGCAGGAAATCCGGCTTTGAATTAACTGCCGATGCCGGCAGTGGCCATCTTATGAATCTACCCATACCAACTCCGACGCTGGCCAGACTCAATCCGCACCTCTTTGCACCTGCGGTGCGGCCACCATTGGGTGCAGGCTCCGCCTGCGAGGCGAGCCTCCACGAGGAGATTTTCGACGAGTGCCGGCGGCGCGGTTGGATTGCGCTGCATGGCAGCATGGCGGAGCGGACGCACCGGACGCGCGGCGAGCCGGATTTCGTGATTCTGGCATCGCCTAAAGATTGGCGGTGCCCGATTTGCAACCGGGTAACGCCTTGCCGGAATGATTATCCCGAAGGCTGTTGCGGCGAGGGCTACGAGCCGGTGCCACGGGTCATCTTCGTGGAGTGCAAGACGCGCAGTGGAAAGCTCTCGCCGGCGCAGGCGGCGTTGAAGCATCACGCCGAAAAGCTGGGGCATACGGTGCATGTGGTGCGCAGCCGGGAGGAATTTTTGCGGATTGCATCCGGGGCCAACTGATTTTTATGAAAGCAAAAAACAAACTTATCGGATTCGAAACACGGGCTGCGTCCACAGGCGAGGCCAGCGCGAAATGGCTGTTGGCGATGTTTCGGCTGCGAATGGAGATGGGATTGAACCAGGGCAAGTTTGCCGCCGCCATCGGCCTGTCCAAGGACGCGGTGGCGTCCTGGGAAACAGGCCGGAACGAAATCAGCGAGAGCAGCGCGTTGCGGATGAGCGCCCGGCTGGGGCGCAACCTCTTTGACGGCACCCTCGCCCCGGTCACGGTGGGGGAACTGGTGGAACCCCGCGTCCGGGAATACGAACGCAGTTTGCGGCGCCGGCTGGGCGTCTGACCGCCTATGAGTTACACCCGCGTTACCAAATTGAATCCGTGTCCGGTTTGCAAAAAGCCGGACTGGTGCCGCGTGTTCGCCGACGGCTGGGTGGAATGTATGCGCGTGCAGTCGGATCGCCCGGCGAAGTCGGGCGGCTTTCTGCATTGCCAACGGCAACTGTCACCGGGGCCAGCGGTGGCGGTTAAGCCGCGGTGGACACCGCCGCCACCCATCAATGCGACGAAGTTGCATCGGGGCTGGTGGACCAGCACCGATGATGGAATGCGTGATGCCTTTGCCCGCGAGCTCGGTTTGTCAGTCGCCGCGCTCGTGGCCGCTAATGCGGCTTGGGCCGCGCCACATTCGGCCTGGGCGTTTCCGATGTGCGATGGGCATGGAAACATCCTAGGCATCCGGTTGCGCAACGCACAGGGCAAATTCGCCGTGCGCGGCAGCAAGCAGGGCATTTTCATTCCGAACGTGCCGCCGCAAAAAACATTGTTCGTCTGCGAAGGGCCGACGGACACGGCGGCAGCCGTGGATCTCGGCCTGTTCGCCGTGGGACGCCCGAACTGTTGTTGCGGCGGCTCGGACATCAAAGTGTTCGCCCGCCGCCACCAGTGTCAGCGCGTGGTGATGGTTTCCGACAACGACAAACCCGGTCTGGACGGCGCGCGCAAGGTGGGCGCAGAAATCAAATTGCCGTTCGCCGTGTATGTGCCGCCAGCGAAAGACTTGCGGGAATTCGTCAGGCTTGGCGGCACGCGCGCGATGATCGAGAACACCCTGAAAGGAACCGTATGGCGAAATGGATAAAAGTGGAGACGCACACACCGGACAAGGCGGAAATCCGGCAGATTGCCCGGCTGTGCCGGTGCACGAAAGCGGAGGCATTTCTGGCGTTCTTCCGCGTGTTCGTCTGGTTGGACGAACAAACCGAGAATGGACAGGTGGATTTTTTCACGCCGGAAGACGCCGATGAAATCGGCGGGTTGGCCGGCCTGGGCAACGCGCTGGAATCCGTGCGCTGGATCACGTTCAGCCCCGGTGGCGCGGTGGTGGCGAATTGGGAGCGGCACAATGGCAAGTCGGCCAAGCGTCGTTGTCTCGACGCCGAACGCAAACGGAATGTCCGCAAGCAAAGCGGACAAACTGCGGACTAGATAAGAGAAGATTAGATAAGAGGAGAATCCTCCCATAGGTAAGAAAGGTATTAAGAATATGAGTATAGAAGTTAAGAAGGTAGTAACTCAGAATAGTTCTGAGGGGCGCTTGCTCCGTTTTCTGTTCCATCCGCCGCCGTTGGCGAAGATCCCGCCGATCTGGGTGGCGACGGACTTTGCCGGATTGCTGTTCTTCAACCGGTTCGCCGCCCGGCTCGCGCAATCGCCGCCCGATCTGGTCACGCATCTGGGCATGGTGCGGGCGAATGCTTACTTCGACGCCGGTTGTCCGCTGGCGTTGTGCGACCACGCCGCGGCCCGGGACCTGTGGAACGTCATTCACGCCGACGCACTTGGCAGTGCGCCATCATCAACCAAGGAAGACCATGCCACACCCCTTTGAACGATTGCCTCGCGAGTCAGAAAAAGCATTTGCCGCTTTCAGTTTGTATCTGAGTCTCGGTCCACAACGTGGACTGCGCGAAGTGGCACGGAAACTAGACAAAAGTCTGACAGTTGTCGGGGATTGGTCGAAGAAGTTCGACTGGCCGGCGCGAGTCGCGGCGCATAGCGCACACCTCGCCATCGTCGAGCGCGAAGCGATCGAGGCGGTAGCGCGAGGCAAGGCGGCGGAATGGTCCAGCCGGGAGCAGAAATTGCGGGAAACGGAATGGGAAATGCACGAGGCGGCCATCGCCGCCGCGAAGCGCGGGTTGAAGGCTTACATGGAGCGGGAAAAAGTTTACGCCAACCTGGCGGATATCGCCCGGATGCTGGAAATCGCCAGCAAGCTGGGTCGGCTGGCGACGGGGTTGGGCGATGGTGAAGGCCGCACCGGCAATGATCTGCCGGCGATGCGCGTGGAGGTCACGGTCGCCCTCGAAAAAATCTACGGGGTGGCCCAGACGGAGTCTGGACTCAATTCGCCGCCAGAGGCGGCGGCAAAACCGGCCATTGTGGATGTGGAGGAGGTAAAGCCATGACATCGTGGGAACGCTATTTTCTGGCGGGCAAACTGGCGGGCTGCCCGAAGGACCAGATGCAACGGTTCGAACGGGCCGATGTGATTTTGCAGCAGCGGCAACTGGCCGCCAGCGCCGCCGCGCGCCTGTGCGATTTGCCGAACGGGCCGACGGCCATCGGCTACGGCGGCGCGCGCGGCGGCGGCAAATCGCATTGGCTTTTGGCCCAGCTCGGGGCCGACGATTGTCAAAAAATTTCTGGTTTGAAATGCCTCCTACTGAGAAAACAGGCCAAATCAAACGTCGAAAATTTTGAGGATTTTCGCCGGCGGCTGTTCACCCGGCTGCCGCATGAATTTTCGGCGTTCCGGGGCATCCTGACGTTCAAGAATGGTTCACGCATTGTCTTGGGTCACTACAAGACTGAGTCAGAGATTGATAATTTTCTAGGGATTGAGTTCGATGTCATAGCCATAGAGGAAGCTACGACCTTAACGGCGCGCAAATACCAGGACATTTCGACTTGCTGCCGCAGCTCGAAACCGAATTGGCGTCCGCGCATTTACAGCACGACGAATCCGGGCGGCGTAGGTCATGCGTGGTATCGGACGCGGTTCGTGCTGCCTTATCTGGAGCAGCGCGAAACCGAGACGCGGTTTGTGCCGGCGCGGGTGGCGGACAACTCGTTTAATAACCCAGAATATCGCCAAGTGTTGGAGAATCTGACGGGCTGGCAAAAGCGGGCGTGGTTGGATGGTGATTGGGATATCGCCGCCGGCCAATATTTCACGGCGTTTCGCCGTGACGTGCATGTCGTCGGCTCCGGGCCGGAGGGGCCAATTTTTGATGAAACGCGGGCGGTGGAATGGTTTTGCGCGATGGACTATGGCTTTGCGCATTACACCGTGGTGCTGCTCGGCTGCACGGACGGCGATGGAAATATTTTCATCGTGGACGAACACGCGGAACGGCTGTGGTTGCCGGCGCGTCACGCGACGGCAATCAAGGCGATGCTGGCAAGGCATGGTCTGCACCCAAGTATGTTGAAACGGTTTGTCGCCGGCGCCGATGTGTTTTCGCGCCAGAGCGACGGGACGACGGTCGCGGCGCAGTATGCGAAGCATGGGATCAATTTGCGGGTGGCGAACACGGATCGGATCAACGGCTGGGCGGAAATTATGACGCGATTTGGCGAGCCCGAAGCGGGCATCTCACCAACCCTTTTTATACATCAACGGTGTGGGCGGCTGATCGAAAATCTCGGCGCGCTCCTCCGGGATCCAGCCCGGCCCGAGGACGTGCTCAAGGTTGATGCCGATGATGATGGCATCGGGGGCGATGATGCCGCCGACGCACTGCGCTACTTGGTGGCGACGAAAAATCGAACGATCACGCAGCGGAAGTTGCGGGGGCTATGAGCGTGAGTCCAGAGCGCTTGCGCTTTGGCGCGGGTCTGGGCCGACGTGAGGCCCAGAAAATTCTGGAACCGCGAAACGCCCACCGAAGGGCGTTTCGCCGATTTTTTTTGGCTTGAACCGGGGGCAGTCACCGGCAGGCAAGTTTGAGATGCCGCGCTACAGAATTTGATCTGGGTGACTATCCCACGGAAAATTCACGCACTGTCCGCTTTGCAAATCTGGGGCTTGGCGTGGGGGTCGCTGGTGTAAATCAAGGGCTGGCCGCACTTGTGGCAGTTGTGCCAATAACAGCCGGTGTCGCGGTCTTTCTGGCTGCGGCAATACCAGCGGATGCCACACATGGCGTGTTCGTCGGGGGTCTTGTAGGTGCGGGCCTGCGCGGTGCGGCGGCGCCAGTCGTCGGTCTTGGCGAGTTTCTCGGCTTTGATTTTCTCGCGGGCGGCTTGCAACAAAACTTTCGCCGCTGCTTTGGCGTCGCGTTCGTGCTGCTCGGCGGCACGCTGGGCTTCGCATTTCGCTGCCTCGGCGGCGATGGTCTCCGCTTCAAAAAACATCAGGTCTTGATTCATGAAAAAAAGCCGCGCCTGTCACGCGCGGCGTTGTGGGTGGTCAATCTTCGTCCGGCATCATCACGGTGATGGCTGGGGCGGGGTCGTCCATGTCGAGCGGGCCGCACTGGGCAATCAACTTCACCAGCTTGGCGCGGTGGTTGTCGTTGCGGACATAGAGCGCAACGGGCACGCGGTCGGTGTGGCTGCGGCTGCGGATGATCGCGAAGCGCAACATCCAGACGATGTCCCAAAGCCTTCCGGCTTCATCCTGGCCGCTGACGCCTTCCGGCACGGCGACATAGGCGTCAAACACCGTGCGTGTCAGGAACACCGGAAAACTGATTCCGGCTTCCTTGGCGGTCTTGGTGATTTCAACCTGCACGCCGTCGGCGACGGCTTGTGCGCGGGTGTAACTGTAAATGACTGGCCCAAAGGGCGAGTCCGTTTGCGTGTGGTTCGTGTTCATGGTCTGTTCTGTGTTTGTGTTTTGCGGTTTCATAAATCAGGCGGGGCTGGCGTCGTGGATGAGGTCAAGGCGGCGGTCGCTGGCCAGATGGCGGGCGACTTGCTCGGCGATCTCGTAACTGCGGAAGTGCTGCAAGTGGCTGACCGGCTCGGCTTCGTCGTCGCCGATATAAACCACCCAAGCGGGAACTTCCTCGCCTTCGTGGTCGCGGTCGGATTGCGGGCCGTCAAAATAAACGGCGCGATAAAGTCCGGTGTTGGCAAAATCTGCGGTGGCGATGCACATAAAAATTAGCGGTTAAGGATGGGAATCTCTGCGTTAGGTGAAATGCGCTCCAGCTTGGGGCGCGGTTGGATGGTCACGGGCTTGCCAAAGCGCGGGACAATCGTGCGCGGCTTCTGCACGACGGCCACAACGGCGGATGACTCGCTGACGCGAAGGACTTGGCAGTTCTGGCCGGCATAGCGGACAACGTCGCCGGCACGGAGAGTGAACACGGAGTTCATTGCTTGCCTCCTTTCACATATTCAATGGCCTGCCAGCCGTTTGTGGTTGGGCGTGCGGAAAATCCGGCCTGCCGCAGGGCGGGCTTGTTGGTGCGCCACGCCTGCCAAAAGGTCTGGCTGGCGGGAGCGGTGCGGGCCTGCCGCACGTCGCCGGTCTGGTTGGTGATGGAGTGGACGAGCGTCCATGTCATCGAGGCGCGGACGGCGGCGAAGTCATCGGCGCAAGCGGCGGTGATGGACAGGGCCAGCGAAAGGAGGATAAATAGTTTTTTCATAAAAATGGCGGGGAAGTGGGGCGGTGCGTGAACACCGCCCCGTGTGGGTGTGGTTAGTTGGCAACTTGGGCGGGCTGGTAGGACTGATACTTCTCGTGCGGGTCGCCTGCGCTGGATAGGCGGAACTGGCCGCACGGGTGCTGCCACGCCTGCCGCGTGCGATTCCAGTGGAAGCCAAGCTGCGCGAGCGTCTGGCGCACGGTGGGCGCGGGCTGCTCGCTGAACGAAACCCAAATCCACTTGCCGACAACTTCGGCCATCTCCCACAAGCGGCGGTCTTGCTGCTGGAGCAAGGCTAAAACCTTCTCGGTCGGGAGTGTGCGGTTTTGCTTCCTTGCCTCGGTATCAATCGGAAGACGTTCGTCTTTCTTAACGGGCTGCGCCTGCGGCGCGGCTGCGGTCTGCACCGCCGCTTGCGGCGTGCTGGACTGATTGCTTTGATTCTTGAGGGAGCCTGTTTCGGTATTTTTTTGTGATGTAGTTTTCATATGCTTTTTTTTACTGAACTGCCTGCCCGTCATCCGTCGGTCGCCTTGTTTCATGAAACAGCCGAGTCCCCGGCCCTCCTGCATGGGCGTAGGCTTCAGAGGGAACCGTGCAAGGCGGGCCGGTGGGTTGGACGAGGCCATGAACAAGGCGACTGATGGAATGAAGGTGCGGGCGGGAAAAAAGGCATTGAAAACGAAGCGCCCTTCACAAAAAACCAACCCCATTTTATTTCGACCGGAGGGAGCTAACTCACTTGGAAGCGTAGCGAAACAAACTGACTACATTGACCCGGCCCAATCATACTCAAGGCGGAGCGACGGGGTTGGCATGACGGATGCCGTCAAGCTGGCGCACCGATAGCAGCGCAATGGGCTATTGCGCGACCGCTGGGGACAGCGGCGCTATCGGTGTGACAGTGCAGACGCGGGACTGCACACAACGCCATATTGTGTGACATAAATTCCGTGCCGAAGGGTCCCCGCAGGGGGTGTGTCGGCACGATCAGAATTTATGTGGGAGGTGTTGGCACTGTTTCACCGACCAAACACACAATATGTGTTGTGTGAATGTCTCGGAAGCAAATCGGAGGCACAGGCGCGCAGACACGAGCACCGTAGCCGGAGATGATCCGTCATGCCAACCCCGTGAGCGGAGCCGCTGCAAAATTTCGCCGGTCACTTCGTTCTCGGCACAGTCGCGCCAGCGCGGTGCCAATTTCTCCGAGTCCCCGCCGCTGGAACGGAACGGAATGACGGCCAGTTCCATGGCAACACGGGGGAACCTGAGACGGCAGGCCGTGAAGTCCAGCGCCGGGGTCTCGGACTAATTTGGTTTTCGCAGTGAGTCCGGCCAGTTTTGGGAGTGCAGCGCTCTGGAGCGAAATGCAATGTAGCGGAAGATTAGCGGAGCGACCAAAAGCTGGGCGGTCTCACGGATAATGCTGAAGTCTTGCACCGGGCGCAGCCTCGCGGTGCTTATTGCTTTGCCTTCGGCGATAGGCAACGCCTCGCGCCGTATTGCTGGTCTTGGCCGGACGAAGTCGCGCGGCCATTTTGCTTTTGTCGCCACGCCCGAGCGCGATCAGCGAGAACCGGAAACGCAGTGACGGTTCGAGCCGCGCGAGGAGCGCAGCGACGAGGTCTTTGCCGTTTGCAAATTGGGCGCGCCCGCTGTCTGCATTGACGGTCTCGTCAGCTTTGACGACTTCGAAATGAGCGGGAGCGATCTGCGGAATCGGTGCAGCAGATGCGTTAGCGAATGCAGAGGCGGCAAACTGATGAGTCCGTCACGGGCGCGGGCCGAACAGTGCGGATACTTGGCGCGAGGCACGAGCGCAAGTGTCCGCTCTGTGACAGCCGGGGTAACTTACCGATTGCCGATGGAATCGCCGGGTTCTTCTTCGTCGGCTGGCTTGGGTGCGGGCATGGCTTCCGCCGCCTGAGCCATTTCATTGATCACGCGCTTGAAATCGTCCAAGCCCGTGATGGGGATGATGACCGCATTGCGTTTGGCCCCCGCATCCTCCGTGATGCGCAGGAACCGGCCACGTGGATTTTCCTTGAGCGTGACGGTGATGAACTTGCGCTCGACTTGAAACTCGGTGGTCTTGATGGTGTCCTCCTGGACAAAGGGCCGTGGCTGCGGTTGATGGTTCTGACCCTGATATGGGCGGCGACCATAGGGCGAGGGACGTTCGTTTGAGATCATAGACGCGTCGAATGGTTTGTAGCTGGAATTTTACGGCAACCGTGTTGGTATTTCAAGCCCCTGCGAGTCGCGCCAGCGACGAGTCAGCAATTCACTAACTTTTCCCCGCCTGGCCGCGCGCTTAAATCATCCGCCAACCTGAATGGTTGGATCGCGCGGAAACCGTTCGAGCACCTGCGACGTTCGACGCGTGCGCGCGGCAGCGAAAGGCACGCCGAGTGGGACGTTCGTAAACCGGTGAAGGCGTGCCGGTGCTGGCGTAGCGGTGGCGTCAGCCGCCGCCGCCAGCATGAGCGTCAGGCGTCCGCGCACGCGCCTGATGTGCGGCCTGAGTTATTGAGCGCAGCGAACACAACAAAACTCCGCACAACGTTCGCAAATGGAGACCGTGTTTGGTTGCGCGCATTCGCGTTGTCCAATTGAGCACGCGAGCGAAGTGCAGCGCGAACTAAAGTTCTATCGAGCGCAGCGAGCCAATGTTGATTCGAGGACGACCGAATGCCGAAGCGTGTTTCAAATTGGCAACCACCCACCGAGGGTCGCCAACAAAGGTTATGTATGGCGAACATAATGTTTGACAGGCATAATGTTCGGGGCGAGGATTTCCGGCATGGAACTGCCTTTCACCAATCGCACGGATGAGCTGAAGGATTTGGATGCCACCGCCAAGGCGGGCGGATTGCTGGTAGTCTTCGGCCGCCGCCGGGTGGGCAAGACGCGGTTGCTCACGCACTGGCTCAAGCCGCAGGGCGGGCTTTACAGCCAGGCCATTGAGGCCGCCCCGGGAATCCAGATCGAACAGGTGATGCGGGACATCGGGTCCTCCCTGAAGACCAGCATCGCGCCCAAAAACTGGAGCGAGTTTCTGGAATTGCTCGGCCTGGAAAAAGGGCGTCGGATTGTTTGCCTCGACGAGTTTCCGTATCTGGTCGCCTCGGATCCGTCGCTACCCAGCGTGATCCAGCGCTGGCTGGACCATCAGCGCCCGAAGCAATTCACCCTGGTCTTGTCCGGGTCGAGCGCGAGCGCG
The DNA here is from genome assembly GCA_037138135.1 of Verrucomicrobiia bacterium. GTDB lineage: Bacteria > Verrucomicrobiota > Verrucomicrobiia > Limisphaerales > UBA11358 > UBA11358. The sequence goes on from JBAXIY010000056.1 coordinate 11,401, forward strand.
ATGAACGACTGTTTTCTGAATCGCGCGGCGCCGTTGTATCAACGCGCCCGCAAGCTGCTGCACGTCGAGCCGATGAGTTATCGGGCCTTTTGCGAGGCCTGCGGCATCAAATCGGACGCCATGGAATCGTTCACACGCTATGCGCTGGTGGGCGGCATCCCGAAATACTGGGAGTTCATCGAGCCACGCGCCACAGCGCTGGATTTGGCGGAGGAATTGTTCTTCGGCCGGTCAGCGTTTCTGGAAGATGAGCCGGGGCGCATCCTGCGGGATGAAAACATCGCGGGTTTGACGGCGTTGTCCGTGCTGGAGGCGGTGGGACGCGGCGCGGAAAAAACTTCCGAGATCGCCGCGCGCCTGGGCACGGCGCAAACGAACCTGAGCCGGACGTTTCAACAGTTACTGGATGCCTCGGTGCTGACGCGGGAGATTCCCTTTGGCGAAAGCATGCGCTCGACCAAGAAAACGCGGTATCGGATTCAGGACCCGGCATTGCGGTTTTGGTTTCAGGTCTATTCACCCCACCGCACGCGCTGGCAAACCTACAGCCGGGTGGAAAAGGAAAAGCTGGTCCACGACCACGCTTCGACCGTGTTTGAAGATTACTGCCGCTCCCAACATCCGTCCGCCATGCGTTATTGGGAAGCGGGCGTGGAGTTTGACTATGTGCGGGAGAACGGCAAACAAGCGGTGGTTTCCGAAGTGAAGTTCAAGCGACTAACCGTCGCCGAACGGCGACAACTGGAAGCCCATCTTGCGTCCGGATGGCAACGGAGCGCCTTGGCGCGCCGTTTTCAGGATGTGACCTTTGAGATTCTTGACGTGTCGGTCTTGGAATGATCGCTCACACCGGCCGCTCCCGGCGTGAACGCCGCACCCAGCCGGTGATGGACAGGTAGCTGAACACGAACGGCTGCCACCACGGCAACTGCGGCCGGAACTCTGGAGGCTGACCGCACGCGACCCAAAAGCTGACTGGCGCCGTGACGCGCCGATAGTAAAGCCAGCTGACGCGGCACTGCCAACGCCACCAAGGCACAGTGGCGAAGCGATGCCACGCGGCGGTGGCCTGGCTGAATGTGAAGTGGCTGCTCATCACAAATTCCTGAGCAGCCACGAACAGGCAGACAGGCCACCAGCAGGCACCAATGACGCTGCGCGGAGAAAACCATCGCCAGCCCGAAGGATCAATTAACCATCTGATTGCCCCCCGCGTAGTGGCAGGCCGAAGGAGGAATGCAGCAGGCATGACAGCCGGTGAAATGGCAAAGGGGAAACCGGCTGGCGTGACTGATGCCCGATTGAGGCCGAACGAAGCGGTGCTTGCGCACGGTCACCATTCTAGGAGCGTTAGCGACGTTTCGACGCCGGTCAGCGCGGTGAGTCATGGCGAACCTGAATGGGTGTCGTGCAACGGAATCGTTCGCGAACCTATCGCGTCCGAATCGCGCGCGCTGACAGCGAAAGGCCAGCCGTCAGTGGGCATCGTAAACCAATGATGGCTGGCCGGTGCTGGCGTCGCGGTGGCGTTAGCCGCCGCCGCCAGCATGAGCGCCGGCGTCCGCGCGCGGGAAATGATCATCGTAAATGGAGACCGTGAATTTGCCGCGCGATTCGTCATTATTGAGCAACGCGAACAAATTTCCTTTTGAGCCCGGCGAACTAAAATTAAAACCCGTCAACATTATTTCCAAAATTATTTTTCGCTGTGGTGCGGGCTAATGTGTCGCTGGTTCGCTCTGGTTCGCAGGTCACGACCCGGCTCCTAATCCCGCCAAAAAGCCGTGCTAGAGTCGCCGCGTGCCGGCGAATTCCACCCATCTTGATTACGACGCAAGCCTCCCGAGTTGGCTGCGCGCCCGTGATGTCATCGCTGGTGAAGATGCGGTGAAGACTGGCGGCATCAAGTATCTACCTCGTCTTGATTCGCAATCCGATGACGAATACGACGGCTACAAATCCCGCGCTTGCTTCTTCAACGCCACGTCACGCACGGCGGATGGATTTCTTGGCCTGCTCTTTCGTCGTGATCCCGAAGTCAAGCTGCCTGACCGTCATGCTGGTGTTGGTGGTGCCCTGCGTGTGTTCACTGATGATGTGGATTTGATGGGCACGTCGCTCTTCACTTTTTGCAAGGGTGTCGTCGGTGAAATCCTCGCCGTGGGTCGCTGCGGCACTTTGATTGACTGGGCCGGTAGCAGTGCTAGCCGCACGGGCCAGCATGGGGAGGAACGTGCTTACGTCGTCCGCTATGCTGCTGAAGACATCCTCAACTGGCAGACGCAACGCATCAATGGCCGCAACGTGGTCACGATGATTGCTCTCCGTGAGATTGTGGAACGGCCTGATACCGATGATCCGTTCGCCGTGAAGCTGGCTGAAACGGTTCGCGTATTAAAGTTGGAAGTGCTGCCCGACGGTGGCACTCGTTATGTCGTCGAAATCTGGCAAGTCCTTACGGACGGCCACCGCGCGAAAAGCCAATCCTCTTGGATGAGCAACTTCTGGTCTGGTCAAAAATCCAGCCAAGCCAAGACGGAATGGACACTGGTGGAAACTCGTGTCCCGCTTCGCCTCGGCAAACCGCTACCGCTGATTCCATTCGTGTTTCATGGTCCCCGCAATGCCTTGCCCGACGTGGACAAGATGCCACTCGCTGACATTATCTCGGTCAATCTGGATCATTACCGTCTGGATGCTGATTACAAACATGGTCTGCATTACACGGCCTTGCCGACGGCTTGGGTCTCTGGCTTTGATAAAACTTCCGAGCTGCGCATTGGTAGCAGCACGGCCTGGGTGGCTGAAACTCCTGGTGCCGTGGCTGGCTTCCTAGAATTCAAAGGTCATGGATTGAGCACGTTTGAAAATGCACAGAACCGTGATGAACGTCTGATGGCTGTCCTTGGCTCCCGGATGCTGGAAGACACCAAACGTGTCGGTGAAACTGCTGATGCCATCGAGCTACGTCAAGCTGGTGAGAACAGCATCTTGATGACTCTCGCCTTGTCTGTGTCTGATTCCATCAGCCAAGTCCTTCGCTGGGTGTATTGGTGGAATAGCACTGAACAGTATCCCGAAGACATCAGTGAATCTCTCGTCCTGCTCCAGATCAACACTGACTTCACGGCCAAAGGTCTGACCAGTCTGGAACTCACTGCCATCGTCGGTGCCTGGCAGGCTGGTGCCATTTCTCAAGCCACCATGTTCGATCTCTTCCGCAAAGGTGAAGTCCTGCCTACAGGTCGCACTGACACTGAGGAACAACAGCTTGTCCGTGCTGGACTGACCACCCTGCAAAACCAAAACGGTCAGCAGAATCCGACCGGGGTCTTTCCTAAGCCTGGGAATACCCCCGTGGCCACAACGATTTCCCCGCCGACTCTGGCAACAACCAACAACCAGTAAAAGTTTATGCCACTGAAATACAAATATCCGACCCAGCAGGAAATCCCTGCCGAACAATCGGCGCTCTACGTGGAGCGCGAAGGGGCCTTCTACCTCGATGTGGAGGGCGTGACCGACAAGGTGAAAGCCGATGAGTTGCGCACGCACAACATCGAACTGCGCAAGCAGATCGAAGAACGCGATGCCCGCTT
>JBAXIY010000057.1:0-14937 GCA_037138135.1 Verrucomicrobiia bacterium
TTCAATGTTGACCGGCTGGAAACCGGCGATTTATTCCTCACTATCTTTTGCTTCCAGCTTTTGCCAGACCGCACCATAAAGCGCGATAAAAACAAAGCACACCAGCGGCACCACGAAACCGACCTTCATGGAATGCGTGTCCGCGATGTGGCCCATGAAAGGCGCGGCAATCGCCCCGCCCACGATGGACATGACGATCAGCGACGATCCGAGCTTGGTGTAATCACCGAGACCACGGATGCCCAGCGCAAAAATCGTCGGGAACATCACGGACATAAAGAAGAACGTGCCGAACATGGCATACATGCCGAGCATGCCGCCGCCCATGCACACCGCCGTCAGCAGCACGTTGATGCCGGCGTAGGCCGCCAGCACCTGGTGCGGCTTGAATTTGCTGATGACGCCGCTGCCGCACAGCCGGCCGAACATGAACAGACCAAAACCAATTGCCCCCAGCCAATGGGAGGCTTGCAGCTTGGTCACCTTCGCGTCGTTTTCCAGAATGTAGTTCACGCAGAAGCTAAAAATGCCCGTCTGCGCCGCCACGTAAAGAAACTGCGTGCCGATGCCGAGCGTGAAATGTTTGCGCCGGAACAAATCCCAGTTTTTGGAAACCAGCAGGAATCCGGCGGCGTAGGCGGCCACCAGCAGACCATACTTCACCGGTTCAAAAATGACCGGCGACAGGTTCAGCAGCGCCCAGATCAATCCGAGAATTGGCGCGATGAAAAAATACAGCAGGCCGCAGACAATCGCCAGCGTGACGGCGATGCCCGCCAGTTGCCCACCGGTGGGCTTGAGGGCATTTTTCTGATCGGCAGATTTTTTGCTTTCATCCTCGGCGTGCAGATCCGGCACCTTGGATACGGCGAAAACAACGAGCAGCACAGCCACAAAAATGCCGATGCCCAAATAGGGCGTGGCGAGGCCGGCATTGGCGTTCGCACCGTCGCCGCTGCCGAAGACAAACTGGCCGCCGACAATCGGACCAAGAATCCAGCCGCCGCCGTTGATAGTCTGCGCGATGTTAATGCGCGTCGCGCCGTGTTCCGGCCCGCCCAGCACGGTCGTGTAGGGATTGGCGATGGTTTCCAAACAGGTCATGCCGGCGGCAATGACAAACAGGCCGAGCAGAAAAGCCCAATACGCGCCAATGTTGACGGCAGGAATGAACCAAAAGGCTCCGCCGGCAATGAGCGAAAGTCCGACCAGAATGCCGCCCTTGTAACCGAATTTCCGCGCGATAAGTCCGGCCGGAATCGCCATCAGGAAATAGGCGAGATAATTCGCCGACTGCACGAGGCCGGACTGTTCCTTGTTGATGTGGAGCGAGTCCTGAAAATGTTTGTTCAGGATGTCAATCATGCCGTTGCAAAAACCCCACAGCAGGAACAGCGAAGTGACTAATGCAAAGGTGACGAAGAGATTTTTGCCATCGGCGGTTTTGAAAAGACTGCCGCCCTGGCCGTGGGTCTTGGTGAATTGTGGTGTCGGTGTCATGTTGTTGTTTGGTTTATGGTTGTGGTTGTAAATATTCTTTCAACTGTTTGATGCGGGCCACTTCTGCTGCGGTCAATGCTGGCAGTTCCGTGGCGCGGGCTGCCTGACGATAATCCGCCAGGCTTTTTCCGCCGGGAATGATGACGCTGGTGGTTGGCTCATCCAGCAGCCAGCGCAACGCCAGTTGCACCATGCCGCGCTGCGGCGTCAGCAATTCCTCGAACACCGCATAGCGGGCAAATTCGCCGGCGATGTCGTGAACGGTTTCGTTCAACCTTCCGCGAATGTCCTCGGCGCTGAAGTTTGGCGGCTGACGAAAATATTTTCCGCTGAGTCGCCCGCCGGCAAATGCGCCGCGCACAACGCCGCCCGCGCCGTGCCACCCGAGAAAATCAACGATAGGATCGGGTGGGCTGATCATGCTGTGTGGAAACTGAACCACATCCAAACAGCCGAGCGAATGAAGAAACTCCACATCGGCGAGGTTTGCCGTGGAAATACCGACAGCCCGGACCTGGCCTTTTTGTTTTGCCGCTGCCAGAAATTCCGCGACAGTCTCCGCCTCGCCGGGTTTGGGGCTGATGTGCCAGACATAAACGTCCAGATAATCGGTCTGCAACCGGCGCAGCGAACCCTCGAGCGAAACCGGCACTCGCCGGGGCGAGGCGTCCTTGACTCGCTCCCCACTGGGTCCGACTTGGTTGCCAAATTTCGTGCTCAAAATCCATTGATCGCGCCGGCCTTTCAGCGCCTCGCCCACGCGGCGTTCGCTTTCGCCCTTGCCGTATTGCTCCGCCGTGTCAATGAAGTTGATGCCGAGGTCGCCGCACTGGCGGATGAGATTGATGCAATAGTCGCGGCCCAATTCGGGATGTCCGTCCGTCTTGCCGTCCAGGATCAACGGCCCGCCCAGTTGCCACGCGCCGACGCCGATTTCCGAAACCTGAATCCCAGTTTTTCCCAGCGGGCGATATTTCATGGGGAATTTACCGGGTTTATTTTTCCAGTGGCGTGGATGCTTTGAATACCACCGCAGATTCGCCGGTGGTTTCCAACGCGTAACTGGTGGTCTGGGGGGCAAGCATGATTTCACCAACCTTCAGTTGCAGCGAGTCGGTTCCGCTTCGCGCCATCACCGTGCCGTCCAGCACAATTAAAATATCCGGGCCGTTCCGTATGCCGCTGAGGAAGTCCTGCTTGTTCCCCAGTTGAATCCGGCTCAATTCAAATTCGGCGGCGGGGGTGGGGAAAATTCTTTCAACTGCGGAAGCGTTCTTCCCACGAATAATTTCCGCCTTCCCGTCGCTGAAATTCAATACGCGGAGCAACTCCGGCACATCAATATTTTTGGGCGTCAAGCCGCCGCGGAGCACGTTGTCGGAATTCGCCATCAGCTCCACGTTCACGCCTTCGAGATACGCGTGCAATGTTCCGGCGGGCTGGTAAGTCGCCTCGCCCGGTTTGAGCCGCACGAGATTCAGCAGGTAGATGGAGAAGATGCCGCGATCCAGATGGCCATCCGGCAGGGGAAATTCCCGCGCCGCACGGGCCGCCCAAAAATCCGGATTATCTTTGTCCGCCGTGGGCTGCTTATTTAACCGCCGGAGCAGCGGGTTTAACAATTGATCCACCCCGTCTTGGGGCATCGTCATTATGCGCTCATAAAGCCCATACAATAACATTGCCCGCATTGCCGGATCACTTCCCGCCGTTATCAATCGCTCGCGGAAATCCGGCATCAGCGGACGCAACTCCACCACCGTTTCCAGCGTGTCCGCGATTTCTTCCAGCGGACGGAAACCGTGCAGCATCCAGAAGTCCGTCAACGAGACGTGAACTTCCGGCTTGTGATTGCGATCCTTGTAATTGCGGGTTGGAGCTGTGATCGGCACTCTGGCATCTTCTTCGGCCTGAAATCCCGCCGCCGCCTGCTCCAGCGTCGGATGCGCCTGGATGGACAGCATTTTTCGCGCATCCAAAACTTTGAACAGGTATGGCAGACGGTTCTCAAATCGGTCAGCGACGGATTCGCCAAGAATTTCCTTGGGCGCACTCGCAATCACGTCCGGCAAGGGAATAAGTTGCTTATCGCTTTGCACCCGCGCCGGGCCATTGGCGTGGCTGCCCATCCACAGTTCAGCGCAGGGTTTGCCCGAGGGATGCGATTGGCCGAGCAGTTTCGGAATAAAATTAAATCCGCCCCAATCGTAGTGCTGCACCACGCCCTGCAATTTGAGAAGTCCGGAAGATTTCATGTTCGGTTGGGATTTAGGTGGAAACAGCGGCTTCAAGCCGGCGCAATATTCCGTCCGGTTCACTCACCCCTGCTTGGGCGATGGCATCAGCCCGCAATTGCGTATCCGCCACGGCATAGATGCGCAACTCATCGGCGTTGCCCGACGGACGCACGTGGGCGACATCGCCATTGCTGAAATAAATCCGCACGCCGTCGGTGTAGTCTGCCTTTCCAACCGCGCCAAAGCCGAGCGCCGGGCTGAAAAATTTTCCAATGTCGGCGCGGATTTTCAACTGCCCTGGATCGGTGGCACGGTCAAAGTCAATTTCGCGAACGCCGCTTTCAGCCGGCGAAAAAAGGCGGATTATTTTTTCACTGACCGCGCGAGGGAAATTTTTTAGCAACGCGGCACGGCTGAAACGCTTGGGCAATTCGTCGAACAGGGCGCAAACGGATCTTCTCTTTTCCGCCGCGCAGAACAACACACCGAGAATTGGCAAGAAAGCATCGCGGGTTGGCAAGGCCCGGAGCGTCCGCCCGGCGCGGGTCAAAGTTGAGCCGAGGAGAAATCCGCCATTGGCCTCCCAGCCGCAGACGGCTTTGCGTCCGGTGGCTACTGCCTGTTGCATTCCCGCGATGACAAACGGCGAACCGATGCGCGTCTTGGGTTCGACGACCGCCTGGAGCGGCCCGCGATCCACCGCATCATTGCAACTGACGGGCACGACCACCGCATCGGCTTTCAGATATTCCGCCACCACCATGCCCACCAAATCGCCACCGAAAAATTTCACGCGGCAGCTTGCGCCTTCCGGCTCAACACCCAGAACGAGCGGACGGTCGCTGTCGCCATCAATCGAAACCACGGCGTCCAGTGGTCCGTGCTGTTGCCAGGCAGCGACGGCGAGCGATTGAATGATGCCGAGCTGCTCCGCGTCAATCGCCTCGGTGTCAATCGGCACAAACGTTTCGCTGCGACCGGCGGGAATGACTTCCGCCCCGAAATGGCTTAGGAGTTCCACCAGAAAATCCCGGCCGACCGCCGAGTGTTGATAGACGAGAACCCGTTTTCCGCGTAGCGTCTGCCCGGCAAAAAAATCGGCGTAACGATGCAGAAAAGATTCGGTCGCCTCCCGGGTGGCGGGCGGCAATTCACCGCCGTCACCTTTGAACATTCCACCCTCATTGAAGCGCGATTCAGTGGCCGGTTGTGCGTAAAGCCGGTCGCGCACCTTTTCGACCCGCGCCTGAATCGGCGCTTCATCACGCTTGAGCAGTTCGCCGTGCGCGGTGTTGGTTTTGTAGCCGTTGCGGTCGAACGGAATGTGGCTGCCCGTCACCATCATGCTGCCTTTCGCGCGGTCAAAGGCGTAGCTCGCCAGCGCCGGTGTGGGAATACGGCCTAGGAACACCGGCTTCATGCCACTGTCAGCAATGGCCTGCGCGACGGCCTGCGCCAATCCACCGCGCGCCTTGCCGTTTTCGGTGACAATTTCGCTGGAACTAGGCCGCAAGTCGCACGCGTAACAAAATTCTTCGCCCCGCACGATGCCGCCTTCCGACCTTGACAGCGACTGGAGGTATTCCAGTTCCGCCGTCGCGGTGATATAAACCTCCAGTTGCGTCAGGTCACCAACCAGGCCGCGCCGACCGCTCGTGCCGAATTTCAACGGCACCAGGGCGTAATCCAGACTGACGCGGAGGGTTGCGGCAGCATTGCTCATCCGGCTAGAGGATTGCGTTGCCATACTTCTGGCCGACGAGCTTGTGCAGTTCCTTGATGTTCTCCGCCTGGTCGGCGCGGCACACCAGCGTCGCGTCCGGCGTATGCACGATGATGAGGTCTTCGCAACCGAGCGTGGCGATCAAGTGCTTTGAATCGCTCGAAGCCACCAGCGTGCGTTTCGTGTGTTGGAGCAAGTGCCGGGCGGCGCCCAAGGCATTGCCGTTTTCGTCGTGCGGACACGTTTCGGCAAAGGCGTTCCACGAGCCGACATCCACCCAGTTCAATGGCATCGGCACGGCCAGCACCTTGACCAGCGGATCGCGAGAGGCAGGTTCCATCACCGCAAAATCCACGCTGATTTTCTTCAGGCCCGGATAAACTTCTGCCAGCACCTGCTGCTGTTTCGGCGTGCCCCATGCCTCCGCAATCCGCATCAAGCCCGCGTAAATCTCCGGCTCATAGCGGCGGATGCAGTCGAGCAGCGTCGCCGCGCGCCAGACGAACATGCCGCTGTTCCATAAATATTTTTCCGCTCCGGCGGTGAAAAATTGTTCGGCCGTGGGCGCGTCCGGCTTTTCGCGGAAGCGTTCCACCAAGCGGGCCGTGCCGCCGGCGGCTTCGCCGAGTTGGAGATATCCATACGCGGTGGAAGCGGCAGTCGGTGTTATGCCAAACGTGACCAGCGCATTCGGATGCTGTTCGGCCAGCGCAAAACCTTGTGCGAACAGTTCGCGAAATTGGGCCACGGGTTCAATGATGTGATCCGACGTGCAAACACCCATCACGGCGTCCGGGTCGCTCGTTGCGAGAACGGCGGCGCAGAAGCCGAGCGCGTTGACGGTGTCGCGCCCCATCGGTTCACCGAGGTATTGCGAGTCAGCCAAACTGAGACTACGGCGGATGATGACACGGTGAGATTCTCCAGCACAGATGGCACGGTTTTGGTCGGGCACAACATCTTTGAGCCGGTCGTAGGCGATTTGCAGCAAGGTTTGTCCGCCGGCGAGTGGCAGCAGTTGTTTCGGCAAGGCTGCGCGGCTCCACGGCCAGAGCCGCGTCCCCGAACCACCCGCAAGAATGATGGCATGACGCATACTTTTAGGCGCTTTCCAAAACAAGGTTCGCGTATTGTGTGGTGTCGCCAGTCCGGATCAGACCGATGGCGTGCGGAATCCGTTTCTTGAATTCAACGTGCGGCTCGTGGGTCAAAGTGATTCCTTGCAATGCCTCTGTGAAAGCGGCACGGGTCTTGGCGTTGTTCGCCTTCAAAAACTCCTGCGCCATCCACGCCTTGCCAATCTGAAAATTCGGGCGGATGGCTTTCAACAGTTGCAACACCGTCGGCAGATCGTCCACCACCGAGATATCCACCGTCTCGATCATCGGCCAGAACGGAAAGCCGCGATCGGCGATGACCAGCGTGTTGGTGTGCCGGACGCGACTGAGCAGCGAGTTGATTTGCGGATTGAGTATTCCAGTTTTGAGCATAAGTCGTGATTGGATTGTTGTTTAGAAACCGCGCAGGTCGGTGCTGCTGCGTTTGGGCAAACCCGGCGCGGGCGTGCGTTTGAGGACGAGATATTCCATTCCCATTTCCGCGCAATACTCGCGCTTGCCACCCTTGTCGCCGTCTTCGTTGACGACGTAAATGTCCGGTTTCAAGCGACGAATTTCCGGGTCGGCATCCACCCAGCCGGAGCCGGTGGTGATGAGCGCCTGCTTCACATACTTGATCGAGCCGACGACATAGCGCCGCTCTTCCTGCGTTAACAGTGGATGACCCTCGCCTTTGAGCAGACGCACGTTTGCATCGCTGCCGAGACAGACGTAAAGGTCGCCGTAGGCCGAAGCCTCCTCGGTGAAACGGACGTGACCGGAGTGAAACCAGTCGTAGCAGCCGGTGGCCACGACTTTCTTTTTGCCGGGCGCGGACGGCATCGGCGGGGGTTCGGGAAAACCTTTTAACTCATCCGCCGATATGACGCGATAGGCGATTTTGTTTGCGCGGCAGAATTTTTCGCGCGCTGGATTCGCCGATGTTGCCACGTCGGCCCAGATGTCCGCGCGCAGGCCGGGAATTTCCGGCAATGAATCTGGCGAGGCCTGCCCGCCGAGTTGGATCACACGGCCGACATAGCGCACGGCATTGAGAAAATAATCGCGCTCGGCCACCGGAAACTTTGGCGGCTTGCCGGTGGCTTGTTGGACGGCGTTGTCCGTCCAGAGCAGCACCGTCAACTTGCCGAGCTTCGCGGTCTCTTCCAGAAATCGCAGGTCGCGCGACTTGAGGTCGTCAAACCCGCCGGAAACGATGACTTGTTTGGATGCACTCATTTTCGAGCGACACGGACGTTGACTTGGAACGCGCCCGGCACCGGCTTTTCGGAAACGACAATCAGATAGCCCCCGCCGCAACCGGAATACATCGCGCCCAGATATTGCTGCTGATAGGCCTTGAGAATCGGCATCAGTTCCACGCGCAAGGCTGGATGCCGGACGACATGCGGAAGTAGCGTTTCCCAGCATTTCATGTTCAGGTTGAGCGCTGCGCCAAGTTTCTTGGCGTCCATCTTCACAATCGCGTCGTAGCAGTCCTGGCCAGACTGACCAAGTTTCGCGACCCACGCCGGCGAAAGATTTTTGACGCCGAGCGGGTTGTATCCATCCGGTCGCGGCTCGACGGGAAGCAAATGCAGCACGCGGCTCAGCCACTTTGCTACCTTCGGCGAGTTGCACGATTCGATGTGCGAGGGGAAAACCCCGCCTTGAATTTTGTAGTCGTAGTCCAACCGGTTCACGCCGGGATAAACCAGGCCGATCATGTCCTGCGAACCGCTCGGCTCGGCTTTGCCCTTGTTCTCAACCTCGTAAAGTGCGCGGGCCAATTCTTCCGGTGGACGGTTCGGCAACTTGCCTTTCCATAGCTTCATTGCGATGTGGCGTGTGCCGCTGGCGATGCCGGAACGGTCCATCGGCCGGAAATCTGGCTCGATTTGCACCACCACCATTGAGCCGGGCGGCTTGGGGTTGTGTTGGTTGACGAACGGCTGGTCAATCCAACCGCCCGCGAGTTGCAGGCGGTTGGGGATCGCTCCTATCAGTTTGGCGACGGGGGAATTTTTCATCGACGGCTCCAGCGGTTCACGGCAGCGGTGCGGGCTTGAGGTTGTCGCCGGTGATGCGCAGGGCGCAGGTCAGTTCGGGTTTGGCGGCGGCCGGAATCTCCACGACCAGACCAGACTTGGTCTGCGTGAAGGTCAATACACCGGTGTGGCCGAGCATCTCAACCCTGCTGATTTTGTTCTGCACCGGGTCGCCGGTTTGGGCGAGCGAGCGGATGAGGATTTTTTTGTCCGCCGGCCAGCCGAGCGCAATCGCGTAAAGCGTCTTGCCCTGCGTGGTGAAACGGATGTCTTTGGCGGTGAAATCGAATTTTTCGTTGAACGCGCCGCCCTTGGGCTTCACCTCGCCCTCACCGTAAATGAGCCACGGCCGCGAACCGTAAATCGCCTCGCCATTCACCGCCGTCCAGTCGGCGAGCTGGTGCAGCATGGTCTCCGCCTCCGGGTCCAGCGTGCCGTCGGGACGCAGCACGACGTTGAGCAGCAGGTTGCCGTTCTTGCTGACGATGTCCACGAGCGTGCGGCAGACCCACTCAATCGAGCCATACATTTTGCCGGTCTGCTTGTCCTTGTAATGCCTGTTGTAAAACCAGTCGCCGATGGACGTGTCCGTCTGCCACGGATACGGGCTGATGCCGCCGTTCACGCCGCGCTCGTAATCGCGCACCCAGAGGCCGTCCGAATCCTGTTTGCAATTATAGACGGCTTGCGATTTGCCGCCGTGCGCCGCCGCACTGACATTGTAAAGATTTGCAATCTGGCTCAACCCGACGACGTTGTTCGTGCCGAACGCCACGCCGCCGTCGCTGTAAAGCAAATCGGGCTGGTAATTGTCCACGAGTTCTTTGATTTCGTCATACCATTGCTGATGCCAGCGCGGGTCGTTTGAATACCAGCGATTTGTGTCGGCGGCGGGAAAGTGATACAAGTCCCAATAGTTGGAATTCGCGCCGTCATACGGCACCCCCGCCAACGGCCCGGTCGGGTCTGAACCGTGCGCCACCTGGAACCACCAGAAGCTCGCGCCGAGATGCTCGGACACGCCGAAGGGCAAACCGTTTTTCTTCGCGGCCGCCTGCCATTCGCCCACCACGTCGCGATGCGGCCCCACGAGCACGGAATTCCACTGGTGCAGCTTGGAGTTCCACAAAAAGAAATTGTCGTGATGCGAACCCATGCTGACGAAATATTTTGCGCCGGCCTGTTTGTAGAGTTCCATCAATTTTTCCGGCTGCCATTTTTCCGCCTTCCACAGAGGCACGATGTCCTTCCAACCGTTTGTGGACGGATGGCCATACCGCGCGAGATGGTCCTTGTAATCCGAAGTGGGGCCGGTGTGCTTGCCGGTCTTCTTGTCCACATCATCGGCGATATACATCTTGCGCGCATACCAGTCGCCCTCCATCGGCACCGATTGCGGCCCCCAGTGCGCCCAGATGCCGAACTTCGCGTCACGGAACCAGTCCGGGCAGGAATAATTCGTCAATGAATCCATCGAACCGGTGAAGGGACCGGTCGCGACCGGCAATTTCAGGTCGGCGTCGGTCAATGCCGCTTGACTGGTGGCAATCGAAGCGGCGAGCAAAAGCGAGGCGAGGAGGTTTTTTGGTTGCATGTTTTATTATGGTTTTAATTGAGAAATGCCGCCGCCGGTGTTGACACCACCGGCGGCGGATTAATTCATTGCGGATCAGCCGACGCCAACGCGTTCGCCAGCTTTGCGTTTTTTATACTGCTGCCGGATCCACGCGTAAGTTTCCGCGAGGCCCTTGTCGAGCTTCGTATTCGGCTCCCAGTTGAGCGTTTTCTTGATGAAGGTGTTGTCGGAGTTGCGACCGGCCACGCCCTGCGGCGCGTTGAGATCATATTTGCGGTTCATCTTCACACCCGCGATCTTCTCGATCTTGGTCAGCAGCGTATTGATGGAGACCATTTCGCTCGAACCGAGGTTGATCGGCGTCGCGATGAGGTCGTCGCTGTGCATGATCATATCAATCCCCTTCACGCAGTCGTCGATATACATGAAGCTCCGCGTCTGCTCCCCGTTACCCCAGATGGTGATGTCTTTCTTGCCAGTCTCGATTGCCTCGATGACTTTGCGGCAGAGCGCAGCGGGCGCTTTTTCCCGACCGCCATCCCAGGTGCCGTGCGGCCCATAGACGTTGTGGAAGCGGGCAATCGCCGTCTTCATGCCGCGTTCGTGCCAGTATTCCTCGCAGAACTGCTCGGAAATTAGTTTCTCCCAACCGTAACCTCGTTCGGACATGGCCGGATATGCGTCCGATTCCTTGAGTGCCCGGACATTCGGGTCCTGCTGGAGCAAGGTGTTGTAGGCGCAGGCCGAGCTGGAGAAAAAGTAGCGGCGGGCCCCGGCCTTGTAAGCGGCCTCAACCATGTTCGTGTTGATGAGAATGGAACGCAGACATTCGACGCGAAAGCGTTCGATGAAACCCATGCCACCCATGTCGGCGGCGAGGTTATAAACTTCCACTGCGCCTTCGCAGACGCGATGGCAGTTCGCTTCGTTGCTCACGTCGAGGCAGAGGTTTTCGACGCCGGGGACGTGGAGATACCACTCATAGAGCGGCTTCTTGTCCACCGCGCGGATATTGGTGAATCCCTTCTTCTTGAAGTAAAGGGCGAGGTTGCCGGCGATGAATCCGCCCGCGCCGGTGATGACGATCAAATCGTCCTTCTTCAGCGGGGCGTCTTTTTCCACAATACGTTTCTTTTCTTGCATAAATGTATATTCGGTTGGTGTTGGCTTTGAGCATGACGATTATCGGCAGCTCAATGTGAACGTGACTAAAATACCTTCGACAGGGCAGCGCGAGAATGGCTATAGTTGGCCAGTGCATGGATATTCTTGACTTAATCTAATGAAACCACAAATTTCGTCTGTCAAGACAGGCAAGAGCGCTCCAGAGTTCTTCTCCACCGACGTGGCGGCGGCGCGGCGATTCTATCTCGACCTCAATCCGCCCAAGCACCGGCCTTTGGTGGTGGTTTGCGGCGGCCTCGAACACTGCACACCGGATTACGCCATCCGGCGGGAGTCCTTTCCGTTTTTTTCCATCGAGTATGTTGCGCGCGGACGCGGCGAGGTGAAGCTCAAGGGTCGAACCTTCCCGCTGCAACCCGGACGCTTGTTTTCCTATGGACCGGGCGTCCCGCACCACATCACCGGTGACGCCGACGATCCGCTGGTAAAATATTTCGTGGATTTCGCCGGAACGAAGGCAACTGCCTGGCTGCGTTCCTGCGGGTTGTCCGCCGGTCGAGTTTCGGAAGTTTTTCCGGCAAACGTGTTGCAACCGCTTTTTGATGAACTCATCCAGGTCGGCTCGCAAGCACGGCGCGATAGCGCGGTGTTGTGCGCAAATCTACTGGAGTGTCTGGCACTTCGCGCTATCGGGGCGCACGCGCCACTCGCTGGTGCGGAAACGCTTGCGTTCACGACCTATCAACAATGTCGACGCCACATTGAACAGCATAACCTGCGATTGCGAACGCTGGAGCAGATTGCCGGTGAGTGCCACGTCAACAACGCTTATCTGTGCCGTCTGTTCCGGCGTTATGACCAGCAGACGCCTTATCAATACCTGCTCCGGCTCAAGATGAATCATGCCGCCGAACGCCTGCAACAACCCGGCGCACTGGTCAAGCAGGTGGCGGAGGAGGCGGGCTTCACCGATCCGTTTCATTTCTCGCGCGTTTTCACTTCGGTGTTCGGCCTCTCGCCCACGGCCTTTCGCGGACTACGCTAGCTGGGGCAGTGATATTGTTGGCTGGCCAGCGAATACAATTGCCACAGTAGGATCTGCCAAAAAATCGAACTGCATTGCCTAGCGGAAGCAAAAAACTTGTCATCCGAGTGGACATAAATTGTCGGGGTTTTAACAGACGTTGACACGAAGAAAATTTGGCCGTCGAAAATGTCACAAATCTGTAACAATGACGCGGGGATTGGCAGCGACAACAGATGGGTTGAAATTAGGAAGCAGCAAATCTTTTGAGTCCATCTTCCGCAATGATGACAGGCATCGGCATAACGTCGCAAAGGGATCGCCCTATCTTTTCGCCGCCGGCTAACGTCAAAACTTTTTTGAATTTTTTTCGTGCCGGTAAATCCGCAGGGAAACTCAAATTCGCCTTCGGCTTCCACTAATTTCTTGATGGTTCCTGCTACAAATAAAATTTGCGGGCGGAAACTTTTTCCGGCGCCGCGCGAACCAGACACTCCGGGTGTTTCAGATGCTCCTGAGCTACACAGCGATCGAGTTTATGCAACGGTTCCGATTTTCATCGGAGCAAGGCGCGCTCATTTCCGCTTTGGGGGATGCCACCGGCGGCGGCCCCGCGCCGACCATCCAGTTGGTTTGGGGACCGGTGGCTGGAGGAATGGTTTCGTCCAATTGCGGAACGCTGATCCGCGAGCATCAAAGCTTCCTGGGGGGCGGGGTGCCAACGGGAGACGAAAAATATCGATCCACCACCGTTTTTTACCACTCGATCGGAAATTTCCATTACCTGACGGGGATGGAAGATGTTTGGCTGGGTGGGCGGCATTATGATCTGCGCGAGCACAAGCGAGCCCGGCTTTGTCTGATCTGCATGGCCGAGGCCAATGCGGTGGATGAAAAATCCGCGCTCCATTTTCTGGAGGAGATTGACCCGTATGTGCGGGCGCAGGGCAAAATTGATCCGCTCGGAAAATACAGCAACATCAAGATTCAGGATTACTTCCGGGATCCGACTAACGAAATAACCAGCCTCGGACAAAGATTGATCAAGGCGGTGGGCGGCAATGGAAAATATTTTCTGGATCCAGGCGTGGGATAATCCGTTTCAATCCCCATCAATCCCCTTGACACGAATTTCCCAATAAAAACGGGGTGAAATTGGGGTGTTTCAATCCCCATCGATCCCCTACCTCATTTTTTCGGGTTTGGTTAAGGTCGAGCCAAGATGAAATTGGCACTGCCGAACGCTGATAAAACGAACGCGAATACCGCCTCGGTTGTTTCTGCACCAACAACTCCCTCCCAGCCGGCGTTCGATCACCTAAGCCAGGATGAAATGCTGACCAAGCAGGAGATGGCAGCTCGGTTCAAGGTGTCGGTGCGGACGATTGAAAAATGGTCGAAAGACGGTTTTCTGCCGCGCATCCACATTGTCAGCGTAATCCGCTTTTACTGGCCGGAGGTGGTGGCGCATCTGCTCAAAAATTCCGGTAGGCCGGGGCCGAAGGTTCCTCCGGACGCGCACCAATCCAAAACCTGAAGGTGCGTGCCGCACCGGCCACTTTTGTTAACCGCGAAACACACCAAATACACGAAACCAAAAAAAACATGAAACACATTGTATTCGACATCGAGACCGTGCCGCAGGACCCGGCAAAACTGCTGGCGCTCGCGCCGGAATTTACCGCCGCCGCCAATCTCAAGGATCCCGACAAGATCGCGGCGAGCATCGCCAAGAAACGCGCCGACTTTCTCGCCGACGCCGCGCTGAACTGGAAGACCGCCGAGGTCGTGCTCATCGGCGCAGGCGATGACACGGAAATTCGTTCGTTCACCGCCGACAGCGAGAAACAACTGCTCGGTGATTTTCTCGACCTGGTTTCCGCCGCGCTCGGCGACGGCGTGGTCGTCGGCGGACACAACGTCAAAGCGTTTGACCTGCCGATGCTCGTTAATCGCGCCCGCGTTCACGGCCTGAAGATTCCACGCAATGTGCTGTCGTTCTGGCGCGGCCGGCCGCAGTGGCACGACAACATTTTCGACACGCTGGAAATTCTCTCTTTCGGAAAAGCCTTTGAAGGCAACGGCGTGGACGACGTCGCCCGCGTGTTCGGGCTGCCGCCGAAGCTCGGCCATGGCGGTGACTTTCCCCTGCTCTGGCGCGCGGACCGCGACGGCGCCATCGCCTACAACCGCCGCGATGTGGAAATCGAAATCGAAATCGCCCGCATCTGCGGCTGCATCTGACTTATGAATAAATCTGAAACCATCACGCATCTGGCGGCGGCGCTGGCGAAAGCCCAAGCGGAAATGCCGGTCGCCGTGTTCGACGCGACCAATCCGTTTCTCAAATCGAAATACGCCTCACTCGGCGCGGTCATTCACGCGAGCCGGCCGATTCTGGCGAAGCACAAGCTCAGCCTCGTCCAGTTCCCGATCAGCGATGCGACGGGCATCGGGGTGGAATCCATCCTGACGCATGAGTCCGGCGAGTTCATCGCCGAGCGCATTTCAATTCCGCTCACGGAGGAAAAGGGCAAGACCAAGGTGCAGTGCGCCGGCAGCACGCTGACGTATCTGCGCCGTTATTCCTGGGCTTCAATTTTGGGG
>JBAXIY010000058.1:0-14806 GCA_037138135.1 Verrucomicrobiia bacterium
AGGCTTTCTTGACCGAGCCCAGGATGACGGCGTGCAGGTCCGCACCAAAGGCGCGCACATCGCTCATGGCGTTCTTGTTGCGCCCAACCAGCCAGTTGTAGGCCAGCACGGCCGGAACGGCTACGGCCAGACCGATGGCGGTCATGATCAGCGCTTCACCCACCGGGCCGGCCACCTTGTCAATCGATGCCTGGCCGGAGATGCCAATGGCGGTCAGAGCGTGGTAAATACCCCAGACGGTGCCAAACAGGCCGACGAAGGGAGAAATCGAGCCCACTGTGGCCAAGACAGACAGGCCGCTTTGCATGCTGGCCTGGATGCGCTCGACAGCGCGTCCCACGCTCATGGCGACCCAGTCGTTCAAATCCACATGGCCCATCAGGCCGTCGTGCTTCTTGGTGGCTTGTACGCCAGCTTCGGCTATGAAGCGAAACGGGCTGTTCTTGTCCAACTTGGCGCAACCTTGTTCCACGCTGCCGGCAGTCCAGAACTGCTCAGAGGCTACTTTGGCCTGACGGCCTACTTTGGCTTGTTCCAGGAGTTTGACGATCAGGACGTACCAGCTTGAGATGCTCATGACCAGCAGCAGCAGCAAAACGGTCTTGGCCACACCGTCCGATGTCTTCCACAAGGATTCGATGCCGTAGGGGTTGTCGGTGACGGCGTCTGCTTTCTTGGCCGAGGCGTCTGCCGGGGCGGCTGCGGAGGCTGCACCTGCTTCGGCTGGAGCTGCCTGCACTGCTGCAGGGACTGCAGCAGGGGCCTGTGCCAGAGCCGGTAGCACCGGCAGGATCAGTCCCAGAGCGCACGCACAGGACGCCAGAATCCGGTCAAGCTTAGTTTGCATAAGATCTCCTTAAATTAGCAATCTCATCAGTGATCAAGGCAATTTCTCCGAAATGCATCTAATTTGGCAATCCTTCGAGAATCCCAAAATTGATCAGCGCCGGGGGCAATCCGCAGAGGTCCGCGAACCTCTGCGAGATCAGAAGCGTTTTCAGGTCAATGCCCCATGATTAGGAGCGCAGGGCGGCCGCCGCCTTCGCGCCTTCATTGGTTCCCTGAGCCACTGCCCCGGCAGGAATGATTTCCCCGTTGCGGGCGGTCACTTGCGACAGGCGCTCACGCAAGTGCTCGGCCGAATCCAAACTGTGGCCAATGTATGCGCCACCTGTCAGTGTGATATGGGCCGCCTCGAATGTGCCCGCGCCGGCACAAAGGATCTTTCGATTCGGTGCGTCGTCCGCCACCAGCACCAGCACCGCCGGGGTGACAAACTCCGGCCTGAAGGCTTGCAAAACTTCCTTGCTCCACAACCCCTCGGTCATCTGCGTGGAGGCTGTCGGCGCCAGACAATTGACCCGAATATCGGATTTCGCTCCTTCTATCGACAGGGTTTGCATTAGCCCGACGAGCGCCATCTTCGCTGCGCCATAGTTGGCCTGACCAAAGTTTCCGTACAAACCTGATGAAGAAGTCGTCATCACGATGCGGCCATAGTTTTGTGCACGCATGATGTCCCAAACAGCCTTGGTGCAGATCACTGCACCCATCACATGAACATCCAGTACGAGTCTGAAATCGGCCAACGACATCTTCGTGAAGCTCTTGTCCCGCAATATGCCTGCGTTATTGATGAGGATGTCGATGCGGCCCCAGCGGTCCATAACATCCTTCACCATGGCGGCCATGGCGACCTCGTCGGTAACGGATGCATTGTTGGCAATGGCGGTTCCGCCGGCGTCGAGGATCTCCTTCACCACTGCGTCGGCAGCGCTCAACGCGCCGACACTTGCGCGCCCGAAATCATTGACCACGACCTTCGCCCCTCTCGCCGCCAAAGCCAACGCGTGCTCCCGACCCAGTCCGCCGCCCGCACCGGTCACAATCGCAACGCGGTTCTTGAATTCAATCGATGTATTTTTCGTCATGTCTGTGCTCACTTCGTTGGGTTATTGAAAGGCCCTTTCATCGGGCAGCGGATTCGATCCAGGAATCGCGCAATTCCCGTTTCAGGATCTTTCCTATGGCGCTGCGTGGCAGTTCGTTCAGCAACCGAAGGTCCTTGAGGCGCTGGGTCTTGCCGAGTCGCCGATTGGCCCACAACAATAATTCCCCTGCGCTGGTGTCGCATTCCGTGCGGCGTACGACGAAGGCGACCGGCGTCTCACCCCACTCGGCGGACGGCACGCCCACGACTGCCGCATTGGCGACCGCCGGGTGTTGGCCTAACACCGCCTCCAGATCGGTCGGGTAGATATTGAAGCCGCCACTGATGATCATGTCCTTGCGGCGATCCAGGAGGATCAGAAAACCGTCCTCATCAAAGCGGCCCACGTCCCCGGTCCGAATGAAGCGATTACCCTGTGCGTCAAACCATTCGGCCTCGGAAGTCTTGCCCGGCTGGCTGTGATAGCCCGTCATCATGGTTGCTGAGCGCCCCACTACTTCGCCGATCTGGCCTGCGACCACCTCTACACCCTGCTCGTCGATCAATCGAATGTCATGTTCGGGAAGAGGCTGACCCACAGTGTGAAGCTTGGTGGGGTGCAGGTTGGCGAGCAACATGCAGGTACCGCCACCCTCGGTCATGCCGTAGTATTCGACCAGGATTCCAGGCCAACGCGCGACAACGTCTGCTTTGAGTGCCGCACTCAAGGGGGCACTGGTGCAAAACTTGGCCAGGGAGGACTTGA
The DNA here is from genome assembly GCA_037138135.1 of Verrucomicrobiia bacterium. GTDB lineage: Bacteria > Verrucomicrobiota > Verrucomicrobiia > Limisphaerales > UBA11358 > UBA11358. The sequence goes on from JBAXIY010000058.1 coordinate 2,697, forward strand.
GATCGAACCGACCAAAATCCTCACGGGACATCAAGCGCTGGTATTGCACGGGAACCAGCATGGCGTGGGTGACGCCCTCATCCTGTGCCAATTTCAGATAGGCGCTTGCCTCGAACTTGGCCATCAACACCAGACAGCCACCAAAGGCTAGGGTGGGTAGCACCGTGGTCATCGTCGTGTTGCTGTAGAGCGGTGTGGCGACCATCGTCACTGTGCTGGGACCGAAACCGAACAAGGGGGCATATTGCGCTTGCAACCAGCGCATGAGATGCGATTGCACAATACCTTTGGGTGTTCCAGTCGTACCGGACGAGTAGATTATGTTAAATGGCCAAGCTGGCTCGATCAGGACTGGCATGGGACTGACCGAAACCGGCACCAACCAGCTTGGAAGTGCCTGATGACCATCGGCATCCAGTCGGGACAGTGCTATGCCGTCCGGCAGTGCGACGCCAGAGGCGTCCAACGCTGCAGCCACTGCGCCATCAACAAAGAATCTTTGGGCATCGGCATCGCGCAGCATGTCGATCAACTGGGCTGGTGTTGCGCTAGGAGCCAGGGGTGCTACCGCCGCACCGGCACGCAGAACACCAAGAAACACGGCGACGTACTCGGCGCTTGTGGCGGCGCAAATGGCAATCGCCTGTTTTGGCGCCACGCCGTCTCGCTGCAAAGAAGCCGCGACTCTGTCAACCATCTTGTCGAGTGTGGCGTAATTGATCCGACGCTTGCCATCAACAATTGCTGTTGAGCCCGGGCGTATCAGCGCACTTTGTGCAATTAGTGCAGGTAGGTCACAAAATGCTACAGCCGTCGGCGTGACCTGCGCCACAACCGCTTTCTGTGTTGAACTGATGGTATCTGGTGACATCACACCACCTCAAACAACCCAGCCGCGCCCATGCCACCACCGACACACATGGTGATGACGACATACTTGACGCCACGACGCTTGCCCTCGATCAGCGCGTGCCCGACCATGCGCGCACCTGACATGCCGTAAGGGTGACCAATCGCGATGGCACCACCATTGACGTTCAGGCGCTCATCCGGAATACCGAGCTTGTCACGGCAATAAATGACCTGAACCGCAAAGGCTTCATTGAGTTCCCACAAGCCGATGTCATCGATCTTCAGACCAGCACGCTCCAGCAGACGCGGAATCGCGAAGACCGGTCCGATACCCATCTCGTCAGGCTCGCAACCGGCGGCAGCAAAACCGCGGAAGATGCCCAGCGGCTTCATGCCTCTTTGCTCTGCCAGTTTGGAGTTCATCACCACCACCGCTGAAGCACCGTCCGAGAACTGGCTGGCGTTGCCCGCCGTGATGACACCGCCGGGCTTGGCGGAGCGGATCCTGGCCACACCTTCGAGCGTGGTATCAGCGCGTATGCCTTCGTCTTCGCTGACCGTCACCTGCTTCATGCCAAAGCCCGTTTTCGGATCGGCCACGCCCATGGTCACCGTGATCGGTGCAATCTCGTCCTTGAAGAGTCCGGCGGCCCGGCTTGCTGCCGCACGCTGCTGGCTGCGCACGCCGTACGCATCCTGCACATCCTTGCCGATGCTGTAGCGCCTGGCGACGACCTCGGCCGTATCGAGCATGGACATGAAGAAGTCGGGACGGTGCTCGGCCATCCATTCATCCTGGATGTAGGTCATGTTGACGTTGGCCTGCACGCAGGAGATCGATTCGACACCACCGGCCACCATGACCGGCACCTTGTCGACGATGATGCGTTGTGCCGCAACCGCGATGGCTTGCAAGCCCGACGCACACTGGCGATCGATCGTGGTGCCACCGGCCGTTACCGGCAGCCCTGCCCTCAGCGCGGCATAACGGGCGATATTGAGACCGGTTGCGCCCTGTTGCAGGGCGCAGCCCATGATCACGTCTTCAACTTCAGCCGGGTCGATGCCAGCACGCTTGACCGCATGCTCGATGGCGTGGCCGGCCAGCGTTGCGCCATGCGTCATGTTGAAACTGCCGCGCCAGGATTTGCCCAGAGGCGTTCGGGCGGTGGATACGATTACTGCGTCTGTCATGTCAATTCTCTCGGTTCGATTAGTTGAATGTCTTGCCTTCGGCCGCCAGCCTGGCCAGCAGCGGCGCAGGCCGCCAGACGCTCTGGGCGGACTTGTCGTTGCGCGCGAAGCCCTCGATGGCGCGCTGTACGGACGGCAGGCCCAGACTGTCGGCATACAGCATGGGGCCACCACTGTAGGGAGGGAAGCCATAGCCAAAGATGTAGACGATGTCGATGTCGGAGGCCCGCTGGGCAATGCCCTCTTCCAGGATGCGTGCGCCCTCGTTGACCAGGGCAAAGATGCAGCGCTGTACGATCTCTGAACTGCTGATCTTGCGCGGCGTGATGCCATGCTCCTTGCGGTGTGCCTCGACCAGCGCGTCGACGGCCGGGTCGGCCAGCGCGGCGCGGCCCCCCTTTTCATAGCGATACCAGCCAGAGCCGGTTTTCTGGCCAAAGCGGCCCTGCTCGCAAAGTTTGTCGGCCAGCTTTGCTGCGCTGGGCCACTGGTACTCCGGATGCTCGGCGCTGATGCCTTTGCGGATGGACCAGCCGATGTCGTTGCCAGCCAGGTCCCCCATGCGAAACGGCCCCATGGCCATGCCGAACTTCTCCAGCGCGCCGTCGACTTGCTGCACGGTAGCGCCTTCTTCAAGCATCTTGGTCGCCTCGCCGCCGTAGCCGCCTATCATGCGGTTGCCGATGAAGCCGTCGCAGACGCCCGAGATGACAGCGGTCTTCTTGATCTTCTTGGCCAACTGCATGATGGTCACCAGCACATCGTCCGCAGTCTGGGCACCGCGAATGACTTCGAGCAGTTTCATGACATTGGCCGGGCTGAAGAAGTGCGCTCCGACCACGTCCTGCGGGCGCTTGGTGAAGGCGGCTATTCTGTTGAGGTCCAGCGTGGAGGTGTTGGAAGCGAGGATGGCGCCCGGCTTGCAGACCCGGTCCAGCGTCTCGAAGACGGTCTTCTTGACCGCCATGGTCTCGAACACGGCCTCGATCGCCAGGTCCACCTTGGCAAAGTCGTCGTAGCTCAGGGTCGGCTTCAGCAGCCCTGCCAGCGTCCTGGCTTTGTCCGCCTTCATCTTGCCCTTCTTGACGCGGCTCTCGAAGAAGTCGTTGATGTGCTTGACGCCACGCTCCAGCGCCTCCTGTTTTGTCTCCAGGATCACGGTCGGTATCCCTGCGAGCAGGAAGTTGATCGCAATGCCGCTGCCCATGGTGCCGGCACCGATGATGCCGACGCTCTCCATGGCGCGCGGCTTGACGTCGGTTGCGATACCTTCGACCTTGGCCGCTTTGCGCTCGGAGAGGAACAGATGGCGCAGGGCGCGTGATTCTTCTCCGACATAGAGATTGGCAAACAAATCTCTCTCTGCTTTCATGCCCTCATCGAACGGTTTGGTGAGCGCCGCTTCGACCGCGTCCACGCATTTGAGCGGTGCCGGGTAGTTTTTGGAAACGGCACCCACAGCATTGCGCACGAACATGAAGAAGGCCGCCGGCTTCGGGTGGCTGACCTTCAGGTCGCGCACCCGTTTGAGAGGGCGCTGTTCAGCAACAACCTGTTTGGCGAAGGCAACTGCGCCTTCCAGCAAGTCGCCTTCGATGAAATGGTCAAACAGCGGCGTGAAGCGCAACAAGTCGGAAGGGACGGTGTTGCCCGAGACAATCATGTTCAGTGCCGGCTCCAGGCCGATCAAACGCGGAAGACGCTGGGTGCCGCCGCCGCCGGGCAGCAAACCGATCTTGACTTCGGGCAGGGCGATCTGGGCGCCTGGCACCGACACCCGGAAGTGGCAGCCCAGGGCCAACTCCAGACCACCGCCCATGCAAGCGCCACCAATGGCCGCGATAACGGGCTTGCTGGAGCTCTCGATCAGGTTGATCACGCTGTGCAGCGTAGGCTCAGTGCCGGCCGCTGCGGTACCGAATTCGCGGATGTCGGCACCCCCCGAGAAGGCCTTGTCGGAGCCGATCAGGATGATGGCACTGACTGCAGCATCGGCTTCGGCGCGTCTGACGTCAGTGACGATGCCGCTGCGCACCGCGTGGCTCAGGCCATTGACCGGAGGGTTGTCCAGACGGATGACAGCGACGCCGTCTCTTGCTTCGTAGTGGGTGTGGTTCATGGTTTGAGTGGATCGTGGGTTTCAGATTCAGTAGCCCTGCTGGCGTGCGAGCTGATCAAGATGGAAATTGGCATCACCAAAGAGTTCCTGCAGAACCCTGGCGCGCTTCATGAAGAAACCGATCTCGAACTCGTCGGTCATGCCCATGCCGCCATGCATTTGCACCGCTTCCTGCACCGCCAGGGTGGCGGTTCGGCCGGCGCGTGCCTTGGCCATGGAGACGGCGCGGCTGGCGCCATCGGCCCTGGCATCGAGTTCCTGCTGGGCATGCATCACGATGGAACGCGTGATTTCCAGCTCGCAATAGAGTTCTGCGGCGCGGTGCTGCAAGCCCTGAAACTCGCCAATGACGCGGCCAAACTGTTTGCGCTCCTTGAGGTAGTTCACCGTGCGCTCGAAGACTTCGTCGGCCAGACCGAGCAACTCTGCCGCGGCGGCGGCCCGGGCAGCGTCCAGCGCGGCGCTCAAAGGTGCCCAGCCCGCATCGACCTGACCCAGCACCGCATCCGTACCGAGCTGCACGTCCTTGAAGGTCATGCGGGCGGCATTATGGGCATCGACCATCACGGTGCGCTCTATCTCCACCCCCGGTGCCTTGGCATCGACCAGGAACAGGGTGATGCCCTCGCTGTCCCCGGGCTCGCCGGCACGCCGGGCGGCGACGATCAAGAGGTCGGCCACATGGCCATCGAGCACAAAGGTCTTGGCACCGTTCAGGGTGAAGCCATTGGGGGTGGGCGTGGCGCGCAGCGCGATCTGTGCCGGCTGGTGTTTGGACTTCTCGTCCACGGCCAGGGTGGCGATGGCCTCAGCGCTGGCCAGGCCCGGCAGCCAGCTTTGCTGCTGTGCCTCAGTCCCGCCGTGGCGCAGGGCGGTGACGGCGGAGATGCTGGAGGCCAGAAAGGGCGAGCAGCTGAGCTGATGGCCGATCTGCTCCATCACGACGCCGGCTTCGACATGGCCCAGGCCCATGCCGCCGAATTCCTCGGGTACCAGCACACCGCTGAAACCCATTTCGGCAAATTGCTGCCAGAGAGCCGGCGAGAAACCGGTCGCGTCTTTGGTGTCGCGCAACTGGCGCAGTTGCGTAACCGGGGCTTTGTCTGCCAGGAAATCGCGGGCGCTGTCCCGCAGCATGGTTTGTTCTTCGGTAAGGATGAGTGACATGTTCAGGCTCCCGGCAGTTCAAGGATTCGTTTGGCAATGACGTTGAGCTGCACTTCACTGGTGCCGCCCTCGATCGAGTTGCCTTTGCTGCGCAGCCAGGTGCGCGCGACGATGCCATGGCTGGAACGATCGCTTTCCCACTCCAGTGCGTCGCTGCCGCCACTGCTGGCCATCAGTTCCCAGCGTCGCTTGTTCAGTTCAGCCCCGTAGTACTTGAGCATGGAAGACATCGCAGGATGTGCCTGCCTGGCCTTGGCCATTTCCAGGACGCGCTGCAAGGTGAGCCGGAATGCCGCCTCGTCGAGCTCAAATTCGGTGATTTGTGCTCGCAGCTGGGAATCGGCCAGCTGACCCTGGGCGTCCAGGCCGACAGTGGCTTTGGCAGTCCTGGACAGTGACGGTGTGGTCGACGCTTCTCCCATCGCGCCTATCATGTCGCGCTCATGCGTCAGCAGGTATTTGGCAACATCCCAGCCAGCGTTGAGGGTGCCGACCAGGTTGTGTTTTTCGACACGGACCTTGTCGAAGAAGGTCTCACAGAACGGCGACTTGCCCGAGATCAGGCGGATCGGCCGGGTGCTGACGCCCGGTGTTGCCATGTCGAACAGCACAAAGCTGATGCCGGTGTGCTTCTTGGCTGTGTCGGTGCGCACCAGACAGAAGATCCAGTCGGACTCGTCGGCGTAGGAGGTCCAGATTTTTTGACCATCGACGATGAAGTGATCGCCCCGGTCCTCGGCGCGGGTGGCCAGTGAGGCGAGGTCCGAGCCGGCGTTGGGTTCGGAGTAGCCTTGGCACCAGCGGATTTCGCCACGGGCTATTTTTGGGAGGTGTTCGAGCTTTTGTTCATGGGTGCCGAACTTGAGCAGTGCCGGACCCAGCATCCAGATGCCGAAGCTCACCAGCGCTGGGCGGCAGCCCAGGGAGGCCATTTCTTGCGCGAGCACCTTGGCCTCGGCACCTGATAAACCGCCGCCGCCATATTCTTTGGGCCAGGTCGGCACCGTCCAGCCGCGCTCGCCCATGCGCTCAAGCCACTGCTTCTGTGCCTCCGAGGCAAACTTCCACTGGCGGCCGCCCCAGCAGGCGTCTTCAGTGCTGCTCATCGGTTGGCGCATCTCGGCCGGGCAGTTGGCTTCGAGCCAGGCGCGAATTGCGGTTCGAAAATCAATGGATTCAGTGGTCTCACTCATGATGGGTAGTCAAGGTCCAGATTGGTTGTTACTCGATAGGAACTAAATGATTCACGTTGAAAATGACAAGTGGGTGCACTTCTCAACTCCATGAACAGGCGTTCATGACGCCCAAACCACATTCCTTTGTTGGGCATATCAGTCAGCTGCGATGTGTGCCAGACACCGCTACTTCGTAAGCGACTATCCGACCATTGCGCTCAGCGCGCTGTCGTTCTGGATCATGTGAATCGGCAACACAGACAAACAACGTGCGACCGTCATCCCCCCTTAACGCACAGGCATATGGCTTTTGATCGGTCGTTATCCGATCGAGCACTACACCACCTTCGCTGATCCGAAGACATTCTGAAGTGGATGGTGATGCCACCCAAATTGCACCTTCGCTATCGAGGCAAATTCCATCTGGAACGGCACCAATCGGTAAATACGCCCAGGTCCTGCGATTGGTGAGATCGCCGTTTGCGCTTATATCAAACGCAGTGAGTTTCGCGGCAAAGGTCTCGGCAACAATGAAAGTACGCCCGTCCGATGCAATCACTGCGCCATTGGGGAACACGAGTCTATCGGCGACCACGCGTGAGCGACCATCAGGCTCGACGCAAATAAGCACTGTTTCACAAGGCGACTCTTCCGCGTCTAGCTCAAACCCGAAGTTTCCGACATATGCGCGGCCTTGCCGATCAACTACCATGTCGTTGCAACGCTTGGGTGCAAGCTGCGACAAGTCTGCATGCTCGGTCAGGCTGCCGTCCAGTTCAATTCGAAGCACGCGCTTATCAAGCATCGAAACAACAAGCAATCGTCCGTCAGGTAGCCAACCGAGGCCAGAAGGCCGCGCCGCAACCTCACATACTTGTTCGGCCCGACCACCAGAAAATCGATAGACGGCGTGACCGTGCATGTCGGACCACCAAAGAGCGCCATCATGCCAGCGGGGGCTTTCGGCGAACGCACTGCCCTGAACAAGAATTGTGTAGCGATCAGTCATCTGAATCACTAGAGAAGGTTCGCTCAGCTGCGGTTGACGTCATGGTCTGGAAACTGCGCCTGCGCCCAGCGAATCCTGGTGTGCAGTCACGTTTTCTCCGCGTCTGCGTGCCAAAGCTGCGAGATTTTCGGCATGGCGAGCTCGCGTAATTCTGAAGGCGATAACGCAGATGATCGCTGCGAAACTGAGTATCAAGAAGGCTGCCATAAAGTACACCACCAAGTGATTGATCACGGGCTCTGGTACAGAACCCGGGATGGCTTTTTCCGGAAACCCGGCCAGAGCGAGCAGCGCCGAAGTCGAGAGCACACCAAGCCCGGATGCGCATTTCCTGACAAACATGTTCGCTGCAAAAAAGACGCCCTCTTCGCGTTGACCGGTTCTCACCTCGTTTTCCTCAATCACGTCAGCCGACATCGAGTAGTACAGGGTGCTCTGGATGATCAGAAAGGTGCCTCCCGCTGCCCCGACTATAAAAAGCAGGGGGATCAGTACGGGAGAACCTGACGACGGAAGGAATCCCAGCAGTTGGAGCGCGGCCGCAATCGGCGTCGTCACAACGGACGCAAAGGTGACCCCAATATATGCGTGACGCTTCTCAAACCGCCGCGCCAGCCATGGCGTACAAGCCAAGGCGGCAAAAGCCGACAAGAAGCCAGCGCTGTACAAGATCGAAATTTGCTGTGGCGTCAGTGCAAAGAAATAGCTATAAAGGTAGGGTGTGATGCCACCCAGCAGACCGAGCGCCAGCATTAAGAACATCCCAGTCAGCAGCATCATGACGGCGGATCGGGATGACAATGCGCGCCTGATGTCTTGAAGGGGACTAGACGGCTTATCATGACCCTCTGCCACCGCTGGACGATTCAGCCAGGGTATCGTGCGATGCGTGCCCAACGCTGAAGCCATGATGGCGGCAAACATAATGATTGCGGCGGCAATGCCGTATGCTTGGTAGTTTGCTGGCACCTGCGTTCCTGGAATTTTTCCGACCCCCACACTCAGAAATATGCCAAACGCTGCGACCGTCATTGTCAGTCCGGCCGTCCAACCAAAGAAAAGGCGCCAGTTCAAATAGCTGGTGCGCTCATCGTAGTTCTGCGTAAACTCTGCAACGAGCGCGGAGTTTGGGATTTCGAAAAGTGCGATGAAAACCCTGACGAAAATTGCGGTGACAAGCAGATAGGCGAAAAGACCGGTTTGGCTTAGACCGTCAGGTGGAGAAAACAAAAAGAAATAGCTCAACGCAGCGGGTATCGCCGCTGCATACATCAATGGATGGCGCCGGCCCCAGCGAGTATGCAAATGATCCGAAGCGTAGCCGATCAACGGATCGAGGAACGCGTCTACAACCAGTGCGATGGCTATCGCCAGACCGGCAAGCCGCGCATCGAGTCCAAGGGCTTGGTTGTAAAACAGCAGGAGCAATGCGCCAAAGCCGTTGTCTTTGACGCCGAATGCCACTGAGCCAACGCCATAGAAGAACTTTGTTCCAAAACCGTAGGGCGATTTGGCAATGTCGGTTGTCATTCTGCGTCTCCTCACGCTAGTAGCCACAGTGGCTGTTGCCGCAAACGAGGCATATGCCTTAAGTCAAACACCTTCCCGACAGGATCGAGAGGTTTTTCTTTCGTATGCTCGTAGTGTTGCATGTCACCTCGTGAGCGCTGCGAACCTGTAAATGGGCCCGAATGCTAGAGTAAGAAATACCAGCATCCGGGAAAACAACACTTCAGAAGGACTGGGTAAGTTTGACACCGTATTGGCGCGGTGGCCCGGCGAAATCAAGGTTACCGGAACTGACTAACCAATGTGCGGCGACATATTGCTGGTTGGTCAGGTTGGTGCCGTAGGCCGTCACTGACGTGCCGCCGCGTTGATACGTCAATTGCGCGCCGAGAATATTGCGCTCTGCTAGCCGATCACCGTACAAGGCGTTTTGAAAAAGCGAGGCCCATTGTTCCGCGACGTGGCCAAAGTTTACGGTTGTTGTCAGCTTGCCTCCCCACAGGGCAAGGTCATATTTGGCGGATACGTTATAAGTGAAAGGCGGCGAATATGTCAGCTGCCTACCCTGCAAATTGACACACGAGACGCTGGCCGGACCGACGTTTGGGTTACATGCCGGCACGTTAAGGAAGCGCTGGTCAACCGCGTAGAACTGTCCAAGAGAACTGTCAACCACACTGATGCCGCCACCGAGTGTCAAGGCGCCGATCTTGTAATCTGCCTCTGCTTCGAAGCCGGAAACTCTTGTGGTGCCAGCAGCATTTCCTATGACTGGAAAAGTTGGAGATAAGGGATACGCGACACTAACCTGGAATCCGTCGTAATCATTGTAAAAGCCAGACATTGTCAGATGCCCTTTTCCACCGTCAAAGTTGGATTTCCAGCCAGCTTCGAATGATTTGATTGTTTCTTTCGTGAAGGCGTCCGCCGGTAAAGCAGGAGCGATCTTCAAGTTCATCCCGCCCGGTTTGAAGCCGGTAGCCGTGAGGGCATAGAGATAATTGTTGGGATTGATCTTCCAGCCCAACGACACCTTGTAAGAGGAATTGCGTTCCTCAGTGGTCTGGTCTTGAATGATCGCCGTGCCTACCTGATTGATGGTAAGTACATTGCCTGAACTGCTGTTTGTAGAACGAGCACCCAGATCGAGTTTCAGGTTAGGCGTGAGTGCAAATCCGATTTGGCCGAAAACTGCTTGCGATCGCTGTGGAACACTTCCATTAAACTGATATTTGTAATACGGTGCATAGGGCCCGATAGCCAACGATGTGTCGTAATTGATTTCGAAAGTGCCGTCTGGTGCTGGAAAGTCATAGGTATTCCGTAGGGCGAAGGCGCCCAACAACCATGTGACCCGTTGGTTGTCGGGTGAGATGATGTTGAATTCCTGGCTGATCTGCGTCTCCTCGGTGTTGCCGTACGTGGTTTTGTTGCCAGGTACCGCTACCCACGGACCCAGCGCGGGAATGCCATTCGCCGTGCCATCGAAATCCGCAACCCACTTCGAAGTACCTTTCCCGTAGCCAGTAATGGAGCGCAACTTTATGCCGCTGTCTGCGGCGTATTCGACCTTGAGGATAGATCGGACAAACTTGTCGTGCGCCTCCTGCGGCGCATTTGCTGTGACGTTAAACAGATCGCTGTAATAGGGATTGGGAGTGTTTGTCCCTGGGATGGTGCTAAACCCGTTTTGTGGCTTAGAGGCGACATAGGCACCCATGTCGAGGTCAACGGAATCGGTCTTCCATAGTATGCCCAGATTGTCTGTCGGCTCCCACAAGAGGCTAATCCGCGCCGCCCGCTGGTGCACATTGCCGGGATTGCCGGTATAGGCTGCACCATTGGGGCCGGTAATGTTGTAAAAACTGTCGCGCCGTTCGTCAAATAAGGCAATACGCGCGGCGAACGTGTCGCCGATCGGCAAATTGAGCGCGCCCTGCACGCCGATATCCTTGTAATTTCCATAACTCGCGCTGACAAAGCCGTTGTACCCTGCACCAATGACCGGATTGTTGGTGTTGACAAACACCGCTCCGCCAGTCGAATTTTGGCCAACAACAGTTCCTTGCGGACCGCGCAGGATCTGGATGTTGGCCACGTCGTAATAAGGTTCTCCCTGGAAAAAACCGGGGAAGCTGGGAACGCCGTCGCGATAAGTGATAACGCCAGTGGTGGTCAAGGCGCTGGTTTCAGCCTTACCGATGCCGCGGATGTTGAATTCCAGACCCTCACCGAAATTGTTGACCACGACGGAGGGGCTGACGAACTGGAGTGAATCGGCCGTCGCGACACCTTTTTCGGCTAATTCAGTTCCCGACAGCACACTAGCCGCGATCGGCGTCTGCGACAGAATTTCGCTGCGCCGCTGCGCCGTCACGACAACTTGGCCTAGCGTAGTGTCCTGCGCCTTTTGCGTGTCAACTGCACCGGCAGCGGGTTGCGTTACCGTTTGCGCCGATGCCACAGCACCAAAGCCGAGCCCGAACGCAAAGGCAACTGACTTAAATATGAACGCTCTCATGCACTGTACTCCTTCTTAGACCAATTAGTCCCAACACATCATTGCAGCCCTTCGGCCGAGGGGGACGTGCTTGCGCCGTCCCACAATTTGCGCCCTGCGGCATGACCGCGACGCAATGTCCGTCGGGCCAAACTAGCCGGCTTACGGTCGAACATTCCAATTAATCATATACGCAGTATGTTACTTTGTAATTAGGGTATTCCATTACTTGATAGCCAATAAAGCTGAGTAACTCAGCCTGTAACCCAGCGAGCGGCGTGGGTGGATGTATTCATCCAGGAGATGCACCAGGCCGCTGAACCGAGGTCACCTCCGCGGCCTGTTGCACGAAACAGTCGCACACTTCATTTCGAAGGGGCCGGCATCTCACCTGATGGTTTGAGATCGACGACATTTATCTAGGCGGACAGAAGAGCGGAAGCCGTTACCTGCTCAAGGTGCAGTTTCGCCTTAGCCGGCGCTGCTACACGCCGCCATGCTCAGCAGCGATTGTTGAAACGCTGGTCGCTTGCTCGACGCAGTCAGAGCGCGGAATCCGCGTTGCCGACGTACGTAAGCGCAAAG
>JBAXIY010000059.1:0-14596 GCA_037138135.1 Verrucomicrobiia bacterium
TCGTGAACCAGTCCGTCAAATTCATCGAGCAGCACAAGGACGCGCCGTTTTTTCTAGAAGCCGCCCTGTTTGAACCGCATGTTCCGCGCGTGGCCAAACCGTCGCTGGTCGGGAGCAGCGAATGCGGCGTGCGCGGCGATGTCGTTCAGCAAATTGACTGGGAGACGGGCGAAATAATGAAGGCGCTCAAGCGGCTGGATTTGGAGACGAACACGCTGGTCATTTTATCCAGCGACAACGGCGCGATTTTGTTCGACGGCTACTATGATCATTCGTTCGAGGATTTGAACGGGCATCAACCCACCGGCGGTTTGCGCGGGTGGAAATATCTCGTCTTCGAGGGCGGCTGCCGCGTGCCGCTGATTGCGCGCTGGCCGGAGCAAATCAAACCCCGCGCCACTGGCCAGATGTTCAACCTGGTGGATCTGATGGCGACGTTTGCCGGCATCGTCGGCCAAGAAGTTCCCAAAAACGTGGCGCCCGACAGCCTGGATTTATCGGCGGTGCTGCTGGGGGCAACGACCAACCAGCTTCGTGACAACACCGTGCTGCACGGGATTTCCGACATGCTGGCGCTGCGCGCGGGCGATTGGAAATTTATTCCCGCCAAACCGAAGGGGAAACTGACCGGCATGGGGATGGGTGCGGACCCTGCTAATGCGCGTTTTGCCGCCAATCATATTGCCGAGCCGATGTTGTTTGATCTCGCCACGGATCCGGACGAGCAGACTAACGTCATCGCGCAGTATCCGAAGAAGGCCGCGGAATTGCAGAAACAACTCGAGGCCATTAAAAAGGGAAAGATCCCATGAGCAACGGCGTTTCATTAAACCGATTTTGTTGGTTGATGGCGATATGGTTTTGCGCCGCAAGCCGTGCCGGCGCGGCAAATTATTATATCCACCCGGTGCTCGGTGATGATGGGAATGCCGGCACAAGTGAAAGCGCACCGCTGAGAACTTTGGCGCGGGCCAACAAGTTAAATTTGCACGCCGGTGACGCGGTCTTATTGGCGGCGGGGCAACAATTCGGGGGACAACTGGCATTTGAGCGGCTAACCGGCACCGAGGCGGCGCCGATCGTTTTTTCCAGCTACCCGCCCGCCGTCGGCGGCGGGGATCAGCGCGCCAGCATTGATGCCAAAGGTTGTCAGGCGGGCGTGTGCCTGAAGAACTGCGCGCATGTTGCAATTCGGAATCTGCTGATCACCGCCAACGCGGGCGGAATGAAATCCGATCAGCCTGTGAGAAAGGATATGCGCTGCGGCATTTTGATTGAAGCAGATCAACCCGGAAAATACGAAGGCTTCAGCGTCACCAATGTTGCGGTCAGGGACGTGTTCTTTGAAGAGCCGGGCTTCGTTCGCGCTCCGCGGGAAGTGCGCAGCGCCAACGGCACGCAGCAATACGGCTGGGGCATTCGCTTCCTCGTGACCTCCGCCGATGCGGTGATGCGGGATGTCTTCATCGCGGATTGTCGGATAGAAAACATCGAACACACCGGTCTCAAACTCACGGCTGACAGCAGCAACGGTCTGCAGCGCGTGGAAGTCCAACGGGTTCAGATTGCCGACACGGGCGGCCCGGGTGCGCAACTGTCCGGCGTGGCGGGCGGCCACTTCAGCCAGTTAGACGTCAACCGCAGCGGCAGCGCGGACGACACCCGCAAATGGGGGCGCGGCAGCGGGCTGTGGACGTGGGGTTCCAGCGACGTGGTCATTGAAAAGAGCCGGTTCCAGAACTCAAGCGGTCCCGGCGATTCGGCCGGCGTGCACATTGACTACAACTGCCGGAATGTGATCGTGCAATACAACTTCAGCGCCCACAACGCGGGCGGCTTCTGCGAAATCCTCGGCAACAACCACAACTGCGCCTACCGCTACAACATCAGCGTCAATGACGGTTATCGGGTCAAAGGCCAAAACGGTGCGTTTCAGGAGGGGAAGATTTTCTGGTTGAGCGGCTATGTCGGCGACAAGAGTCCAAGGCGGGGGCCATTCAACACCTATTTTTACAACAACACCATTTATGTGGGCGCGGACATCGTCGCCAAAGTGGCGTTGGCGGACACGGCGGCCGGCGTGCTGATTGCCAACAATATTTTTTGCATTGAAGGACGCAGCCAGACCGTGATGGGCGACCAAAACCGTGACGATAAAGGCCCGGCCAAGGGACTGCGGAATGCGGTGTTTGAAAACAACCTCTATCAAAGCATCGCCAGTTGGCCGGCCAACGCCCCGGTCAAAGACCGGTCGCCCATCATCGGGAATCCCGAGTTCGTGAATGCCGGGGGTATGAAATTGGAAGATTACATTCCGCAAAATGCCCGCCTAGTCCAGAATCGTGGCATTACTATTCCCCGGCTTCGCGGCGACGAAGTTGGATTGACGGTCGGACTCAATCCGGAGCGCGACATCCTCGGGAACAAGATTCTTGGGCTGCCCGATTTGGGAGCCATCGAGCTGTCTGAAAACATCAACGCATCTGACAAATAAAATGGCCGAAAAAATCCTGCCAGCTTTGCTCCTGTCCCTCGGCTTGGCCGGTGGGCCGGTTGAAGCGCGCCCGGTGACAAACGATTTCGGCATTACCCAACAAGGCGATGCGCAGATGAAATGGTTCGAGGACGCGAAGTTCGGCATGTTTTTGCATTGGGGCATCTATGCCGTGCCGGCCAAAGGGGAATGGCTCATGGAAACCGCCGCCATGACTCCGGAACACTACCGCAAATACGCCACCGATCAGGGCGACGGCGTTTACTTTGATGCCAAGGATTACGATCCCGCCGAGTGGGCGAAGATTGCCAAGGATTCCGGCATGAAATACATGTGCCTCACCGCGCGGCATCATGACGGGTTTGCGCTGTTTGACAGCCGGCACACCAACGCCTTCACCAGTGTTCAGACGATCCACCGTGATCTTTATGCCGAATATGTGAAAGCGTGTCGCGCCGCCGGGCTGCGGGTGGGGCTGTATTTCTCGCCGATTGACTGGCGCTATCCGGGGTATTACGACGTGTGGGGCACGAACTGTTTGCCGAACGCCTGGCATTACCAGACAGATTCCGCCCACAAGGAAAACGCCCGCGTCATGAAAGAGGAGGTTTACGAACAAGTCCGCACGCTGTTCAAAAATTACGGTCCGTTCGATTATGTCTTTTGGGATGGCGGCTGGCTGGGGCAAAAGGGCGCGGATCGTGACGCCGCCTTTTTTTGGGAACCGGGCCAATATCGCGATCCGAACAATCCTTGGCTCGTGGCTGGAGAATACGGCGAGTTTGATGAAACAGGCCGCGCTTTGGGACTGATGGGCATCGCGAGGAAATATTCTCCGAATGTGATCTGCAATAATCGCTCCGGCTGGATCGGGGACTTTGCCGTGGACGAAGGGAGCAAGCCCGTGACCGGTCCGGTGCGTTCCTATTATTGGGAGAAGTGTTTGAACCTGAATAAATCTTCCTGGGGTTACAACGAGAGGCAAAACCTGATGTCTTACGATGAAATTGTTCGCAACCTCGTGGACGTGGTGGTGCGCAACGGTAATTTGCTCTTGAACTTTGGTCCCGACCGGCACGGGAGGATCCCCGAAAGCCACGCGGCGCGCGCGCGTGAGGTCGGAGCGTGGCTGAAAAAAGTGGGCGATAGCATCTACGGCACGCGCGGCGGTCCGTGGAATCCGGTGGATAATCAATACGGTTTCACCTGCAAGCCGGGCAAGTATTTTGTCCACCTGCTGCCCGGCTACGCGGGAACGGAATTCACCACGCCAATCATCACAGAAAAAGTCGCGGCCTGCCGTGATTTGTTCACCGGCAAAAAACTGAAATATGCCGTTAACGCGGACGGCAGCATTCACATCACGGGACTCGATCGAACCTTGCATCCTGCCGACACCGTGGTGATGATGGCCATCAATGCCCACCAATAATGTGAAGCCAAATCAATACAACCTCGAACTGTTTATGAACTACATCATCCGACCGCTCCGACACACAGCCATCTTGGCCTTGACCTTACTGGTCAGCACGGGTTGGGCAGACGTAAAGCTTCCGTCACTTTTTTCCGATCACATGGTTTTGCAAAGTGACGCCACGATTCCGGTTTGGGGCTGGGCGGATCCGGGCGAGGAAGTCGCCGTGAGTATCGCGGGCCAAACCCAGGTCGCGAAGGCCGACAGCTCGGGCAAATGGAGTGTAAGGCTGGCCAAGTTCTCGGCAAACGCTCCCCTGACGCTCACGGTCAAAGGCCACAATACGATCGTGGTTCAGGATGTTTTGGTGGGCGAAGTCTGGCTGGCGTCCGGGCAGTCCAACATGCAGTTGTCGGTGAACGAAGTTTGGAACGCCAAGTCGGAAAAGGACTGGGCCAAGTATCCGCAAATCCGGATGTTTACCGTGGCGCGCAAGGTCGCGGTCGCTCCGCAGACCGATTGCGAGGGGCAATGGGTGGTTTGCTCCCCGGAAACCGTCGGGTCTTTTTCCGCGACGGCGTATTTTTTCGTGCGGGATTTGCACCGGAAGCTTCAGGTTCCCTTCGGCGTCATCAACGCCTCGTGGGGCGGCACGCCGATCGAGACGTGGACCTGCATGGATCGCATGGAAGGCAAACCGGAGTTTGCGCCGGTTTTCAAGCCGTGGGAAGCCAAGATGCGCGTTCCCTTCGACGAAGCCAAAGCGCAGGCCCAATATCTGCGGGCAATGGAGGCGTGGAAAACCAACGCCGCAAGCCGTAAGGCCGAAGGCAAGCCCGTTTCGCCTGAGCCCGCCAAGCCGGTGAATCCACGACTCGACAAGAATTATCCCGCGAATTTGTTCAACGGGATGATTGCGCCCATCATTCCCTACGCGATTCGCGGGGCCATCTGGTATCAGGGCGAAAACAACGCGGCGAGCGATCTGGCGAAACTTTATTCCATGCAGCTTTCCCTGTTGATTCAAGATTGGCGGCAACGCTGGAACGAAGGTGATTTTCCATTCGCCTGGGTGCAGTTGCCAAACTTCCATCCGCGCACCACCAATGTCGTTGAAACCGCCTACAACAACTGGTGCGTGGTTCGCGAAGAGATGTTGAAAACGCTGGCCGTGACCAACACCGGCATGGCAATCACGGTGGATGTGGGCGAGGCAAATAATATTCATCCAAAAAACAAACAGGCGGTCGGCCATCGGCTGGCGCTGTGGGCGCTCGCCAAAGTTTATGGCCAGGATGTTCCCTATTCCGGACCGCTGCCGGACGGACAAGAAATCAAAGACGGCGAAATTATTTTGTCTTTCAAGCACACCGACGGCGGATTGGTTGCCAAAGATGGCGGCCTGAAAGGATTTGCCATTGCGGGAGAAGATCACAAATGGGTTTCGGCCAACGCGCACATTGAAGGCGGCAAAGTCATCGTCTCTAGCCCTGATGTGAAATCACCCCAGGCCGTGCGCTACGCTTGGGCGGCGAATCCCGACTGCAACCTTTACAACGGCGCGGGCCTGCCGGCCTCCCCGTTCCGCACCGATGATTGGTAACTGGAGAATCCGATTTCGCGTCTAATTTGAAAACCAATATGAACCGCAGACAATTCATCGGCCGAACTGGCAGCGGCTTCTTGCTCTTGCTGGCGAGTCCGTCCGTTTTTGCGAATGGCCTTGCGCAGCCGGACGGCGAATTTGTTTTTCTGGAGGCCGAACAATTTGCCGATCTCGGTGGCTGGGATCTGGATCAACAGTCCATGGATCAAATGGGTTCGCCCTATTTGTTGGCGCACGGCCTCGGCATCCCGGTCAAGGATGCGGTGACGCAGGTGACGTTTCCTTCGGCCGGCAACTATCGCGTCTGGGTGCGCACGCGGGATTGGGTCGCACCGTGGAAAGCGCCCGGCGCGCCGGGAAAATTCCAATTGCTGCTTGACGGCCAGCCGTTGCAGGAAATCTTCGGCACCAAAAATGCCGACTGGCATTGGCACGACGGCGGAGTGGTCAGCGTCGGCGCGAAAGCAACGGTCGCGTTGCACGACTTGACGGGCTTTGAAGGTCGCTGTGAGGCCATTCTCTTTTGCAAAGATGCTTCCTTCGAGCCAACCAATGATGTCGCGGCGCTCACCAAATTTCGTCGCGCTCTGTTGGGTTTGCCCGAGCATCCCGACGACGGCGGAGAATTTGACTTGGTGGTGGTGGGCGGCGGATTGGCCGGCACCTGCGCGGCGCTTTCGGCGGCACGGAATGGTTTGCGCGTCGCGCTCGTGCAAGATCGTCCGGTGCTCGGTGGGAATTGCAGTTCAGAAGTGCGTGTCTGGCCGGAAGGTCATACCCAGCAGCCACCCTATCCGCACATCGGCGAGATTGTGGATGAAATCTGTCCGCAAAATCCGCCGCCGGGAAACAAGAACGCGAAAGGCCGCGAGCTTTATGACGATCCGCGCAAAATGGCGGCGGTTCAGGCTGAACCGCGCATCACGCTGCTGGCCGAGCAACGCGCGGTGGCCGCGGAAATGACCGAGCACCAAATCAGCGCCGTAATTGCCCAGCACACCCGCACCGCGCGGCAAATTCGTTTGCGGGCCAAGTTCTTTGCCGATTGCACGGGCGACGCATCGATCGGCTTTCTCGCCGGCGCAGATTTTGAAATGTCCAAGGGCCTCAAAATGGGCACGAGCAACCTCTGGAATGTTCTCGATGCCGCGGATGAAAAACAGGTGCTCCAATGCGAGTGCAAGGACAAGGATGCGCTTTTCATGTGCATGGTCGAACACAAGGCCGAACAGCCATTTCCGCGTTGTCCGTGGGCCATTGATCTCACGGACAAACCATTCCCCGGGCGCAAAAAATTCAAAGGCAAGTGGGGCGGTGCAAATCCGTTGGATAACCTCGGTGGCTGGTTCTGGGAAAGCGGATTTGACAAGGATCCGACGACCGATATCGAGCGCATCCGCGACTTAAACTTTCGCGCAATGTATGGAGCGTGGGATGCGCTCAAAAACGTGGACAAGCTCTATCCGAACCACCGTCTTGGCTGGGCGGCCTTCATCGCCGGCAAGCGCGAGTCACGGCGACTGATGGGGGATGTCATCGTTTCCGCGGATGATTTTCGGCAAATGCGGACTTTTCCCGATGGAGCTTTTCCGTGCACCTGGAGCATTGATTTGCATGCTCCCGATCCCAAATTTTCCAAAGGTCTTGGAGATGAAGCGTTCATTGCCGACTCCACGGCGGGCGAGGCGGGTCATAAGTATAAAGGCCCGTATTGGGCACCCTACCGCTGTCTCTACAGCCGCAATATCGGCAATTTATTCATGGCCGGTCGCGACATCAGCGTAACCAACGACGGCCTTGGCCCCGTCCGCGTGATGCGCACTTGTGGCATGATGGGAGAAATCGTTGGCAAGGCCGCTGCAATTTGTGTCGCCCGAAAAACGACGCCGCGCGGTGTTTACGAAACGCATCTGGCTGAACTGCAAGAAAAGATGTGCCAGCCGGGTAAAGTTCGGGTTTAACCAAGACAAAAATCACTCCGAGGATGAACGCACAAAATCATTTGCCAAAAAATCGAGCCGACGGCTGGGCGCGTCGGGATTTTTTAAAAATCTCCGCCGCGTCCTTTCTCGGATTGGCTTTCTCCCGGCTGCCGGCGATGGCCGGTCCGTTCACGCGCGAGGATTTTGACCATCTCGTTCCCGCCGACAAAAAGCTTTCGCCGGACTGGGTAAAATCACTTTTCGCGCGTGGCACGCCGGAAGTGTTGCGCGGCGGCGATCTCAAATTTGTCGGCATGCCCATCGGCGGCATCGGCGCGGGACAGTTGTATCTCGGCGGCGATGGGCGGCTGTGGCATTGGGACATTTTCAATCGCCATGAGAACAGCGGATCGAACGGGCCGCACTACGCCAAGCCGCTGACGCTGGCCTCGCCGCTCACACAAAAGTTCTCGCTGAAGCTCGGCGACAAGGTCGTTTCGCTCGACCGCGACGGATTTATCGACGTGAGTTTTCGCGGCGAATATCCTTTGGGCATTGTGGAATACGCCGATGCCGGCGTGCCGGTTTCCGTGAAGCTCGAAGCGTTTTCGCCGTTCATCCCGCTCAACACCGATGACTCCAGCCTGCCCGCGACGATTCTGCAATTCACCGTCCGCAACACCTCTGCTGCGCCGGTGGAAACGATTTTGTCCGGCGAACTCGAAAACGGCGTGTGTTTGTATCACCGCGACCGCAGCGGTCTTTTGAAAAACCGTTTTGCAAAAGCCAAAGGCGCAACGCTTTTGGTTTGCGCGGCGGAAGGCGATGCCGACTTAAATAAGCTGCCGGACTTCGGCACGCTGGCGCTCGCGTTGCTCGGTGACGCGGATGAAACGAGCGGCGAAAAATCCGCGCCCTTCTCTGAAAAGCTGGCCGGAACACTCGCCCGCAAACTGTCGCTCGTCGCCGGCGAATCGAAGACCGTGACCTTTGTGCTCGCGTGGCATTTTCCGAATCTCTCGATCAATAAAGCCTTCACGGATTGCGGTCGTTACTACGCCACGAAATTTTCCTCGGCTCAGGCCATGGCGGAATACGTCGTTGAAAATTTTTCCCGGCTCGAATCACAGACCAAATTGTGGCGCGACACTTGGTATGATTCCACGCTGCCGTTCTGGTTTCTCGACCGCACGATGCTCAACACGTCCATCCTCGCGACCTCGACCTGCTACCGTTTTACGAACGGCCGCTTCTACGGATGGGAAGGCGTCGGCTGCTGCGAAGGGACGTGCGGCCACGTTTATCATTACGCCCATGCGGCGGCGCGGCTGTTCCCGGATTTGGAGCGGGATACGCGGGAGCGGGTGGATTTCGGCCTGGCGCAGATGCCCGACGGTGCGATTCATTTTCGCGGCGAGTGCAATAAGATTCCCGCGATTGATGCGCAGGCTGGAACGGTCTTGCGCGCGCTGCGCGAGCACCAGATGTGCGCGGATAAAAAATTTCTCCGGCGCAACTGGCCAAAGATCAAACGCGCGACGCAATGGCTCATCGCGAAAGACGCCAATAACGACGGCCTCATCGAGAGCAACCAGCACAACACGCTGGACACGGACTGGTTTGGCAAAGTCGCGTGGTTGAGCGGACTCTATCTCGCGTCGCTCGCGGCGGCGGCGGAAATGGCGGACGAAACCGGCGACGCGGATTTCGCGCGGCAATGCCGCGGCATTTTGGAAACAGGACGGAAGAATCTGGTCGCGCAACTGTTCGACGGTGAATATTTCATCAACCGGGTTGACCCGCAGCATCTCAATGCCATCAACTCCGGCACGGGTTGCGAGATTGACCAGGTGTTCGGCCAGAGTTGGGCGTTTCAAGTCGGCCTGCCGCGCGTGCTGCCGGAAAAAGAAACCGTCACGGCGTTGAAATCACTTTGGCGCTACAACTTTTCGCCTGATGTCGGGCCGTATCGCGAAGTCAACAAGCCGGGCCGCTGGTATGCGATGTCCGGCGAAGCGGGGTTGCTGATGTGCTCGTTCCCGCGCAGCGACTGGGATTACTCGAGGGCTAAAGGCAAGGGCGCGGACTGGGCGGCGGGTTATTTCAACGAGTGCATGAACGGCTTTGAGCATCAGGTCGCCGGCCACATGATTTGGGAAGGCATGGTGCTCGAAGGCCTCGCCGTCGAACGCGCGGTGCATGACCGCTACCACGCGTCGCGCCGCAATCCGTGGAACGAGATCGAGTGCGGCGACCACTACGCGCGGAGCATGGCGAGCTACGGCGTTTATCTTGCCGCGTGCGGTTTCGAGTATCACGGCCCGAAGCAGCACATCGGTTTCGCGCCGAAGCTGACGCCGGAGAATTTCAAATGCGCCTTCACGGGCGCGGAAGGTTGGGGCGCTTTTTCGCAGAGAGTTGAAAACGGAAACCCGACGGCGGAAATCGCCGTGCGCTGGGGCAAATTGAAATTGAAGATGGTTGCGCTGGAGGGTGATTTTGGAACGACGCCCCAAGTGTCATGCGCGGGCAAACCGGTTGCCGCGCGCGGCGCGAAAAACGGCAAACGGATTTTAATAACCTTGGATTCAGCCGTGACAATTTCCGCCGGGGAAAAACTCGAAATCAAACTCGCCTAGGCTCAACATGAAAAACAAATTCCTAATCGCCCTCGCCCTGATCACCCTGCTGGCCAGCACCGCGCTGGCCGCTGACAACTGGAGAGAAAAACTGCGGGCGGAACTGCCGCTGCTCGGCCATCGCAACTGGATTGTCATCGCCGATTCAGCCTATCCGCTGCAAACCGCGCCGGGCATTGAGACGATTTACGTCGAGGCCGACCAGCTTGAAGTGGTGAAGGGCGTGCTCGCCGAACTAGCCAAAACCGAACATGTCAAGCCGACGATATACACGGATGCGGAAATGAAGTCCGTTGCCGAGACCAACGCGCCGGGCATCACGGTCTATCGCGATGGGTTGGGCAAAGTCCTCGCCAACCAGCCCGTGCAAGTCCTGCCGCACGAGCAGATCATCGGCAAGCTGGATGAGGCGGGAAAAACATTCAAGGTGCTGATCATAAAAACGCCGCTGACGATGCCTTACACGTCGGTATTTTTCCAACTGGAGTGCGGTTATTGGAATGCGAAGTCCGAGCAGCAATTGCGCGACGCGATGAAAGCGGCGAAGTGAATTGATCGCAACGCCAAACTTCTAAAATCATGAAAAACACGTGCCGAAGCCTGATTGTGGCGGGTTCATTCTTGCTGGCTCCGGCTTTTGTCCACGCTCAAACCGCGATGCCAGCCCGGGCCGATAGCAAAGCGGCGCACGACGCCCAGATGGCGTGGTGGCGGGAGGCGCGGTTTGGGATGTTTATCCACTACGGCCCGGTGACGCTGACCGGCAAGGAAATCAGTTGGTCGCGCGCCAACTCGAATACCAATTGCCCGAACCACGGCCCGACGCCGGTGGAAGTTTACGACAACCTCTACAAAAAATTTAACCCGACGAATTTCAACGCCGCCGATTGGGCCGGTATTGCCAAAACGGCCGGCATGAAATATGTCGTGCTCACGGCGAAGCACGGTGACGGATTTCTGCTCTGGGATTCCAAGGTGGACGGCTACAACATCGCCGCCACGCCGTTCCAGCGCGACCTTTGTGCGGAACTGGCGCAAGCCGTGCGCATGGAAGGGCTGCACATGGGTTGGTATTTTTCGCCGATGGACTGGCGCGACCCGGATTGCCGCTCGGCTAACAACGACCGGTTTGTCGCGCACATACAGGACGAAATGCGCGAGCTACTGACCAACTACGGCAAGATAGATATATTTTGGTTCGACAGCGACGGTCGCCCGGTGGACTGGCATCCGGCGACGACTTATCCGCTCGTGCGCGGATTGCAACCGCAAATCATCATTGATAACCGGCTCGAAATGGGCTCCGAGGCCGAATGGAAAAACCAAGGCACACTTCGCGAAGATGAGGATTTCTACACGCCCGAACAGAGAGTCGGCGCTTACGATGATCAGCGTCCGTGGGAAACGTGCATGACCATTTGCGAGCAGTGGGCGTGGAAGCCGAATGACAAACTTAAATCGCCGGCCCAAGTCCTGGGCATTCTTTGTCGCACGGTCGGCGGCGACGGCAACTTACTGCTCAACGTCGGCCCGATGCCCGACGGACACATCGAGCCGCGTCAGGTTGAAGTGCTCAAACGCGTCGGCGCGTGGATGGACGTGAACGGCGAAAGCATTTACGGCACGCGCGGCGGTCCGTGGAAGCCGACGCGGCAAATCGCCAGCACGCGCAAGGGCAGCGCGGTTTATGTTCACGTCCTGAAAGCGGAGGGCGACGCGATTGAACTGCCGGCGCTGCCGCGCAAAATCAAATCCGCATCCGTGCTGGGTGGCGGCGAAATCAAAACTGAAGTCGCCGATGGTAAATTTATTCTGCACTTGCCGGAGAAGATCGGTCCTTTGCCGGCGGTGATTAAATTGGAATTGGACGGCTGGGCGATGGATATTCCCGCAATCACCTTGCCTGTGCCCGAATCGGCGCTACCTAGTCCGACCAATCTTCCGACCGTGACCGAGGCGCGGGTGAAGCAGTTGCAGGATTTGCACTGGGGCATGTTTGTCTGCTGGTCGTTCAGCACGTTTTCCGGCAAAGAGTGGACGCCGGGTGTGACCAACCTTGATTTGTTTGCGGCCAAGGATTGCGACACTGACCAATGGGTTAAAACAGCGAAGGACGCAGGCATGGGCTACATCCTTTTTCTCGCGAAACATCACGATGGTTTTTGTCTGTGGGACACGCAGACCACCGATCGCAAGATTACCAAAGCGCCGCTGGGTCGCGACGTGCTCGCCGAAGTGAAAAAATCCTGCGACAAATTCGGCCTCAAGCTGGCAATCTATTTTTCCGAAGGCGAATGGGCGTGGCCGGGCGGCGCGCCGGGACAAGGCTGGCAGAGCGGCCACATCGGAAAAAACCCTGAGATGAAAAAAACGCAGCTCAAGGAACTGCTTACGCGCTATGGTCCGATTGAATACATCTGGTTTGATCACGCGGTGGGTGACGGCGGCTTGAGCCACGCGGAAACAGCGCAGTGGGTCAAGCAGTTCCAGCCTGATTGTTTTGTGGGCTTCAACTCCGGCTCGCAGGTGGGCGCGGACATCCGGCTCGGCGAAGAGGGGCATCCTGCACCGCTTTCAGACAAAGCCGGTGCGGGATTCAACAGCGAACACATGGGAGGCACCAACAACCACCGGCTCGCTGAATTTACTTACCCGATCCTGCCGAAGCATCAGGGCGGCGCGAACTGGTTTTATTCGTTGCCGGAACACGACCCCCTTTGTCTGCCAGCGGAAAAAATCTACGCGGACTATCTCGGCGCGGCGAAGTATGGAAATATTTTCTCGCTCGATGTCGGGCCGGATTACAATGGTCGGCTGCGCGCGATTGATGTGGAAACCCTTCACAAAGTTGGTGAAATGATCCGCAGTCATGCTTCGGCGACACAAAAGCAATAATTATGAAAACAAAAACAATAAAAAAATGCATCCTCACTTCGCTGCTTGCGCTCTGCGCGAGTTTGCCCAACTCCAATCTGCGCGCGCAGGCCTCGCCGGATTTCCACGCGGCTGAGACGCCCGCGCAGCGCGACGCGCGAATGCAATGGTGGCGCGAGGCGCGCTTCGGCATGTTCATTCACTGGGGCGTCTATTCCGTGCCCGCCGGTTACTACCACGATAAGCCGGTCGGCAGTATTGGCGAATGGATCATGAACAATGGCAAAATTCCGATGGCCGAATATCAACAGTTCGCGAAGGAATTTAATCCGACCAATTTCAATGCCGACGCCTGGGTGAAAACCGCCAAAAACGCCGGCATGAAATACATCGTCATCACCTCAAAACATCACGACGGCTTCGCGATGTTTGACACTAAAGCCAGCCCGTGGAATATCGTGCAAGCCTCGCCTTACGGCAAAGATCCGCTCAAGGATCTCGCGGCCGCGTGCCGCAAATACGGCGTCAAGCTCGGATTTTATTATTCACAGGCGCAGGATTGGAACAATGGCGGATCCGCCATCAACGGCAAATGGGACAAGGCGCAGGAGCATGACATGGACGACTATATTGACAAAGTGGCCGTGCCGCAGGTAAAGGAGATTTGCTCCAACTACGGCGAATTTCCCGCTGTCATCTGGTGGGATACGCCCAAAGACATGAACCCTAATCGCGCGCAGAAAATTTACGATGCCGTCCACGCGCTCCGACCCAACATCATTCTGAACAACCGCCTCGGCGGCGGGTTCAAGGGTGATACCGAGACGCCGGAACAAAAAATTCCCGCGAAAGGGTTTCCCGGACGTGACTGGGAAACCTGCATGACGATCAACGATACCTGGGGATACAAGCGCGACGACCAACACTGGAAATCCACCCAGACCCTCATCCGCAACCTCTGTGACATTGCGAGCAAGGGCGGCAACTATCTCCTGAATGTCGGCCCGGACAGCACGGGCATCATTCCGCAGCCAGAAGTCGAGCGGCTGGAGGCCGTGGGCCAATGGATGAAGGTCAACGGCGAGGCCATTTACGGCACGTCCGCGACCTGCTTCGGCGAGGAACTCGGCAAAGCCGTGAAGGCGAAGGACGGTTACGGGAGCGATACGATGGTTTCCTCGGCCAACGACTGGCGCTGCACGACCAAAGCGGGAAAAATATACATCATCGTTTTTAACTGGCCAGCGAACGGCACATTTGAATTGTCTGCGGTCAAAGGCAAAGTCACTCGGGCCTTCCTGCTGGCGGGTCAAAAATCGGTTGAATTTCACCAGGCCGAAACCGGCCTGACGCTCAAACTCCCGGCCGCCGCCCCGGACAAAGTTGCCTCGGTGATTTGCCTCCAAACTGCCAATTGAGGATATACGTCACAAAGATTTATGAAGCCTACAATGATGACGAAGCAGATCAGACTGTTGACCATCACCTATCTCGCCGGCTGGTTGACTCTGTCCTTGTCA
Organism: Verrucomicrobiia bacterium; assembly: GCA_037138135.1. GTDB lineage: Bacteria > Verrucomicrobiota > Verrucomicrobiia > Limisphaerales > UBA11358 > UBA11358. Next base: position 14,470 of record JBAXIY010000059.1, read on the forward strand.
GCGGCACCGGTTTCTGCGTTTGCGCCCGGCGAAATCTGGCGGGATACTTCAGGCCATCCAATCAACGCGCATGGCGGCGGCATTCTTTATCACGAGGGCGTGTATTACTGGTATGGCGAGTTGAAGG